>JBCDFM010000065.1:0-17437 GCA_039178015.1 Pseudomonadota bacterium
GCTAAGCGCCGCCGCAGCGCCCAGAGACTGGGCGGTGCGAGCAGCTAGTAACAGCTCAAGTGTGGGTGCGAGATAACACAAAACCCCTGAGACCAAAAACAGCAACTGACCGAGCTGATACATGCGTTTGAGCCCGATGCGATTGCCGAGTGCCGAAAACGGCAGAAGGCTCATTACCAGTACCAGTTGGTATACGCTGACGATTAGCACGGCAGCGGAGGCAGGAATTCCTAATTCAATAGCGATCGTCGGCAGCGCGACATTGGGAATGTGGCCATCGATCACTGTGACCGCGGTGCCGCAGGAAATAGCAAAAATAGCAAAGTAGCGCCGCGGTGTCGGAAGGCCTTCCATGGAGGTTTGGGGATTCTTCACCAGAGTAAACGCTCAGTATAACCCTGGGGAAGCTACGATGGTGCGGCATCCACTCGCTATGAATGGCCAATTTGGCGGTAAACGCATTGCGCTGCTATGTTCAAGTCATCAACAACAGGGAGGAGAGTACATGTCTAGTACTGAAATTGCTGAATTAGAGATGCAGATCTATGAACTCAACCAAAAGATGAATAAGCTGCGACGCGCTGAGGTCGGAGATGTTGTGCCCAACTATGAGTTTAAGACTGTCGAGGGTGAGGCCTCTTTGTCAGACCTGTTCGCCGGGCACCAGAACCTTTTGGTGATACATAACATGGGCCAGGGTTGTCGCTACTGCACACTGTGGGCGGATGGATTCAATGGCTTCCTGCCTCACCTGGAATCCACACTCTCCGTGGTGTTGGTATCTAAGGACGATCCCCAACTTCAGCGCCAGTTTGCCAATAGTCGCGGCTGGCGGTTTCGCACGGCATCTCATGGGGGAGGACCTTATATGACTGAACAGTCGGTAATTGACGGTGCTGGTAATGTTCCGGGCGCTGTGGTTTACGTGCGCGATGGAGATAACATTCGCAGGAAGAACGCCGTTGTTTTTGGTCCCGATGACCGCTTTTGTTCCGCCTGGAATTTGTTGGGCCTGGCTGGGTATGGCACGGACAACTGGACGCCCCAGTTTGGCTATTGGCAGCGACCTGCACAAATGGACGACGGGGGTGAGAACTTACCTGACTGAGCTTGCGCTAAGCTGGTAGGAGAATCGGGCCTGATAACAACACGCCAGCAGCCTTTGAATTAGACGCTGGAGTGCGGTCGATGAAACCGCAGCCCAGCGCATTACACCACTTGCTAGAAGTTATAGGTCAGATCGACGCCGCTGATACGACCTGCGGTATCGTGAACAAAGGAGCCGCCAAACTCAGGTGCGGGAATGATTTCTTCCAGGTAATCCTCGTCGGTGACATTATTGCTCCAGGCTACAATCGACCAGTTTTCACCGGCGATACCGATGCGAAGATTCATTTTCCAATAGGCGTCACGCTCTGTCCGGCTAAAATTGCTGGTGCCAAAACCGAAGCCGGGAACACCATACACAGGCTCCAGGTTAGTGAAGAAGTTGACAGTATTGTCGTCCTGCACGGTATGGAACCAGGTTTTGCCAACGTACTCATAGTCGACACGTGTAGAGAACTCCAGATCTTCAAAGATGCCCTGCTTGAACTCCAGACTTAACGAACCGCTGCCGTCGGGGGCGTACGGAACCTTATTGCCTTCGGTATAAGGGCGATTGGAAT
This sequence comes from Pseudomonadota bacterium, assembly GCA_039178015.1. GTDB lineage: Bacteria > Pseudomonadota > Gammaproteobacteria > Pseudomonadales > Halieaceae > JARRPM01. The sequence goes on from JBCDFM010000065.1 coordinate 1,668, forward strand.
TTGACTTTATTTCCGTATCGATGCCGCCATATCCGCCAGTAAAGGTCAGCGATTCGGTCAGACGCCATGCGAAATCAAACTCGGCTCCCCAGATCTCAACATCATCGACGTTGTTGACCACACGCAATAGGCCAAAGGGGCCTGCGAAGAAGTTAAAGAACTGATAGTCCTCGACCTCCGTGTAGAACACAGCTGCGTTGAATCGCAAACTGCCATCCAGCCACAAGGATTTCAGGCCGATTTCAGAGGTTTCGGTGACTTCTTTGTCGTAATCGTCCTGAATGTTTTGGGGCGCGGTGGGATATGTGCCAAAGGTGCCTACTACTGTCGCTTCGCTTCCGATGCTGTTGAAGCCACCAGAGCGAAAGCCGCGGCCCCATGACGCATAGGCAGAAAGGTCGTCAGTAAAGGCATAGGTATAGCTCACCTTAGGTTGCCATTCGTCAAAAGACTCGCTGCGATCCGGAATCACGCTAGCAGCGTTAAAAGCGGGGTTGATGGGAGCGCCGCCGCCATAGGCCTGAGCGCTTCTTACATCGGGCACCTTGTTTTCGACCTTGCGGTCCTCAACGTCATAGCGCAGGGCAAGCGCAAGTTCGCCGTTGCTGCCCACATCTAGCTCAATTTGGCCGAAAGCCGCGTAGACGTCCGTGATGAAATCATCCCAGAATAGCTGATCTGTAGGGTTGGGGCCTTCTGGCGGTACATAGGGTTGTCTGTTGAAGCCCAGCCCCAGATCAGCGCCGTAAGCGACGACGACTTCACGATCAATGCGTGCATAATACGCACCACCCAGCCAGCGCAGACTGCTATCGTCATTGGATGTAAAGCGCGCTTCGAAACTGGAGTTCTTCTGGTTGCGCTCCTGATACTGGTAGCCATCACAGGTATCCGGGCCATAGGGCGGTAAGAAACTATTTAGCTGGAAGTTACCGATGTACGTGCCTGGAGGTTGACCATCCTGAATGGCGTAGTTAGGTGCCTGCAGTAGAGGACCATAGTCGATGGTGTTGTAGGTTTCCGTACACTCAGTCCTCGATGCTTCGGCTCCGTTGGAGTAAACACCGAAAGCGCCACTAGTGCCGTCGGAAATTAAATTTTCCTCCATATCATCGTAAGCGCCTACGAGTGTCAGTGTGCCAGCAGCGGTCTCGTAGTCAGCCTTCAGCGATACGAAGTAATCCGTTTGCTTGTTTTCACCTGGCACGTTGAAAATAGATTTAAAGTTGTGGTCATTGACGTCTTCGAAGAAGGCTGGCTCGCCAACAAGAGCTGCTGCCTGGTCCAACGCAAGTGAGGCGTTGAAGTTAATCGCTCCACCTTTAACCTTTCGATAGCTGGCGATACCATCGATGGATAGCTGATCTGTGGGCTCCCAGATCAAACGTCCGCGAACGGCTGTTTCTTCCCAGTTGTTAATAACATCGTCTTCCCCAGTGAAATCATTTTCAAACTGGCCATCTGTTTCGCCATAAAAGCCGGTAAGGCGGCCGTATAGCTGGTCTTCAACGATTGGGCCACTGACCATTGCCTGACCTTTCCATAGGTTGTCCTCGCCCACCGTGCCTTTGAGGCTGGATTCGAATTCATCAGTGGGTCGCTTGGTGCTGACAATAATGGCCCCCGACACAGCATTACGCCCGTATAGCGCTCCCTGTGGGCCCTTAAGCACTTCTATTTGCTCAATATCGTAGAGCTCCTGGTTGAAGGCGTTAGGGTTAGTGATTAATACGCCATCAACTACGTACGCGAAGGATGATTCTGCATCGCGAGTTGAATACTGTCCTCGAATGGTGACCTGCGTGTCGCCCGCATTAGCGGTATCTACCATGGACACGTTAGGTGTTAGAGAGATGAAGTCCTGCGGCCGGTTGATTCCGGCGTCCTCAATTTCAGTTTCGCTGAATACCGTAACCGAAATGGGTACGTCCTGGAGATCCTCCGTACGACGTCGTGCGATAACAACCACTTCTTCGAGCGCGGCTTCCTGTGCCGTGACTATGTGAGGAATGGCAAAGCTGGTGGTGAATACGGCCGCCTGAACAGCGTGTGTAATAATTTTCTTATGCATAGTGAAGCCCTTCGGCATGGTAGAAAAAAATTCGGTACGAACAGTGTTTGCGTTTGGATCACTGCGTTGTGGCCCCCCGGCGACAATACACAGCATGCCCTATTGAACCACTTAGACCTGACTATATTCAAGTAGCTCAAGCAGCTCTGTGGTTGATTGACTCGCTACCTGCGCGATAAACACGCTGGCTAGTATTTGTCAGCCTATAGGGTCGGATGGCTGAGCGCTTTTTAGCGACTGATTCTGGTGAATGGCGCGCCCCGGCTGCGGTTGGACTGCCGAAGATAAAAGCGGAGCAACATACTCGTTTGCGATACGGTCAAGGGACGGCCTGCTCTGGTTAAGGCGTCCAATCCCGGTAGCGAATATGTGCAGGCTGTTTACTGTGCTTTACCGCGTTCGCCTGGTCCGCGAGCCACTCAAACCATTCACCCCAGGAAGGCTGCTGCTGTGTTTCTCGCATGTCCCGTTGCCATTGACGCAGCTTGCGTGACATGACGGTAATAATGCCCCCGGCGAGATCCAAAACTAAATCAAGCCTGGCAATACGCTTGTGGACCAGCATACCCATGGTCTCGAATGACGTGGTAACAGTAATAGCGGCTTCCACATACTCGTCTCCGAGCGATTGCATTTCTTGCAGCGTGATGTCGTCATGCAGGGGGCGAAGAAGGGATAAGGCGTGGGCCAAGTCTTTACTATAGAAAGTCTGGGCGAGGTTGATAGCAATTACATCACGCTGCTGACTCCTATACTGACGAATTTGAAAGAAACCGAAAATCAGTCCGCTGATGAGCCCGCCTGCGCCAATAATTTCAGCAATATTTGCCCACGTAGAAAGAGAAAGTTCAGGCATTGTTATCCGTCCGCGATGTTTAGGAGACCTCTGGGTCAGTCAGTTTACTATTCGCCGCGAAGCGTTTTCATTAACGACGGTAGTTTATGACAAAGTGCCTGTGTTTATCATCTGCCTGCACTGGCTGATCGTCGCGAACATCGATTTGCAATGTGTTGAGCCGCTGGGAGTCTGGCTGAACCTCACAGGAAGCAAAAAAGCCTCCCGGGGAAAGGAGGCGTAAAGGAGTTTTGAACAGCGCTGTTACTGCATCAAGGCGGCAAGTTGTCCATTACCGATCTGATCCATTGCCAGCGCCATGGTCTCGTCGTAGCAGCTGCGGTTGCGAGAAGCCAACTGCAGTCCACCTGCTTCACGGTTGCTGGTGGGACCGCAGACCTGTTTTGCTGCATGCTTAATCTTGTTGTAGAGCGTTGCCCTACCTTTGGCGGTGGAAAGCTCCGCACTGGAGTAAGCAATGCTAATGGACTCTGTTTGGAAAGCCCGGGACTGATCGCTTTGCTCCACTGCGGTCTCTGCGGTGGCCAGGCTGCTAATTAACAGGCTAAACCCGAGGGCGGTCGCGCTGGCGAGTTGCTTGAAGAGTGAATATGTCATGTTGGTATCTCCCTACTTGAGTATTGGTGGCGTTGTCGCCGAATCTGGCCAGGCTGTACTTGATCGTTTGGCTTGGGAGATACAATAGATATTGTTCGCGGTGTCTTAAACGCGCTTGCGTCGAAGTGCTGCGAGACATCGATGAGTGGAGTGAATTGAGCGATAAACCGTTGGCCGAAGCTGAGCCTTGGGTCTCGCTAACTGCCTAGCAGAGACTTAATTTTGTCGCGGTAGCTGCGACTGACCTTCAGATTTGTGCCGCCATGCAAAGTCAGAATGAACTCGCCGTTGAGATGGGAGGCTGCGCTTGCGATTGCGTTGACGCTCACAATGCTGGAACGATGGACGCGTATAAAAACATCGGGGTTGAGGCTGGATTCGAGACGCTTCATGGTGGTACGCATAATATGCGTTTCACCTTTGGCGTGGACACACATATAGTCTCCGGCGGCATCTATCCACTGGATATCGTCGATACGGATAAACTGATACTGATTACCATCTTTTATCGTCAGCCGGTCGGGCCAGGCCTTGTCGCCGGTGTCCTCCTTCGATAGTAGTTCTTTTGCTTTAGAAACGCTGTCACGTCCGCTGACGAGTGCCAGCAGGTTCTCTTTGGAATCTGGTTTTTGTTGTGAGTGACGGTTAACTGCGCGCCCTACGGCCTCCCGTAACCGTTCCTCGTCGATGGGTTTCAAGATGTAGTCCACGGCGTGCACTTTGAATGCATCGATGGCGTATTGGTCGAAGGCGGTGACGAAGATGATCAGCGGCATCGCATCTGCCTGCAGTTCGCAGACCATATCGAAGCCGTCCATACCGGGCATTTGAATATCCAGGAATATGAGATCTGGCGATTCCCCGTGGATTACGCTTAGTGCTTCGTGGCCGTTTGCACACTGTGCTATGACCTCAACTGCAGGTATCTCAGCCAAACGCAGGGCCAGACCTCTGCGCGCGAGGCGTTCGTCGTCGACAACAATTGCTCGCAGTGGCGTCACAACTCTTCCTCGGTTAGCTCCAGTGGAAGGCTAATCATAATAGTCAGTCCGTGCGGTTCTGTCTGACTCAGTGTGAAAATCTGCTTGTCGCCGTAGATTTCACGCAAACGCTCACGGCAGTTGCGCAGACCCACGCCAGTGCCCTTGGGTAGCCCACCCGGGCGTATCTCCAGACCGGGTCCATCGTCGGCGACAGAGAGCAGCAGCTTGTTGTCATAAGCTGATGCGTTAACGGATATCGAACCGCCGTTGATCGATTGTGAAACAGCATACTTGATGCAGTTTTCTACCAGTGGCTGCAGCAGTAGTGAGGGCATGAGCGCGCCGCTTGCCTCAGGGTCGATATCAAAATTGAGTTGAAGACGATTGTCAAAACGCACTTTCTCGATATCCAGATAAAGCTTGAGCGCTTCAATTTCATCGGCCACCGTGACCTTGAGCATAGGGTCGTTATCCAGCGAGTAGCGCAGAAACCGACTCAATCTGGTCACCATGGAGTTCGCAAGTTGTGTTTCTTTATCCAGGATCAGCGTAGATATCGCATTCAGTGTGTTGAACAAGAAATGCGGGTTTAACTGATAGCGCAGCATTTTCAATTGGGCCTCATGCGCCATCGCGGTTGCTTTTAGGCGATGATGCTGTTCCTCCTGCATCATCATGTAAAACTTGATACCGAAGTAAAGTGCGCTCCAGGCCATCATTACCATGATTGCGCTGGCAGTACCTTCGAAGTACATCCACACGTTATCGCCGTGCATAGCGTCTTTGGCGGGGTCGGGTGGAAAGATCTGGTGGTAGATAACTTTTCTACTGGCGCGCCACAGTGTACCGCCAACGGCTGATCCTGCCAGTATCGCCAGTGCACGCCATACAATATGCACTTCCCAAATAGACTTGTACAAGGCGCGCAGTACGAGCGAGATCAACAGGCCGACTGTTGAAATAATCGGCAGGTAAATGATGTAGCCTTGCGGAGCGTCACCCCAGACTAAGATACCCAGATAGAATGTGACCCCCCAGGCACCCCATCCCACAACCTGCAGTAACCAGAAAATTATGCGCTTATTCTGTAGAAATTGAGGCACAGACATTTCGCTATTATACGAGTCGGATCCGCTATTTCTGCTGCCATTCATCGCAGATTTCGCTCTGTTTATCTCAAATACAGGATGTGTGCTAGGGCTTGTACGACATAGCACATTAACTACTATACTGACGGTGAGATTTGATGGCAGAACCATGGTGTTAATAGGAGGCAAATATGCAGCGCTTTTTATGCACTGGAATCGTCGCGATCCTCGCGTTCAGTGGGTGCAGCTCTAAAGACAAGCCGGTCGGTCCTGCACTGGAAGCGACGCAGACGACAGACGTCATTTTGGAGACCCCGGTAGAGTTATCACAGGCAGACATTCAGGCCGATGTTATCAGTCGAGCACAAGCGCCGCTCTTAGCCGGTTTGGGCGGCTTCAGTTATCCAATTTCGACCGACGATCAGTGGGTTCAGCGCTATTTTGATCAAGGCATGGTCATGGCTGCCGGTTTCAATCACGCCGAAGCGGTAAGGGCTTTTAAAGCTGGGCAGCGCCTTGATCCAAACTGCGGGATGTGTTTTTGGGGCGAGGCCTTAGCGCTGGGCCCGAACATCAATGTGACCAGTAAGGGCAAGGCTATCATGCTCCCCGATGACCGCATTGCCGCCTATAGCGCAATACAAAAAGCGCTTGCCTTGCAGGCTGGAATGACCGAGCGCGAGCGTGACTTAGTAGCGGCGCAAGCGACCCGCTACAACGGCGATCCGAATACCGACAGAGAACCACTTGATTTGGCTTATGCACAGGCGATGCGTGAGCTGGCCACTGAGTATCCAGATGACGATGATATTCAGGCCATGTTTGCCGAGGCCATGATGAACACCATGCCGTGGGACTATTGGCTTGATGCGGATAACCCCAAACCCGGCACGGCCGAGGTCATATCCGCATTGGAGACGGTGATGGAGCGTAATCCCGTTCATCCCTTGACGTTACACCTTTATATTCATGCCGTAGAGGCCTCTTCCAACCCCGGGAGGGCTGAACAGGCGGCCGATACGCTGGCTGACCTGGTACCCGGATCAGGCCACCTTGTTCACATGCCCTCGCATATCTACTGGCGGATCGGTCGCTACTATGATGCTTCAGAAGCCAACGTTCGGGCGGCTAAAGTTGACGAGGAGTACATTGCACAGTGCAAGGCTCAGGGCCTCTATCCCGCACTGTATTACCCACATAATATTCATTTTTTGTGGGCCTCAGCCGCGATGGAGGGGCGTAGTGAGGTATCGATAGAGGCGGGTCGTAAGGTCGCGGCAAATATCTCTCTCGAGCAAATTCAGGCGTTTCCTATTATCGAGTTTTTTCAGACTGTGCCGCTACTCTCGCTGGTGCGCTTCGCCAGATGGGAGGAAATAATGCAAGAACCACAGCCAGCAGAGGAGTTGAGATATTCGAACGCGATCTGGCGTTATGCCAGAGCGGTCGCACTTGCACGATTGGGAGATGTCGCGGCAGCGCAGACAGAGATCGAAATCATGCAGCCACTGATGGACAATGAATCGATCTGGCTACTGGACGGCAACGACTACCCCGCGAGTCAGATATTGGCGATCGCCGAGCTACTCGCATCCGGTGAACTTGCCCTGGCGCAAGACAACACCTCTGCTGCGATTGAAAAATTTACAGAAGCCGTCGCTATACAGGATCAACTGCCTTACACAGAGCCACCGTTTTGGTATTACCCAACCAGGCAAAGTCTGGGACATGCCCTGCTGCTGGCGGAGGATTATGCTGAGGCGGAGGCGGTGTTCCGAGCCGACCTTGCGCAGTACCCGCGTAATGGTTGGTCACTGTTTGGTCTCGCGCGCAGTTTAGAAGCACAGGGGAAGTCTGAGGAGGCTATAGTGGCCCGCGAACGTTTTGGTAACGTCTGGGGCCGCGCAGACGTAACGCTACAGAGCTCTGTTCTTTAGGCCTTTTTTGTGCGCTAAAGTGTCCGTAGGCAGGCCTTATCGATAAAGACTAGCCGCATCTTTGGTGAAGTCGCGTCGCGACTTTTGCCACATATAAAACATGTGGCCCCCCTCGTATACGTGCAGACTGATCGCGTTTGCCAGGGCGCTGCTGCGCCGCAATTGCCGGATCATATGCGCACTTTCGAAATACGGTGTCACCAAATCATAGATGCCATGCACAATGCTCAACTGCATATCCGGATTCATACCCAAGCCAATCGCCAGGTCCTCCAGCGCACCGCTGGGAACCGGACTCCCCGTGGTTTCATTGCGCCATTGCCAGCGTCGATTCACGTCATAGCTGAGCAACTCATACTGGTTTTCACTATCAACGGCGAGATTGTCGCGTAAGTGTTGATTAGCAGCGACGGTAAAGATGCGGTTGAGCCCACCCAAAGTAGGGTCTATGCCGCGGAAACTGTCGCTGCCTGGGAAGGGATCTTCCGTAATCGTGCCAGCGTCGTACAGGCCCAGTACCTTTTTTTCGTCGCGCAAAAGCGATCGCACAAACTGTTCAATTGACGACATCGCGTTGTGCGCTTTGAGCTGTTTTGTGTCCAGCCCAATCCAGTCTGACAGCTCCGATAAAAAGCTATCGTCGAGTTTTCCATCGCCGCTATCGGCGCAAATAGACGGTAAATATTGCTCCAGGGCGAACGTTTCAGCACGTTTTAAGAATGCAGGAAGGCTTTCGCCCTTTCGTGCCTGAGCACAGCGACCGTGGCGGCGCGCTGCCGCAGCATAGGAAGGCAGTCTAATAGCTGCGGCGAGTCCATTGAAGCGGCTCGCGAATAGACAGTCCCACTCCAACACAGGCGAAATCAGCATCGCACCGCTGAGTCCAATACCTGTTTTTTCCTGCAACATTCGCACCAGGCGAGCGCTGCGGTATCCTCCGTAGCTCTCGCCGGCGATATAGATTGGTGCGCTCCACCTCCCCTCTTGCGAGAGGAATGCAGCGATGAAATCGCACAATGCATCTAAATCTTTCTCAACGTCCCAATAAAACGTTTCCTTCGGTGCCTGCGCCTCGCTCTCGTCGCCGGCTTCATCGCTGATCACTTTACTTAGACCGGTGCCCACCGGATCTACAAAAACCAGATCGGTGAAAGCCAGCCAGCTTTCCCGATTGTCTACCAGTTTCGCTGGCGAGGCTGATAGTTCGCCTTCACGGCCGCAGGCTACGCGTTTTGGCCCGACTGCTCCGATATGCAAATAGGCTGATGCGGCGCCCGGTCCGCCATTGAACACGAACGTCAAAGGACGGTTTCTTCGAGCGCGGCCGCCCTCACGATAGTAGGTATGAAAAATTTCTGCCGTCGGTTTTTCCGCTTTTTTGAGCGTTAGCCAAGCAGCGTTCACGTCATAACTAATATCTTTATCCGACAGTCTCAACCGGCCGCTACTTGTGTGACTTTTAGCGACTCCACCGGAATCAGAAGCTCCAGATTTGGACATAGTGAGTTACTCAATGTTTCGCATAGGTGTCTGAAATCAGAATCGGTATTGCGACCTAAATAGGCTGCGGCGTAGTTCATGCAGCCATTGGTTGGAGATGAATGACATCACGCTCAGCAAGCAAAAAATGGCACGCCCGGAGGGATTCGAACCCCCGACCCTCAGGTTCGAAGCCTGATGCTCTATCCAGCTGAGCTACGGACGCGTGGAGGATGTGCTGAAAAGTGAGCGCCAAGTATAAAAGGGCTTTGCATTGTCAACCACTGTTTTTGCATTAATTTTGGTGCATGCCCGGATAGCGAATAGAGCTTGCCAGGTAGCACTACGGCGCTTTCGGTAAGCTGGATGCGATGAAAGAGATCCAGCTGGCTTCATTGATAAAGCCTCCACCGAAGCTCTGCCAGCGCTCCCCGAATCCCGCCTCGGCTATAGCTTCCAGCGTCTTGCCTTCGGCCAGCTGACTCTTGACGAACTGAGTCGTGGTAACCAACATATCGTGATACGCCTTCAAGTCCTCTCTGGTCGCGAGGGAACCGTGCCCTGGAACTACCACCGTGTGGTCGTCGATCAATTCGAGAACCGCCGCGATGTTTGCAGTAAAGCCCAGTACATTACCTCCCGAATCAATATCCACGAAGGGAAATACATCTTTGAAATAATGATCGCCCATGTGAACCACATTTTCCCCGGTGAAAAACACAATACTGTCCCCATCGGTATGCCCATTGGGATAATGACGGACTCGCAGGGTATCGTGATTGAAGTGGATCTCGATAGCGTCGCCGTAAGTAACAGTGGGCAGGGCGATAGCCGGACTTGGCTCAACTATTCGATCGAAGAATGTCATATCCTGTTGCGTAGACATGCGCGTATAAACTTGCCTATTGGCGAGGATAACCGAACCTTTTTCTCCCCAGTAACCGTTGCCGCCGGTGTGGTCTCCGTGCCAGTGTGTGTTGATAATCAGGCGAGGCACACCTTCGGAATCGGTGAGCCCTTGAAGCGCTTGCTGATAGGCAGGTGCGTACTCAGCATAATCATCGTCGATGATTAAAATGCCATCGTCCCCGATAGACGCCACAACGTTACCACCGCGACCCTGAAGCAAATATAAGTTAGCCTGAATAGGCGTTACCGAGACCGAGAGCGCTTCATCGGTGGAGTCACCGAGGGTTGTCTGTGGCCGAAGTGCAAGTAATGCAAAGCACAATACAGCCATGCACTGAAGACATCGATACTGAGTCACCTGTTCATCCTGATATTGCTTGATTAGCTTAGGTCTAGTCCTGATTATTGGTATTGTGCTTTTTTTGCCGCGCGATGGCGAGCCCCGCTAGACGGTACGCGCGAACGGGCTCTCAATCTTCAAATACTTCTTCTTCTAAAAGCATTCCCAGCGGTCCGTCCGACTCCCCCGCTTCAATTTCTTCAACCGACTCTTCCAGGAGGGTGGATTCTGCGACCGTTTCATCGACTGTGTCTATTGGTTGCTGCTCGCCTTTCTCTGCGCGGATGCCGATATGATAGACGGCGAAACCCGGCATTACGAATTGATCGAGCGCCATACCAAGTATGCGACCCTTGTAGGGAGAAACGATTTCGATTTTTTCATTGCTGACGGGATTACTAACCGCACCCAAGACTTCACCCTCTTCAACATTGTCGCCAAGTTTGACGTCGCTGAACAAGATGCCGGATGAATTCACCCTGACCCAAAAAGAATCATAGAATGCGGGTTTGGGTTTGACCCAAAGGCCAAGCTTGGAGTACATGCCGCTCTTGGCCATCAATGTGTTAATTGTTTTGACCCCCGCATCTACCATGTCGCGCTGCAAACGCATGGGTTCGCCCGCTTCCAGGGTTACGCTTGGGATGCCAGCCCGGACTGCCGCAGCGCGCAGTGTTCTCTGGTTACCGCTGGAGTTTAGCACCGGTATGTCGCCAAATAGCTCGACGAAAGCCGCTACGCGGGAATTAGCCATGTCTGCTCTGAGTTGTGGCATGTTCGTGCGGTAGAAAGAACCTGTGTGAATGTCGACCAATAGGTCACAGCTAGACACGATGTCACTGAAGAACGCATAGGCGATACGAGCTGCCACGCTGCCTGCAGGATTGCCTGGAAAATATCGATTAAGGTCGCGTCGGTCAGGCAGGTAGCGTGAGCTTCGACTGAATCCCATAAGATTTACAATGGGTACTCCCACCACCATGCCGTGAAGTTCTTCAGGGTCAAGGTTGTACATGACCTGGCGAATCATCTCGATGCCATTGAGCTCATCCCCATGGATTGCCGCGGTCAGACACAGTGTGGGGCCATCGCTTGCTCCGTTGACAACCAGCACCGGTGTATCGACCGCCATCCCCGCGAAAGTTCGTGAAGGCTCCCAGATGAGTCGTGTTGAGGTTGCCGGAGGAATGTCGGTGTCCAGCAAAGTTCTAGTGCTATTGGGGTGTCGAAGAATCTCCTCGGGCGTCAATAGAAAGTCAGCAGAGTTCCACTCTTGCGGCTCGCCCTCAACGATACTTGGATCGATGATGTCTTCAAGCGGTTGGACCTGTGGCAGCACAGCCTCAGTGGAAGGGGATTCAAAGACTTCGTCCAACCGCATGTTGGTAGCGGTCGCCGAGCTCTCTACCGAGTCAATGATTGCTGTTTGCGAAACGGGTGTTGCTTGCTCGTCCTCGTTAGCACTGGTGTGCTCTTCACCTTCCTGCGCTTGCAAGGGCAATGCGATTAGCAGCAATGGCAGGAGAGCCCTTAATAAATACGAAGACATGCGAACCACGTTAATGAACGGCCTGTTGCTATTTTCCGGTGGAGGCTAAAGAACTGCAATTGACTAATACCCCATATGCGACCTTGCGCACATTACGGTCGATAGTTTGGGTCCCTGTGTATGGCAACCTAAGCAGACTGCCGGAATTCAGTTTTGTTCCCTATGTATTTGTTCCTCTTTTATTTGTGACATTGTGCTGCTAATCGGGAGTTTTGTACCTTAGCTTGATATTTCTTTTGGTGTAGCCCGGCATTCGCTTCGACAGACACGCTTTACTGATTGTGGGGCTGCATACTGACAAAATCCTTAAACCCTCACTGGAAAGCTCGGCTTCCATCCAGGCTCGCGCGAAGCGCACGACGCCGCGCACGGTGGCGCAGGAAAGATATGGGACGTTCGTGGGGTCATTCACCGTCAGCGTCGAAGTCGATATCGTTGGGCGATTTGAATATAGAAAGATTCTGGTATGGGTAGTATGCAATGGCTGAGGACTGGGAAGCGCGGCAAGATCGGTTTCATCAGTCCAGCGAACTGGACGATTCTGCCAATGCCGCATTTCTTGCAGAGCTTTTGGAGGAGTTGCGGAACTCACAGAAGCCGTTACTGCATCATGATAAGAAGGGCTTCGCATTATCAATTGATGCGATAGCCGATTTTCTGATGACAAGCCCAGAGCAACGGAAGCACTGAGCATATCGCGTTAGCTGGGGCTTAGGGATGTCGCGCTCTGATAGTGTCTGCATTGATCAGCGCAAGCTGATGCACAATAGAAGCTTTTTTAAAGGCGTGGCGACGTTTGCCGGCTGCCGCCTTGAGCGCCGAGGCATCCTGCAGCGCTACTGTTGCATAATTGTCGATATAAGCAATGGCGCTGAGATAACGAATCCCGTGATCATGTACCTCTGATGGTGCGGCCATTATCTAAATGGGATGCTGGGTTTTTGCTAGAATTTGGTGGCGCTATGGGCGATTTTCGTTCATAACTATTGTTCAATAGGAGTCTATCTCTAGCTACCCAGTTGGCTGCTACCCTGAGAGATCGGCAGCTGTGTCATGGTGTCGCGCCTGTCTAGCCTTTTCATTAGGCTAGCAGGAAGAAGTTGATATTGGTGAGTGTGCATTGCTTTTCTCAAAGCGAACATGAGTAAGCTTAATTGTCACAACGCGGTTGCCGCCGCACTTGTTGAATCCATTAATTGGGCGCCAGCGAGCCGCTTTGTGTGAAGCCACAGTATTGTAGTTTCACCGCGATTGGCGGTAGAGAGGAAAACCAGGATCGTGTGCTCATGCTGCAGGATTCGACCCAAAGCGTGCACCTGTTCGCTATTGCCGATGGTGTCGGCGGTCATCCACGTGGCGCGGAGGCTGCGCAGGCCTGTATGGCTGCCATCATAGAATACTGGCAAAGCGCAAATGCGCTACCCGTGGCACCAAATGGGATCGAGCAACTGGTCTCCCACTGCCAGCGAGCTGTGAGGGCTCTGACTGACCCCGATACCGAAGACCACTGGCCACCTCAGACGACGCTGGCACTGCTTGTGGTTAGTGCTGCAGAAATCTGGTCAGGCCATGTGGGCGATTCTCGCATTCTTCACTATGCCAATACGGGTTTACAGGCGCGGACACGAGATCACTCCGTGACCGAGATGAAGGTGCAAGCGGGCGAAATTAGCGAACGTCAGGCCAGGCGCGACCCGGATCTCAATCTCTTGACCCGTGCCTTGGGCAGTCCTGTATCACCTCGTCCCAGCTTGCAGCAGTGGTATCCTGCGCCGGGCGATTTGATTTGCCTCGCTAGCGACGGGGCCTGGTCACTGCTTACAGATTCAGATTATCAGGAGCTGTTGTCCGCGAGCGATATGCAGAGCGCCGTTGATGCAATATTGCATGCAAAACTGAAGAGAGCAGCTCTCGACCATGATAATAGTACGATCGTCTTGGTTCGGTTTTGAGCATCGTACCTGCCACCCGAGCTTGGCCTGCCAGCGCATTTTGCAGAATATGATAGTCTCCGACGTATGGTGAGTTGTTCCCGGTTGCACAATCGCCCCTGGCATTGCCTTTGGCTGCTGGTTTTGGCCTATTCACTACTTAGCGGCTGCAGTAGTGAAAAGCGTTACGAAGCGCTAACACCGGGGGCGACGGTATTAGCTTTTGGCGACAGTGTGACGGTTGGCGTTGGTGCAAAGGCTGGAAAAGATTACCCTAGTCAGTTGGCGGCCATGACCGGTCTTAAGGTGGTGAACGCGGGAGTCTCCGGAGATACAGCGCGCGCAGCCGGCTCCAGGTTGGGCCCATTATTAGCCCAGCATCAGCCCGAGCTAGTCATCATCGAATTAGGAGGAAACGACTTTTTACGAAAAACGTCGGCCAGTCAGGTCAAAGAGTTCCTGCGGGATATGATCGTAGAGGCGCAGGGGTCAGGCGCTCAGGTTATGCTGGTGGCGGTGCCGGGGCTATCGCTATTGCGAGCCAGTATCGGTGCGCTGGTTGATTCGGATATCTACGGCCAGCTCAGTGAGGAAGAAGGCGTTATTCTGGTGCCCGATGTGTTTTCCAATGTGCTTTCTGACAGTTCCCTGCGGGCGGATGAAATCCATCCAAATGCGGCGGGCTATGCACAGCTTGCACAGGGTATCAACGCGGTGCTGATCGACAGCGGCCTGCTCAGGTAGGTGTGATGGAAGAGCATCTGAAAAAGGGACGATATCGGCACTTTAAAGGGGGCGAATATGAGGTGCACGGTGTCGCCAGACACTCGGAGACCAATGAACTCATGGTGGTATACACGCCTCTGTACGGTGCGGGCGGACTTTGGGTAAGACCTTTGACTATGTTCACGGAAATCGTGCAACACGAGGGCCAGACGCGTCTGCGCTTTGAACTGATTGCGCCGTAGGCCATGGTGCCAGCGGCGCGATTAGTCGTATAAGAGCTAAGTCACCTCAGCGACCAAATACCGTGACTGTGTAGTTGTTGATATTGACCTGCGTACCTCTGTCGTTATTTTTCCGCTCGCAGAGTACCTCTATCTGCGTCCTGGAGCGAATATTCTTGCTCCCTGAGCTTTTGCCCACCCAGTTAAAACAGAATGAATAGATTGTATTGTTAGCGTTTTCATTGGGTTTTAAGGAACCCGGAATTGCCACCTCGCTATCGATATCGACCTGGCATTCCAGTTCCTGGAAATTCTCATCTTCAACCTTGGCACAAAATTGTACAACGATGTCCTGATCGCCCAACAGTCGAGCATAGAAATCCGAGACTGGCGTCAGCGTGCCAGCTTCTCTCGGGCTTAGAGATAAGCACTTGTTCTCCTTGTTGTTCGGATCCTCCACGCAGGTTGTCCCGATAATGCGTTTTGGGATGATGAGAAACTCCGTTGTGACGGCCTGTGAGCTGGCGAAGGCTGAGCAGAACATGAGCACTGTGCCAAGTGCAGCGCCCGCTGCGAGAGAAATGGGTTTAAAGACTGTCTGATTAACTGTCATCATCTGATAACCCTCCTGTGACGTAGGGATGTGCGTATCAGCGCGCACGCTCATTTCGTTATAGACCACAAATGGAGGTCTCTCAAGCGAAGAGGATATTCGCAACCACTGGCGAATGGTTGGGCTTCGGCGACCTTCGCAACAGTGCAAAAGTGCCTTTCAGAAAAAAGCCTGATGGGGCAGAGTGAGCTGTGAGCCTCTCATGCTATGAGCAATGTTTAATAGGCTTGCTAACCCACAACTCTGGCACCTGCAGCTTTGAATAGCATTGTTGATCACGGCTTTGCATTAACGGCATGAACACTCAGGCCTATGCCGCCGCTCTCGCGGCGCTGTCAATCTGAATCTGCCTGATATTATGAGTATAAACAGAATACTGGAGATTTTCACTAAGCTCATATCACTGGCTGACACTAACAGTGAAAATGTCAACTACTCTCATCTACTGCAATCACTAAATAAGCTCTCAA
>JBCDFM010000066.1:0-17300 GCA_039178015.1 Pseudomonadota bacterium
CATGCTAATCGACTCATCTGTACGCGATGCAGCCTTTCCCCCGCTACTGCTGGCTGCCCTCCCTTCGCGTCCCCCGGCTGATTCTCCGTAAAGCTCGTCGAAGTTGTCCTTAATACTCTGTCGAAAACATGCATACGCCCACAGTGCGCCTCAGAACAGCCAATAGAGGCATAGAGCCCATACAGTTGCTCCATGCAGCTTAAATCCTGCCCGCTTGCTACAGAGCCTTGGCTTAATCTGCGGCTCTAGGATAGCAGGAATATCCACCCATATGGGGCATGTTCAACTGCTATGTCTGGCGTGGAAAATAGCAACCACTATAACTATCCTTAGACTGAGCTGGAGCGCTCAGCCGGGGTATGCGTGTTGATAGAACTGAGCGACGACAACCTGACGCTAGGCGAACTCGCAAGCGCGACCAAGGTCAGCGCTGAAACGCTCGTCACGATGGTTCATTGCGGCATTGTTGAGCCGGAGGGTGAGGGTCCTGAGCATTGGTTGTTTACATCTACAATGGTGCCTGTAATCCAGCGAGCCGGTCGGCTGCAGCGCGACTTGGAGCTGGAATGGCCTGCGGTGGCCTTGGCCTTGGATTTAATGGCTGATCTGCAACGACTTCGCGATGAGAACAAATTGCTGCGCAGACAGCTAAACGCGCTGATGGCGCTTGATTCCAGTGCGTAGTGTTCCGTTTTGTCACCTAAAGCTGCAGGATAGCCAGGTCCTAACGATCGCAGTACTATAATCGTCTGACAAAGTACGCAGCAACGACTGGCGAATGAGTTCCCCTCCCTCTCCCTCTGGCAGAAGTCGGCTCATTAATGATCTGGAGATTCTTCGGGGCTTTGGTTTATGTGTGGTGATTCTGCACCACCTTCAAGGTAGCCTGTTATCGAAGACGCTTTTCACGGAAGGACCCTGGCCGTCTTACCGAGGCGGTGGTGCAGTACTTGATCTATTTTTCTGCATTTCCGGATTTATCATTACTCGAAACCTGCTCCCTCAGCTCTGTGGGGTAGCGGATAGTGCGACTTTCTGGCGCAATGCCCGCTACTTCTGGCTAAATCGTATTTTCAGACTCATACCGGCAGCCTGGATGTGGTTGTTCATCATCCTCGTTTTGTGTGTGTTCTATAACAAGTCGGGTGTGTTTGCCTCGCTAGAGACAAATATTGCCTGGACTCTGGCGGGCGTTTTCAACTATGCCAATTACCTGTTTGTGCAGTATTTCGGTGCCAAACAGGCGGCAGCGAGTTTTGTGTACTGGACGTTATCCCTTGAAGAGCAATTCTATATCGCGCTGCCTTTCCTGATGGGTTTGTTTGGTCGCCGATTACAGTGGTTTATGATCGTTGTAGTTGCGGTGCAGTTTGTGCAGACCCGAGGCCCCTATGGCATGTTGTTTCGCACCGACGCGATCGCCATGGGTGTGCTGGTGGCGATTTGGACACAGAACGGTAGTTGGGAGCGCTTGCTGGCGAAATTGGATATCAGGCTGATTAGGGCCGGATTGTTCATATTGCTGTTTGTGCTCTGCTATATCGGAGATTTGCGCCAGTATCAGCTTCCCCTCCAGGTTGGCATTCTCGCGCTACTTTCTGGGGCGATAGTTGCTCTATCCATAGGGGAAAAAGATGCGCTTCATGGCAACTGGTGGCTGCCGCGCACCTTGATGTGGGCGGGACGCCGCTCCTATTCGATCTACCTCTGCCATATCCCCGTCATGTACACCATGCGAGAGACGGCCTATCGATTGGGCTGGAATATGGATAACCATGTACTGCTTAGTATTGCTGTTTGCGTCTGCCTAATCGCGCTGGTGGGCAACGCCAGCTCTCAGTGGGTGGAATGGCCTATTCGGCGTCGTGGCATGGCGTTTACCTCAAGACGAATGGCGCGCTTTGATTCAGCACCTGCCGCGACGGTTTGAAGTGAGTACGGTGGTAGCCAAAGCTATACCGTCTATACATCATGGCGGGCAACCCACTATTGACGAGACGAGGGTCTCGACGCCCGGAGGTCAGCCATGACAAGGGAAAAGCCTGTATTTGCGTTCTTCATTCTGCTGGCGCTGACCTTTAACTTCGGTTTTGTGGTTGGAGAATTCGATAACCCCGAGCATCACAGCATCTATGAACTATATGCGGCTCTCATCGTAAGTCTGATTGCTACAGCGATGAAGTTCGCCGATCGAACCTACGCAGGATCCGTATTTCTGGCAACCAGTTTGGTCGCGGATTTGCAATTGATTCTGGCGGCTGCGCTGTGGTGGTACGCAATAAATGTGTCCACTGACGGTCTCGATTCAAGCATGATGGCTAGTATTGTATCGCTGGCGTCTGGCGCAGTATTGGCGAACTTTGCGTCGGTGATTTTATTGATCATTGAAGCCATGAAGCTGGGTGATTGAAGCATTTTTGGCGTCGATTTGCTGATACGGCCTGTTGGCAGCAGTCGCGAGCACAGCGTTGAAGGCTTATGCTGTACTGTCTCAGCGTAGTCAGGAAAGATGATGCTACTGGATTTTCAGTTAAATACTGCTGAGACTCTAAATAAGCGGTGCGAGTCGAATTTCACGGCTTACGCCTATTACCGTGAAAATGAGCTATAACTAACGCTGGGGCGTGTCTGAGCGCGCCACCTAAACCGCATGGATCGCACACTCAAGGAGAACGCGAAATGGTTAATGCCAAACTGATCTATCCATTTCTTTTCATATTGTCTTGCGCCTCTGCCAGCGCAACGGCTAAGGATGCCCGAGAAATTCTAGATACGATGCAAGAGAAGCAAGAGCAGCGCTGGAAGGGCGTTGACGTTTACGTCGTAGAGCAGAGTGTTATGGGACTCAGCTCAAAGACGTGGTTTCAGCGGACTGAGCTCAGTACCTCAGATGGTGATACTCAAACGATGTTTTTACCCATGATCAACAACTGTCCTGGCCCGGGGAGTATGACGCAGGAAGCGTTCGCAATGTATGCCGATGAAGAAGAAGATGCCGCCAGCGAAGCTGCTCAGCAAGTGCGGCAGATGGAAGCTCTCAAGCGCAAGGCGGTTTTGCAGGGAAAAGAGAACGTTAATGGTCGCAGCGCCTATCACCTGCGCGCGAGCAATATCAACGAGGTGTATGATTTTGGCGAGCAGCAAATGCAGATCTTGACAATGGATGTTTGGGTGGATGCCGATAAATATGTGCCGCTCAAAATGGAGTTTCAGGGAACAGCAATGTCCGACGGTGAGACACGCGATATCACGATGGAATCCCTGCAGTGGGATTATCGCGATGTGCCAGGCAGTGATATGTACGAGTCTTACCGTCAATCAGTGGCCATGTCTGGCATGTTGGATAAAGCGCAACAGGCAGAGCTAAAGGAGGCCCAGGCGGAGATGGCAGAAATGGAAAAGGAACTTGCGAACATGCCGGCAGCACAGCGCCAGATGATGGAGGGTATGTTGGGTCCGCAGATGGAAAAACTGCGCAATATGGCTGACGGAGGTGGATTTAAGACTGACGTGATCGTCGCCTCAATCACTGTGAATCCAGCGCTGCCGAGCGCGGAAGACTGTAACACTGCTGCAGTATCTGCGTTCGCACCAGCTGCGGCGGCAGCGCCTGCAGAGAAAGCGCCTGCGGCAAGTGCCCCGGCCGATCCAGAAAAGGCCCTGGCGGCTCAGGTGCAAGGGTCCTTGGTTAAGCTCGGCTATGATCCCGGCAACACCACCGGCGATGTGAGCACCCAGACGGTGGTTGCGATCTCGCAATTTCAGGCTGAAAACGGAATGGCCGTGACTGGCGAAGTCAGCCCGCAGCTCGCTGGTATTCTCGCTGCTCATACCTCTGGTAGCGCGAAGGCGGTCTCTTCTTCAAATGCTTCATCACTGCAGGCCGCAAGACAAACCTGCCTGGAGGCGAAAATGGCCGAAGCCCAGGCCGCCCAAAAAACCAAGGACGGGCTTGGCAGCCTGTTTAGCGGAATCAGCAAACTCGCGCAGCAGTTTGGCGGAATCGACATGACAGAAACGACGAATGATATTTATCAGGCAGACTCTACCTACAGTGATTTCGCAAAGGCCGCTGAAGATCTGGGGCTTACTGAGGATGATATTGCCGAGTGTCAGAATCCAGGCTAGTGGCTTTTACTTTGGCCGCCGGCAACTCTGCGCAGCTGGCGAATAGAATGTCGGGTCGTCAGGCACAGGGTGGCGGGGCAGCAGGGCCATGTAAAGCAAGCTCCGACAACGGATACTGAAATTCGACTGGCCGGTATCGACATGCGCTCGCTGATTGTGTACATCGATTTCAAAAGCCCTTATGCCTTCCTTTCTGTTGAGCCTACACGTCGTTTAGGGAGAGAGCTGGGCATCGAGCTGGACTGGCGTCCATTTGTATTGGATATTCCGAGTTACCTTGGAAGTGCGAAACTGAACGCCCAAGGGCAGGTTGCAAGCGCCGAGCGCACGCAGAATCAGTGGTCAGGTGTCAAATATGCCTATTACGACTGTCGACGCTACGCAAATTTACGAAGCATGACAGTACGTGGCACAGTAAAAATCTGGGATACCAACCTTGCGTCCATCGGCATGCTGTGGGCAAAACGCGCTGGCCCTGAAGCTCTAGAGCGCTATGTTGACGCGGTTTACGTTCCCTTTTGGAAGCGTGAACTTGATATTGAAGATCAATCGGTCATTGAAAGTATCCTGTCGGCTGCAGATATAAATTGCAGTGGGTTTTCTGCCTTTGTCGAGGGAGAAGGCAGGCAGGAGAATCTGGCTCTGCAGGAAGCCGCGTTCGATACAGGCATATTTGGTGTGCCTACATATGTGCTGGGTGAACAGCTTTTTTTTGGACGAGAGCACTTGTCCCGCATTAGATGGCATTTACTTGGAGAAGAGGGAGACCCGCCCGATGTCGATTACCCTATCGAGCCCGATAGCGTGGTGTCGCCGGCGAGCAGCCGCAAGCTCCAGATTGCGATCGATCTGGATGATCCGCAATCTGTGCTGACCATAGATCGCGTGGTGGTTTTGGCAGATACCGTGAGCGATCTTGAGCTTAGCTGGCACAGGCTGCCTCCGCCGCGAGCACCAGCGCAGGAAGATTTGCACGATCTCAGCCGCTCGGCCCGCCACAAGCACTATAGAGGTCAGGATCGAGCAAGTAACTATCAACGTTATTGCGAGCCCGTTTTGGAAGGTAGAGAAGCTTCCGAGGCCGTTGCCGAGCGGTTAGCCCGATTTAATATCGAAGTGACTGAACCCCGCTCTACAGAGGGTTTGGCCGCAGCGGCCTATCTCCGTGAACCTCTTTTTACTCTGGATGAAGAGATATTTATTGGTAGAGCCCACTTGTCTTTGATCGAGGCGCGCCTGAAGTTGCATTTGTAGCGTCGTCTAGCTGAAGGACAGACTGAACGGCGCGACGGCGGAAATTTGAGCACCGCCAATCCTGGCAGTTTCGGGCCAGCCGTGCTGACAATTTTTGACTATAGATAACAATTTTCGTGGAAAAACCAGTGCGAGCGAACTGCGGTGGCTGCTGCGGCTTGAAGCCAACCACGCCTGTCAGTGATCAGGCTCGCTATTCTCGATTTGTCGCCAGAATGCGACAAAATCTGCGCTAGGCGCTGAATTGACCGTCTTTTGCGTCGATCATCGCGATTAATGGCATCGGAGCGGGCAGGAAGTCGTATGCTTGCAACCCCGGTCAAGGTTCTTGCTCAATGGGTTGGCCCACTTATTGCTTTCAACCTCTTGGGGCAGAGGGGACTGTTCGCCTGTCCGTTAGGAGTACTGGCGTGATTGACTATTTTTTTCCAGCGGCATTGATGATACTGCCGATCATCCTTGCGCTCGCAGCATTGCAATTCGCACGCCAGCGCTTGAAAACCTTTATGAATCCGCTCACGGGTTCCCTGGCGCGCCCGCCAGCATCACACCTGGCGAGCAAGCTCGGCACTGAACAGCTCGCTGTCGGCTACAGTTTGCTTGAAATAGCGCTACCTGTCATTGCACCCATCATGCTCTACGTGCAGCTGCATGAGAAAATCATTGCTGGCGAACCTCTTTGGTTGGGATTTTTCGCGCTGGTTCTCTTGCTGTGGCTAGCCTCGGCCGTGTACTGCGTCTTTAAGCTGTCACGCAGAATAGAGCGTATTCGCAGCCTGCGACTCGCCTATGAGTGTGAGCTCGCGGTCGGTCAGGAGCTGGATCAGCTCATGCTGGATGGCTTTCACGTATTTCACAACCTTAAGTTGGCCAGCATGCATATTGATCATGTTATTGTGGGGCAGGCAGGTGTGTTTGCCGTTGAGACATGGGGGCGCACCAGAGATCGACTTACCTCTAGGCAAGATGTAAAGCAGCGTTTACGGGTAGTGTATGAAGGCGGTGTACTGAAGTTTCCTGGGGAGGATAATGGCGGCGTATCAGAGCGTGCGGCCAAGGCAGCGAGCGCTACCGAAAAATGGCTCAGCGAGGCAATCGGCTTTGAGGTGTCGGTGCGCCCCGTGGTAATACTTCCGGGTTGGTACATTGAAAACAAAGATCGGCCAGAGGTGCCGGTCATAAACTCCGGTTATATACAGCGCTACTTTCAATCGCAGCGTCAGCTGCAGCTAAACCGACGAGACATGCAGCAGATTGCGAATCAGGTCGACCGAAAGATTCGTGAGCCGGTAACCGTGGCGAGCGTTGGTCATTTAGCCAAGACTGCCTGATAACAACGCTTGTCAGGAACTCGTTAGTACGGAGTCGGCTGGATCTTCCAATTCTGGCTTGTGTTCCGATGCCAGTAATAAATAGACGCTCGGTAGTACGAACAAGGTAAACAGCGTTCCTATTAGCATGCCTGCGACCAGTATTATGCCGATACTGTTTCTCGCCTCGGCTCCAGCTCCGGTGACGAGTACCAGGGGGAAATGACCTACAACGGTCGCTCCAGTAGTCATGAGTACTGGGCGTAGTCTCACGCTTGCACCCTCTGAGATAGCTTGAAGTTTACTCATACCCTGACGTTGGAGCTGATTGGCGAACTCAACAATCAAGATACCGTTCTTCGCTACCAGGCCGACTAAGGTTATGAAGCCAATCTGAGAGTAGATGTTAATGGTGGTCCAACCGAGAAAAGTGATCATCAGCGCACCAGACAGTGCTAATGGCACACAACCCAACAGTACGACGAGCGGATCGCGTAAACTGTTGAACAGAACCACCAGTACAAGAAAGACAAATGCCAGTGCGAACGCAAGAGCGCCAAACAGGGTATTGCCCTCCTGTCTTAGCTGGCGCGATTCTCCGGCATAGTCCACCACGTAGGTGTCCGGCAGTATGTCGGCTGCCGCATCCTCCATCATTCGCAGTCCCTGCTCCTTGGTGTAGATGGGAATTAATCCGCCAAAAATCGTAAATGAATTGCGCTGCTGAAATTTGCTTAAAACGCGGGGCCCCACGGTCTCCTCCAGTGTTGCCAGGTCAGAGAAGGGGACCTTGGCGCCCGATGGTGTTTGCAGCTGGATTTGTTGGACAGCATTTACGTCGAGGCGATCGCCATCCTCCAGCATGGGGATAACACGATAGGCTCTGCCGTCGAGATCAAAACGGTTGACGTAGTCACCTGACAGGTAGGTGGCTAGTTGCTGGCTGACATCCCCCACGGTCAATCCCAGATCTGCGATGCGATCTCGATCAAGCTCAAAGTGAGCCTGGGGAAAATCGAGTTTTAGGTCGGTATCAACAAACAGGAACATGCCGGACGCGTAGGCAGCGTCGAGCAACTGCTCTGCGTAAGGCAGCATGTCTTCCGGCGGAGCAGGTGCTGTTACCACTAATTCAACGGAGAATTGCCCAGCGCTCGGCAGTGACGGAAACAGATTGGGAAATGCCTGAACGCCTGGAATCCTTGATAGCTGAGTGAAGGTATCGGTCAATACGTCTTCCGGCGTGAAATCGCGTTCTGATGGGTCGACAAAATTTTGGCCGCCGAAGGCCATGCTGGGGCTCAGGACTTGCCACATATCGGTGGCCTCACCCAGGCCATTCATGACATCGACAACATCGTGCATATGCTTATGTGTATAGGCCAGTGACGATTCAGGTGGCGCGGAGGATATGACGAAGATGGAGCTCTCATCTTCGATCGGCGCGAGCTCCTGCTGTGAAAGTAGCATGAAGGGTATTGCTAGGAGCGTGAAGAACAAGCCGAAGGTTAAGATCTGCGGTGTGCAGCGCAAGCTAAAAGCCAGCAGCGACTCGTAGCGGCGACGCAGGGCGTCAAAGCGGGCGTTGACCCATAGCGTGATCTTTCCTTCCTTACCACGCGTGGGGCTCACATAAGCACTCATTACGGGTGACAGAGTCAGCGCGACCAGTCCGCTGATAAGAACGGCGACAGCCAGAGTGAATGCAAATTCTCGAACCAGCACACCGGTTAGACCGGAAAGAAAACCGATGGGTACGTAAACTGCAGCAAGTGTAATGGTCATGCCGATGATGGGCGTTAGGAGCTGTCTGGAACTTGCCAAAGCGGCATCGCGCCTGCTCATGCCTTCGCGCATGAAGCGAGCGACGTTCTCTACAACCACAATCGCATCGTCGACTACAAGGCCCACGGAGAGCACTATCGCCAATATGGTGAGCAGATTGAAGGAAAACCCTACCGCCATCATGACCGCCATTGCACCCAGTAGGGATATTGGAATGGTTACCAGAGGTACCAGGGCTGTTCTAAATGAGCCCATGAACATCAGGACAACAATGCCAACCAGTAGTACGGTTTCTGCCAAGGTGATAAAAATCTCCTTCAGCGCGTCGCGCATGTACACCGTGCCATCGTAGCCAACTGTGATACGCATGCCGTCGGGCAAGGTTTCATTAATCTCTTCGAGTGCTTCGTACAGGCGATTGCCGATTTCCAGTTCGTTGGAACCTGGAAGTCCGTAAACTGCGAGATAAATCGTGTCACGCTGGTTCAGGCGCGCTATTTCATAGGTTTCTTCTTCGCCGAGTTCCAGTCTGGCTACGTCCCCAACACGAACGATAGCGTTGTCGACGTTGGCAATAACGAGGCGTTCAAAGTCTTCCTTGCTTTTCAGCGTCGCGCTCGTTTGCAGCTCGATACGAAGCTGATCGTTTTCGATGCGGCCGATTGGTGCAATAACGTTGTTGCGCTCCAAGGCTTCGCGCACCTGTTGCGCGCTAATGTTGAAATAGTTCATGCGCAGCGGGTCTAGCCAGATGCGCATTGCCGGTGCAGCTCCGCCTGGTGTTGGCACGCGTTGCACTCCGGGGATTGATGAAATAATGGGAACTACATTACGCGTCAGGTAGTCGGTGGCTTCCGCTCGGGAGCGCCCTCCCATGATGACATCTAGATAAAATATGGCGTTGCTTGCATCGGCGCGCTCTACCGTTACGGTCGGATCTTCAGCGCCCGCTGGTAACTCAAAGCGAATTTGGCTCAGCCTGGTATTGAGTTCAGCGAGAGCCAGAGTGCTGGATTCATTGAGTTGTAGCCAAACCGTGACGATACTCATACCGCCAGTGCTTTGCGAATCGATATAGTCCACGCCTGGTACCGTCGACGCTGCGCGCTCGATGGGCTCCGTCACAAAGCCCTTGATAGTTTCTGCCGACGCGCCGATATACGGCGTGGTGATAATTAATGCCGAAGATTCAATTTCCGGAAACTCCAACACCGGCATGTCTATTGCCGCTCTCAGTCCTAGAATGATGAGCGTGAAAGAAATAACCAGCGCAAGCAGCGGGCGCTTGATGAAAGCATCAAGGATATTGGGTTTGCCTAGATGGTGCTTCACCCGTCGGACCCCAACAAGATGTCACCTGTTGAGTCGGGCGTCCGCTCCAGCGGGGTTTCTGCAGTGGGTGCCACATGAGTGAGGAGGCCATCGGCTAGTTTAAAGGCGCCGGTAGCGGCGATTTGCTCTCCATTTTTCACACCGCTGAGAACCACGACATGTTCTTGATCTCCCGGTCCAACCGTGATTTCTCGGCGAGACGCTCGATATTCGGCGATAGCGCCGGGCTCCGCCTGCTCAAGCACGTAGACGTAGGCACCAAAATTATTGCGGCGAACCGCGCTCGAAGGCAGTAAATAGATATCGTCTAAGGTGCCGGTGACGACATCCACGTCGACCACGGAGCCCGGCCGGATGGCTTCGGGAGGATCGGCAAGCAACGCCCGGTAGCCACGGCTTCGCGATTGCATATTCAAACTCGAATCTGCAGAGATCACTCTTGCTGTCAATGCGCCTGCATCATAGCTGCGGCTGGTGATTTCCACGGGATCACCTATCGACAGCGTGGTCTTGCCCTGTGGTAGGTTAAAATCTACCCACATTTCTTCATTGCTGCCAATCAACTCGGTGATAACCGCGTTGTCCGGGAGGTATTGACCCACTTCTAGGGTATGCAGGCCCGTCTCGGCGTCGAAGGGTGCGAACAGTGACTTTTTCTCTATTCTGGCTTCCAGCGCTGCGACGTTGGCCTGCAAGATATTGCGATCTGCCACAGCGCTATCGTATTCGTTTTCACTGGCCAGCTGCTTTGCCCGAAGTTCAGCCACGCGCTTCAATTGGACCTCTGCCAACTCGAGCTGGGCGCGGGTGGCCATTAGCTGAGCGCGCTCCTCTGAAGTATCCATAGCGATTAACAGTTGGCCTTCAGTGACGGGACTGCCGGCGACGAAGCCGATTTCACTAATTTTGCCAGCCAGTTCAGTACGCAACTCGACAAAGCGGGTCGCCTTAACTTCACCTAGTGTGCGATAGTGTTGATCCCACTCGATGGGCTCAGCCACGACCGAGGTCACTGTTTCCGAGCGCTCTGGGAAAGAATTAGCGAACGCAATGGCCTTGGCGATCTGCATGTACTTAAGGCCAGCGAGCACCGCGGCGACGAGTAGGCAAACCACGACCAGGATCAACCAGCGTCGGACACTGTGAGTTTTGGGTGCAGCGGTGGAGTCGATCATTATTGCTTGTCCATACAGCGGCTCGCCATTTTAACGTGAGTTTAGCGATGCTGCCGTTCTTTTTGTGTCAGAATTTCACCGAATGGCAGGATGTGGCTGGCCGACGTACCGGTACCCTAAAAGGGCGTTGCCCGTTCAATTCGCGATTACTCTCTTCCAAGCAACTATACGCGGTTGTTTTATCTGTCAGATCAATGTCTTGTGCTGCTGCTGGGGTGGCTAACCACCGTGCCGCGCCATCATTAAGCCTACGTCAAGTAGGGTCATAAGAGGTGGTAAAGGGCACCCGAATTCGGCTCAATTAATTGCGAGCAGGTCGCGTTTGGTTTTGGAAATCCTCAGCACAGGGCGCCAACTAGATGACCTGGGAAGGCACTGAGGATCAGTTTGCAGCAATATTCTGCGCTGATGGTCGCCGTGCCGTCGTATCAGTGGGCGCGTACTCAATGCGATAAACAACACCAAGCTGATCGTCTGAAACCAGTACGGATCCATCGGGTAGATTCAGTACATCGACGGGCCGACCCAAGCTTTCTTCTCCCTGTAGCCAGCCTGTTGCAAACGGCGTAACTTCAGTCACCGAGTTGCCCTCGACCTTTGCAATTGAGAGCTTGTAGCCAACCTTGCTGCTTCGGTTCCACGAGCCGTGTTCTGCGAACAGAATATGCCCTCGGTAATCTGCGGGAAACATGTCTCCGTTGTAGAAAGCCATTCCCAGAGGTGCGACATGCGCCTGCAGATCATAGACTGCTGGCGTTAAGTCTGGGGGGAAGTCGGCTTCTGTGTAATTGGGTGAAGGTTGATTTTTGCCATAGGCGTAGGGGAAGCCAAAGTCCATTCCCTTCCTGGGTGCACGATTGATTTCATCTGGCGGCAGATCGTCGCCCATCATATCTTGGCCGTTATCAGTGAACCATAGCTCGCCGGTGAGCGGATGCCAGTCCATACCGACACTGTTGCGAACGCCGTCGGCGTAGATTTGCAAGTCACTGCCATCGGGGCGCAGCCGAACCAGCGTGCCAAAAATCGGTTCGCTTTTCCGGTAATCGCAGGTGTTACAAGGGACACCCACCGCCGTGTAGAGCCAGCCATCAACGCTCATTTCAAGCACTTTATAGCCATGCCAGCGTCGGTTGGGGAAATCGTCTCGAACCACTTTTATGGACGCACTCTCAACGGGACCGATACCAGGCGCTGCAATTCTCTGGATGCGCTCAATTTCCGCTACGTAGAGATTGTCATCAACATAGGCTACCCCATTGGGTTCATTAAGGTCCCTTAACAGTACGTGAACCGCCTTTGCAGCGCTGCGCTGCGTATTAGGTACGAGCGCGTACACATTGCCCTGGCCCCTCGATCCCACGTAGACAACGCCGTTATCGCCCAGTGCGAGCTGGCGCGCCCCGGTAACACCCTTCGCATACAGCGAAATGCTAAAGCCCTCCGGAAGTTCTATAGTACTTAGGACATCTTCAATCTGCTGTCTTGTGATGGCTGCACTGCCGTGCCCACCTGGCATCATGTATTCGACAGCAAGACGGATTTCGTCTTGATTACAGTCACCACAGCCACCCATTTTCGGCATCGCGCCCTTACCTTCCACTACCGTATTGGCGAGTGCGCTGGTGCTGCCAGCTTGTTCCAGCAGCTCGGTCCAGTAAGCGTCGTCGCTAAGTAGTGGTGCCTGGGCTGTTCCAACATCATGGCAGGCTGCGCAAAACTCCACGTAGATTGTCGCGCCATCGCGTTCTTCGGAGTATGCACCCTGGCTAATCAGAATAAATAGGAGCGTGGCGTATACTGCCAGCCGCGTGCGGCGGATTGTGCTCTTGGTCATGGTTAAACTCGCATAATGTGTAGGGAATTATGCTAAACGATGTCCAAGCGGTATGTGAACCCCAAAGATGAGAACTGGCAATTCTTACCTTAACCTTGGATCAATTGCCTTTTTGGTCAATGCAATCACTTGAAGCGCGCGCTCGTCGGACATTTCTGTCCACATGATCGCCAGGTTCTTGACATCACCCAGCGAAGCAAAGACTTTAAAACCGTAGCTCGATACCAGCGCCCCAGTCGTACTCATCGTCATGATTGAGAGTAAATAAAACGCGTTTACTTAGCTCATAGGACAATATCATTCGGTATTCGCTGTCAGTATTGATTTCCCAGTCGAATGCTGTTCGATCTGTTAGCTGCAGACCACTGCCCAAACCCAGTCGGCTGTGACCTTGACTGTCTATACGGAGGTCAGCTTCAATGAACAGCGGCAAAAGGTAGTTGATACCGAGAAGACCAACATTACCGTCCTCGCGCTCATCCTTAGCTAACTCAGCACCGACATAATATTGCAGAAAGCGACTGATGTAGCGCTCATAGCTTAACTCTGCCTCATAGGCGCTCACATAGTCCCAGTCGTACTCAATACTCCACGCATTCCGTGTATTCTCTGCTCGCAGCTCGCCGTACGTAAAGTTGCTTTGTAGGCCAATGTCGGAAAAGTAAAACCAGCCGCGGTCGGCGAACAGAGGTCTGAGCAAATCAGGTGTCGCGATAGAGCTCTCCTCATAGCTAATGATACGACCCATTCCCGATTTCATGTGATACAGATTGTGGCAGTGAAACATCCAGTCTTTGTCTTCATTCGCCAGGAATTCGATGGTGACGCTCTCCATAGGCGGGACGTTTACGGTATGTTTAAGGGGCGAATAGTCCCCCTGGTTGTTAAGTACACGAAAAAAATGACCGTGCAGATGGATGGGGTGATGCATCATCGTATTGTTTTGCAAGATGAAGCGCACGGTCTCTCCACGGCGAATAGGAATCTGGCTCTCCTCGCTTAACACCCGGTCGTTGAATGACCACGCGTAGCGCTCCATATCACCCGTCAAGGCCAGAAATATCTCTCGCGGAGGGGTATCAGAGGGGTATGCTGTTGGCTTGATCGCTCGGAGTCGTTCGTATTCGATCATGTTCTCCCCGTTCGGCATCGAATGAGGGCTCATCATCTTATGCTCCATGTGCTCCATGTGCTCCATGTGCTCCATGTGCTCCATGTGCTCCATGTGCTCCATGTGCTCCATGTGGTTGGTGTGAGTTACTACCCCATGCATCGAGTGGTCCGTTAAGAAAGGATTGGGGGGTTCAAGTAGGGCTGCTGCGACCCTTTTTCCTTCACCGAGCAGTACAGAAGCGAAACCCGTTCCGTCCTGCGAGCTGGCGCGTAATTCGAACGCACCCTCGTCGGGAATAGTCACAATCAGGTCAAACGTTTCGGCGACCGCAATCCTTTGTTTATCGACCCTGATGGGTTCGACATCAACCCCATCCGCGGCCACGATGGTCATATCGCCGCCGCCGTAGGTGAGATAGAAGTAGCTGGAGGCGGCCGCGTTAATGACGCGCAGTCGAACGCGATCGCCTCGCGCTACCTTGGTGAATTCGTGTTGATGCTGGCCGTTGGCCAGAAACGCGTCGTAACCGACATCCGATATGTCCATTGGCCCCATCCGCGTCCACGCGCTGCTCAGTCGGTTAGCGATAGCCTCAGGCCCATGCTGAACGACCTTGAGCCAGGATTGCACATTGCCCTTTTTATAGGCGTAGTAATCATCGGACTTTTTAAGGCTGTGCATTACCCGTTTCGGTTTTTCGTTTGTCCAATCGGATAAGACAACCACGAGATCTTGATCTGCTTCGACTCGCTCCTGGTCTTCCGGATGGAATACCAGCGCCCCGTATACTCCGCGTTGCTCTTGCAGGCCGGTGTGCGAGTGGTACCAGTAAGTGCCGTGGTGGGTGATTGGAAATTCGAAGGTAAACGAGGTGCCGGGGTCGATCGGTGTGGTATTCAAAAATGGCACACCATCTTGATCGTGTGGCAATAAAATGCCATGCCAATGAATTGAAGAGCGTACCTTCATATAGTTAGTAAATGTCACACGCAGAGTGTCACCGACAGTGGCTTCAATGGTGGGGCCGGGGAGGGTGCCCCCAACCGTCATGGCCTGGACGGTTTCGCCGGTAAAGTTAACCGCCTGGTAGTTTATATCGAGGTCGTACTCAACAACGCGAGCCAGTACGCTTGTATTCACTGAGAGTAAGATAAGCACGCCTGTGACGAGCTTGAGTAGTAACGTGAGCATGGGATTCCCTTTTCATGTTGCAAAAATGCCGTGCGCTGAAGTACACGGGCTCTTTAGGGGGGAATGCCCTGTTAAATGCGGATGCGGTGCGTGGCGAGATAGATCGGAGTCGATGATGTGGCTGCGAGGGGCGGTCCGCGAATCGCGTCATGCCGTATCGGCGAGGACACCTGATAGCACTGCGTGCTTCGGACGTGATCCCAATCGATATCCAGATCGAGAACAGATTCTGTCAACTTGGGTAGATCAGTAGTACTAAAAAGATCAACGCCTGAACAGTCTTCATAGAGCATGATACCGGCAGGATCGATCACGTGCCCCGTGTGCTCTGTGGCATTCTCTTCACAGTGCGATCTCTCGCCCGCGGTATTGGGTGACAGATCGACGTGCTCTATTGGCATGGCACATACCAGGCTTGGAAGTACCGTAAGCGTTATCAGAAAAGCGACTAAGAATCGTCTCATAGCCTAAATGCTATAACATGTTTGAAGTTGCAGAAAGTAAAAAACTGAAGGCCCCGCAAAAGGATTTAAGCAGTGGCTAAACCGGGGTCCGAGTCTGTCGCTAGGAGCGAAGACATTCACAGATATTCCGCTAACTTATAGTCCCGGGCTGCATTACAGACAGCGCGCTTTGTGTGAGTTGGCGCATTTTGGGTTTACTTCTTGTCAGCCTGCCAATGACACTGATTCCCTGAAAACAGGACAGTAAGTGCAGTGCGGTATTGTTTGCGTCTAGTGCTCTGTCTATCGCGCCTTCCTGTTGTCCTTGCTGGATCAATTTGGACAAGGCTTTGTGTATTCGCTGCATACCGGACCAGACAGTTTTACTGATCTCGGTATCGGAGTTGCCTAGTTCGGTAGCCGTGTTCGTCAATAGACAGCCAATCAGCTGATCCGTGCTCAGGGGTTCAAAAGCGGAGACAAAAAAGCCTTCAATCGCGCCGATGGGTTCTCCATGGCACAGATGCGTGGCGACCCTCTCGCCGACGACGGATTCGTTATATTGCTCAAGGCAGCGAATGAACAGCGCTTTTTTACTTTCAAATCGGTTGTAGAAGCTGCCGGGCTTGAGGCCGGTGGTGGATAGCAGCTGAGACATTCCGGTATTGGTATAACCCTGGTTCCAAAATAAGTGCATGGCCTGATGAACGACCTCTGCTTCGCTGTAGTTTTGCGGTCTTGGCATGGTTGCTTGATCTAATCTCCATCCCCAAACAAGATGCTAAGGCCATTGTATGGGTTCAATTTCTTGACTGGTGTGGTTAAGTCTACTATAAATGAACGATCATTCAAAAACATTGATTTCACCGGTATTTTCACATTCCAGCACACTAAACCACCAGGGTTAAATTATGGCGCATTCAACGGAACAGTCCCGCTACAGCAAGCAGTACAAAGACATTTACGGCAGCCGCATGGCCTATATCGATGAAGGTTCGGGTGATCCCATCGTGTTTTTACACGGCAATCCGACCTCATCCTTTCTATGGCGTAACATCATGCCATACATGGAGGGCAAGGGCCGGCTGATTGCGCCCGACCTGATTGGTATGGGCGATTCGGCAAAGCTGGAGAACAGCGGTCCGGATCGTTATACCTACGTAGAGCACCGCAAGTATCTGTATGCACTATTGGAGGAATTGGGTGTCACGTCCAATGTGACGCTGGTGATTCACGATTGGGGTTCAGCGCTAGGGTTCAATTGGGCGCACCAACATCCTGATGCTGTTAAAGGAATTGCATTTATGGAGGCAATTGTTGCCCCTGTGCCCAGCTGGAGCGACTTTCCCGAGGCCGCTGTCGAGGTCTTTAAAGGCTTCAGGTCGCCAGCGGGCGAGGAGATGGTCTTGCAAAACAATATCTTTATCGAAGGGGTGCTGCCGGGCAATATTATCCGAGACCTGACTGAGACGGAGATGAACGAATACCGCAGGCCGTTTCTCAATCCGGGTGAGGATAGGCGGCCTACCCTGACCTGGCCCAGGCAGATTCCAATCGAAGGTGAACCTGCGGACGTTGTGCAAATTGTCACCGAGTATGGTCAGTGGCTCACGCAGTCGGATATTCCGAAGCTGTTTGTAAACTGTAAGCCGGGCGCATTAATCGCGGGACCAGTCGCAGAGTTCGTCCGCTCCTGGCCAGCGATCACGGAGATAACCGTTCCCGGTATTC
>JBCDFM010000067.1:0-17284 GCA_039178015.1 Pseudomonadota bacterium
CGCTATCCGAATTTGTCATTGAGTCCCCTGACTCAGAGGAGCAGCAAAGGATGATCGATGCCATTAGGGGCGGCAGTGTTATTACCTGGTCCCATGTGAACTTGCGGGGAGAATACACATTCACCCCGCTCTCTGCTAATGATGAGGTGTTCGATATTCGGCGAATAAAGGCGTTTAATATCAGGTAGATAGAGGCAAAAGTGTGTGGTTTACACCCCTAAATCGTCAACACAAACACATCTTGTCATTGGCGTAGACCCTATTAGTGGATAATTCAACCCGCTCGTTTTCTGGAAGCCGACTATTGGTCGTGATTCTTTAGCCTTATCCTCCCCGGATGTATCGAATTCGACGCTCCCATGAGCAAACATCTTGTCGCGGTTTGAGTCCGGTGCCTCGCGATGTCGGCAGACCAGAAGATCGGGCGGCACTGAATTTTTCACTTTGCACTTTTTGTTAGGCCCTAAAAAACAATGAGTCTTATGCCCTATATAGGGTAATCCAAAGATTATTTTTTGGTCATTTGTATTCACAGTGTCCCCATAAAATGGGGGTTACTCACCCGCCTACCGTCCCCTATTTTTTCTCTCAAATGCCGTATCCAATAGACCGATACGATTTGTCAATCCCCCTCATCGGGATGAGAGGGGTTGCCTCGCACGCTGCCTTGACGAAAAGTCATAGTGCGATAGCCTGATTAAAAGACACCGATTTTTGTAACAACGTCTTTGTGACCTCTAAGGAGTCCGTCATCACGCGAGCAGAAGTAGTTTGTATGCGTTTCGGTAGACCGGCTTCACCTCACCGGCCCTGGTTTTTCTCGATTCACAGAGTACTACGGCCCGGTAAAAACACCACTGCTCTTCACGATCATCACGAATTTTGTCGAAACTATGCAGCGCACAACTGAGAAAGCTGCTAGGAGTCAATATGCATAAACCGCTACGTTTCCTCGGGCTTTCTCATCGCGCAAGGACAAGTCATCGCAATCCCTGGTTACGAGGTTTGCCATGGGCCTTGGCTGTAACTTGTTCGCTATCTGCAAACGCACAGTTAGAAAAGCCCTGGGGATACGGTGCGCCGGATTACTACTACATCTCTTTCAATGGAGGTCTTGGAGATCATATCGGGGGCTTCACGGGCAGTCATTTTACGAGCCCTGAGGAGGCCTGCCATGAGTTCATTGATCATCTTGACGATATAAGACCTTGGTATAACACCCAATTCCTTTCTGTTGAACCTCGAACTGGCACTTTTAGCCATTGGGCAGATTATGATGACCAAGTATGTAACATGGAGACCGAACGCTTTCCGCCAGTACCGGGAGTAGTAATCGATGCTGCCTTCTGCGACCCCATGTCCCAGGTCATGCCCGATAAAGATAACCCGGGGCGCATGTTGTGTGCTCGCTACAAAGAACCTGACGAATGCGATGCGACCAGCGGCAACCCTGTGCAGTTCAGTACTGGCAATAAGGTCATTTCTGAAACCGATTTTGCATCCGTTTCCTCGGGAACCGGCCTTACATTCACGCGACGTTGGAATAGTAGCAGCACTCGCTGGGCATTTAGCTATCGACAACGTATCTATACTGGCCATCCCAACGGCGGCATTTATGTCCTCAAAGATAACGGCAGGCGCGAACGATTTGAAAACAACTATGAGCCTGAAAACCCCGGTAATCTAAATACTCTATCGCTAGATATATCCACCAGCCCACCGCAATACGTTTATCGCGAACCAAGCGGCGAAATACAGCGCTTTGATAGAGATACAGAGCAACTGGTCAGCATCGAGTACCGCACTGGCGAAACCATCACGCTGGAATACGCAAGTGATACCTTGGTATATGTGCGGGATCAGTACAACAACACCCTTACGCTGACGCTGGATGATAGAGAGCGCGTCATTGCGATGGTTGATCCCGATGGGCACCAATACAGCTACGTTTACCATGCGAATGGCGAGGACTTGGAATTCGTTATCTACCCAGACGATACGCCTGGCACGGCAGGCTCGAACCCCCTGGGAGAAGATAACCCGTACAAACAGTATCACTACGGCAACCAACACCCAATCAACGCGCACAGAATCACAAGCATCACTGATGAGAACGGTGATCTTTACAAAACAATAGATTACGACACGTCCGGTCGCGCCATCTCTAGCGGCTTGTCAACGGGAAATATTGAGGGCACGACGTTTGATTACACTCATCTAGACGATGATGTGGATCCTCGAGTTCGTGTCACCAATCCGCTGGGTAAAGACTCGGTTTATCATCTCGAAGAAGTCTTCGACTCAACCAAGGTCCGCCAGGTCGATGGTATCGCCTCGGCTAACTGTCTTGCTGATGTGAGAAGCAAAACCTATTACCCAGCTACGGGTTGGCTAGAGAGAGAAGTCGATAGGGAAGGTAATACCACTTACTACGAATACTATACAGACCCTGATCACTATGGCCTTGTGAGCAAGCGAGTCGAGGCTGAAAACACTCCCGATCAGCAGGTATACCTGTTTGATTATTACAGTGGCACCCAGCTTCTTTTCAACGAAACGTTAGAGGGCGAGTCGCGGACTCAGTATCAATATTATTCAAATGGTCAAGTCAGTCGAAAAGTCCAAGCTGCTGAGCTTGTCGGTACCGACTGGACTCTTGTTCGTCGCTGGGACTACGAATACACCTACCATGACCCGGGCACAGACAGCAAGGTAGCGACCATGGTTGAAGATGGTCCTCGGGCCTATAGAGAGTTCGAAGATGGTCCTTTGATCAGCATTCTGGACACGACCACGTATGAGTATTCCAGCCAAGGCTTGCTTACGAAAATAACCAACGCATTGGGACATTCTACCGAATACAAGAATCACAATAGTCGGGGAAAACCACGTCAAATAGTTGATATGAATGGCCTTGTACTCGATCTAGAGTATCATCCAAGAGGTTGGTTGGAAGAGGTCATCATACGTGATCCAAGCGGAAACCCGGCGCTAAGTTCTGTATACACTTTCACGCACGACAAAGCGGGCCAAAATACCAGCGTTTCCTTGCCTAACGGGGCAGGCTATAGCTTCGAATACGATAGTGGCCACCGCCTCACGGCCATTGTGAACAATCTGGGAGAGCGGACAGAGTACGTACTCGACGCCGCGAGTAATCGCACCCAAACCTTAATTAAGGATAGCAGCGGCTGGACGACCCAAAGCTCCACAGAGGTCTACGATGAGTTGAGTCGCTTGATTAGGACGATTGGTGCGGATGGGCAGCAAAACCACTTTGGCTATGATCTCAATGACAATCTCACACAGTCCACTGATGGTAAGAACAATACAACAACCTTTGGCTTTGATGCACTCAACCGGCTGGTGAGCGCACTCGACCCCGACTCATACACTAGCGGATACACATACGATGCGCAGGGACGCATCCACACTGTTACAGACCAACGGGGGCTGATCACGACCTATGGCTACAATGGCTTTGGCTATCTCACTTCGCTTGACAGCCCGGACACGGGATTAACCACGTATGTCGTTGACCGCGCGGGTAACCGCACGCAGCAAACCGATGCACGCGGTGTGGTGACGGACTACACGTATGACACGCTGAACCGATTAACGTCCGTCAGATACCCAGCCACCCCGTCAGAAGATGTGATCTATACCTATGATGATACCGCCAATGGGAACTATGGCCTTGGACGCTTAACGTCGACTACAGATGAGAGTGGGCAGACTGCTTATCAGTATGACCATAGGGGTAATATCGTTGGCAAAGCCTACACGATTGGGGCTACCAACTACACTGTTGGCTATGCCTATGATCTGGCGGACAACATCATCCAGATGCTGTATCCGAGCGGGCGTATCGTCGATTACGCAAGAGATAGCCTGGGCCGTGTCAGTGGCATCACGACGCGTGCAAGCGCAGGCGCATCTGCAGCTCAGGTACTGAGTTCAATCTCCTACGAGCCTTTTGGTCCGGTGGGTAGCTACACCTATGGGAATGGTGCTACCAATTACATCTACTACGACGGGGATTACCGGATCACGGACATTGATACGTTCGGCCTATTTCCCATAGTGGTCCTGGATTACTACTACGATGCGAACAACAACATTAGCTGGATGTACGATCTCAACGATCCCAGTAACGACCAGTCCTTTGAGTACGACAAGCTTGATCGATTGTTAGAAGCAACCGGCGCCTATGGTCAGATCGATTATCTCTATGACGGCGTAGGCAACCGCACGCAAAAAACCACAACAAACCTCGGTACAATCACCGAAAGCTACACCTATGAGCCCGATAGTAACCGACTTGATCGTGTCGATACGGATGACGGTGTCATTCAAAGCCAACGCGATCTGACGTACGATGCAGCGGGGCGGCTGATTGAAGATAATCAAGCGCTGACTGGTTTACGGTTGCTCTCCTATAACAGCGCCGGTCGCTTCAGTACGCTTGATCAGGACGCGACATTACGAGCCGAATATACCTACAACTATTTGGGGCAGCGCGTTGCCCGAAATGCCTTTGGCAGCCAAACCACGATCAATAATCACTATCACTATGACAGGAACGGGCGGCTTGTTGGCATCAGTGCACACGATGGGGTCAGTAAGCGCGAGTATATTTACCTGGATAACGTCATGGTGGCGGCGCTCATTGAGGAGGGTTATGAGGACGAGGTCCTAGACACACCCGTCAACAACCAGCCGCCTCAGGTGTCTATCTCATCGCCCTCAGACGGAACGGTGATCACGTCGGGCAATAGCGTTACGCTGTCAGGTTCGAGTAGCGATCCGGAAGATGGGGATCTCACAGGCTCGATGACTTGGAGTTCCAATCTTGATGGCGCACTGGGCACGGGTACTGGTGTTGTCGTGTCGAGCCTATCTACCGGGAACCACAATATCACCGCCAGCGTCACGGATTCAGGTGGCTTATCCGCATCTGATGCGGTTTCGTTAACCGTGAATGCAGCCGCCAATACGGCGCCCACAGTATCCATCAGTTCACCGTCCGATGGCACCATCATTTATTTTGGAGAAAGCATCACGCTGTCGGGCACGAGCAATGATGCAGAGGATGGCGATCTCACTAGCACTGTTCAATGGGATTCTGATTTGGATGGTAGCCTGGGTATCGGCGGCTCGGTAACAGCCAGCGGCCTGTCCATGGGAGATCATATCATCACCGCCTCGGTTACGGACACGGGTGGACTAACTGACTCTGCGTCACTTTCCCTCACCGTTTATCCTGCCGTTGGCGACCCCGAGATCGCGATTTTCTCACCCACGAGCGGTCTGTCGATCACGGAGGGCGACAGCATAACCTTGAATGGTACCGCGACAGATGGAACGGACTTGCATTTCGATAACATCATTGAGTGGACCTCCAATCTCGACGGGCTGCTCGGTGTCGGCGTGGACGTCGTGGTGAGCACGCTATCGGTAGGGACGCATGTCATTACAGCCAGTGCCGACATCGGCGGCGGTACAGTGCTAACCACCGATGTGACGGTCACCGTAGCCGCTATCTTCATAGACGATGATGGCGACGGGGTCGAGAACGCAGCG
The DNA here is from genome assembly GCA_039178015.1 of Pseudomonadota bacterium. Classification (GTDB taxonomy): domain Bacteria; phylum Pseudomonadota; class Gammaproteobacteria; order Pseudomonadales; family Halieaceae; genus JARRPM01. The sequence goes on from JBCDFM010000067.1 coordinate 5,584, forward strand.
GACAACTGTCCCAACGACGCCAATCCCAATCAAACTGACACCGACGGTGATTCAATTGGCAACGCATGCGATCCTGAACAAATCACGCTGATCAGCATCGCTACAGAAGATGGCTGGGTGCGCGAGTCAGGCGAGGATACCAACGTCGGTAGCACGACTAACTTTAGTAACAGTGGTAAGAAAGCCTTACGTATTGGCGATCACAAAAATGATCGGCAGTACAAAGCAGTCGTGAGCTTTGATGTGTCCAGTATTCCCTCCAACGCGGATGTGAGCAGCGCTGTGCTAGAGCTGACATCAGGAAGCGGCCATATCACTGGGGACGTCTCCGGATTCGGTGACATCGAAATGGATATCATGGTGGGTAACCTGAGCAACGACTCAGCGCTTCAGAGTGAAGACTTTCAGTTCGCAGCGACCCAGAGTGCCGTAGGGACCCTTGTGGATGGTTCGACGGCGACGGGCATACTTAATGCAACGGGTGTCCAGGCGGTAGAGCAGGCGATTAGCTTTACGCCTGCCAAGGTCCAGATCCGCCTGGCATTCCCGATCGATGATAACGACAACGCCACGAATGACTACATCGGCTACTACTCGAGCGATAACGGAAACTCAACAAGGCATCCAAGGCTCATCATCGACTACCTGTTACCGGACTAGAAAAGATCAACCGAGACTTCAGATAAGTCAGTGAGCTTAGTGAACAAAAGGGTGCCCATCATGCCGATCGAGTTGGGTGCTGTAAAAGACGAGGAGAGATGGTATGGAGCCGCAACTAAAGAACCACGTATTTAGTAGACTTTTGCTTGCAGCTAGTTTGCTGGCTATCGTTTGCTTCTCGAAGCAAGTGAACGCTGAGGCAAAGCTCTACTTCGTTCACAATGATCACCTGGGCACGCCAGTTGCTGTGACGGACGAGAACCAGGACGTGGTATGGGAAGTGCAAAAACTACCCTTTGGGGAAACACAAGTAAGCGGTTCGATACGCTTTGATGCCCGCTTTCCTGGGCAACTGTTTGATGAGGAAACGACTTACCACTACAACTACTTCAGGGATTTTGATCCAAGACTGGGGCGATATATACAATCTGACCCAATTGGATTAGCAGGAGGCCTTAACACTTACGCTTACGCATATCAGAATCCAAATCGCTATACAGATCGAAAGGGACTAGTCCCGGCTGTGGCCGTGGCCTGCGCCGCTTACCCCCCAGCTTGTTACGCAGCCTTAGCAGCTGCTACATATGCACTGTACCAAGCCACAAGTATCATCAGTGAAGCTGTATCAGATGCATTGGATAATGATGACCTACCCCCATTTTGGCCCAATCATCCCGACGCAATACCTATTCCTGATGATCCTGCGGTACCAAATGAAGATGATTCGCGAGAAGAGTATTGTCGAGAACACTGCTCAAAAGTAGCCCTTCCCTCATTTGATGATGGATATCGCTATTGGAACTGTTATAACGAGTGTATGGAAGAAGACGAATGGTGTGAGTAACTTTTTATGGATCGAGATATCGCGCAAAAAATCAGTGCTTTGATGTTGGAGTATGGGGCAAAACTTGACGAGTCACTCGCAGTAGTTCAGAGAGAGTGCACCGATGAAGAGTTCGACTCGTACCGAGTCGCCGTCAGTCGGTTAATGGCGATCATGTTAAGAGAGGTTATGAATCCGCTGTATCTAGAACACCCCGACATTAAACCAAAGCAATTAAAATAGTAGCTTTTCATTCCAGTAAATATAATCTAGCGCTTTCGAAGTCAGCTTGAGCGGAAATCTTATCCTTAATCCTATACGCCACTAATCAGGCCAATACCAAGGAGGTTTATCCAGCAAGCCTTGGTCACAAATACGTGTTTCTCCGAGCCTTTTGTCCAGTCGCATCGAGTTGCAATAAGCGTCCTGCTCCATGGTTGCCACTAGACGTGTAGCATGAGTGACAACCCAAACCTGGGTTTCTCTCGAAACTCTACCAATAAGGCGGCCCAGCGCCGGGAGGAGGTCAGGGTGAAGGCTGGTTTCGGGTTCATTCAATACTAGTAACGAGGGCGGTCTAGGTGTCAGTAGCGCTGCCATCAACAAAAGATAACGCAACGTTCCATCGGATAGTTCTGACTGCTTGAGAGGTCTTAACAATCCAACTTGGTTGAATTCTAGAGAGAACCGGTTTTCTTCATCAACAGAAAAGCTTATCGAGGCCCCAGGAAATGCATCCTCTATCGATGCGTACAAAGCAGCTCTGTCACCAATTTCATAAATGGTTCTCAGTGCTGCGACCAGACTATGGCCATTTTGATCCAGTACGGGTGTTCTTGTTCCGACGCTTGCTCCTCGAATTAAAGAATTGGAATCTGTTCGGAATTGGTCATAGAATCTCCATTGTCGAACGCTCTGCCTAATTTCATGCACTTCAGGGAGCGCCACAGGATCGCTTAACTCGTTTAATATACTCTCGTGAGAGTTCATGCGCGTCGTGTAAACCTCCCACTTCCTACCTGATCGCCTTCTGACAGCAGGGCCATTTCTGTCGATTAGACAAGATGCCGGACGATAGCATTCTCCAGCCCAAATGCTTTCCCTCTTTATCTCAGGATCCAGATTGAACATCGAAGGATCAGGGTTATTGCCGTCCGGCGGGGGCGGCATCCCTAGAGAAATCGAGTATCCAAAGCTTTCAGTCGCGAAACCTAGTTTCAGGCGACAATTGGATCTCCTAGCGCTACCCTGCACCGGCGAGGCACCGCTGTACATATCTTTTGTGAATGACTCGGGTCCCGCCCAAAAGGCGTTCTTAAGCCCGCCTTCATTTGCTAGGCAAGCGACTAGATTTCCTCCGGCTGTTTCCGATAGCAGACGAAGAGACTTGTATAGGTTTGATTTTCCGCTGCCATTTGGACCTGTAACAACGTTTAAACCAGTGAGCGGCGAAACAATGCCCTTTAATGATCGGTAGTTGCATACTGCAAAAGCTGTTATCACCTAAACCTGCTCCCAGACGCGGCGCTATCAGGAGGACCGATCAACGGTCCATGTTCCCTGCTACGGGAGCTGGTTACCTTGACCTTACCCCTAGAACTACACCACCAGTAAGCTGGGATATTTAACTTTATTCTTATGCGGCTCGCTCTGCAAATTGCTTTGGTGAGAGCTTACCTAGAGAACTGCGTGGTCTTACTTCATTGTAATGTCGCCGCCATTCACCGATGGTCCCTCTGGGTTCTTCGAGTGATCGAAACCAGTGAACATTCAGACAGTACTCTCTAAACTTGCCATTGAACGATTCAACAAACGCGTTCTGAGTTGGCTTACCTGGTTGGATAAAGTGCAGCTTGATGGATCGCTCTCAATATACTGATCCGTCGTGGCCATGCTGGCATGTCGCGCATCATCACGCACATGCTCTCGAGACCTAGTTTGCACATCTTCTGATATCCCCGTGTGGTGAAGCCAATGGACTGTCGATGTCTTCAGCTCCTCCGCATCATCCGTCAATCCGTACTCACACGTTCGCTGATAGCTTTGATCAAAGCAATTCTGGACTAGCAACCGCAAAAGGCGTGTGCTCGTTACTGGCCCTTTGCCGCGTATTTTCGGTATCAGCGGTATCGTATCGCTTGCAATGCAACTAGGGGCGGCAGTGTAATTACCTGGTCCCATGTAAACTTGCGGGGAGAATACACATTCACCCCGCCCTCTGCTAATGATGAAGTGTTCGATATTCGGCGAATAAAGGCTATTAGTATCAGATAGATAGAGGCGAAAGTGTGTGGTTTGCACCCCTATGTTGCCTAGGACCCTACCACGAAGGTGCCACCACGGTGAACGGTGAGGCCGGCGCATTCTCTACACCCCTGGATTTAGCGTGGGATGCCGCGTTAGAGCTGGGTACGTGCCAGGACAACACCGGGCGCAGAATTATCGATCTGTGTGCAGGCATTGGCGTGTTGGCGTACACGACGTTGATTAGGCACCCCGGAGCGGAGATAACCTGTATCGAAATCAATCCGGAGTATGTGCGAGTGGGTCAGAAATTAGTGCCAGAAGCCACATGGATTTGCATGGATGTGACGGACATCGAGGCCTTGCGCAAGCTGGGCACATTTCACGAGGCGATCAGTAACCCGCCTTATGGTCGGGTGAGAACCTTTACCGGCAGCGCGGGCGTGCGTTACCAAGGATCTGAGGCGGAATACAAGGTGATCGATATCGCCAGCGAAATCGCGCTCGATGGCGTGTTCATTATCCCTCAACTATCGAGCGGTTTTGAATTCTCAGGCGTCCAGTGCTACCAGCGACGGGAATCCCAAAAATACACATCGTTTACAGAGGCGACAGGGTTGTTTCTGGATGCAGGCATGGGCATTGATACCAGTGTCACGGCCGATGGCTGGAAAGGCGTCAAGCCACGAGTAGAAATCGCGCTAGTCGATTTCACAGAGCGTGATCGCAGCGGTGAACAAACGAGCTTGTTCGAGTCTGCTGCCTAGGCCTGCATAGTCGCGCCTGTCTATGCAAAATATCGGTGGCTCAAGGTGCGCGGTATACTGCACGGCATGAGCAAAGCGCTGTCCATTACGCTATCGATAGTCGTTTGTGTCGTCATCTCGATAACGTGGTTTGTCATTAGCAATTGGGGATATAACACCCAATACACCGAGTACTACACGCGCCTATTTAATGTGCCCAACAGTGAGTTTGAACGGCGCGAGGGCAATTTTAGCATTCGCATTCTGATTGACGGCACGGTAAACCTGCGCACAGACAAAAATCAGGGCAAACTCTTCAGTTTTTATACGACCTCACACTACGGCTCGCCCCACACGTTGGTTATCGCTTCGACGTATTACGGAGATCCCCCCGGCGATCTTGGCATAGCGCGTATTGAAATCACGGTGCGCAATGAGGATCCCATTGTCTTACTCAATAACACTACCCATCCGATGAACGTACCGTATGGCATAGCGGATAGCGAGGCCGCCGGCGCGGTTTATGCGTTCCCTATCGATGATGTGTTGCCGTTCGTGGACCAGCAAGAACTTACCGTGTCGGTCTGGTACAACGAGCCCGACGCGACCGAAACCAAAATCCTCACCACACGCTTTCGTGCCGAGCAGTCAGAGACCAAGACTTACAAGATTGAAAACACCCTGTTGGGTGGTTAGTGGTTTGACAAGCGTCACTGCGCGCACGGGATATCAGATCTAGCAATGCACCCGTGGGATTGCTGAGATAGTGTCTCTGGGCGAGGTGGAGCGGATCGGTATTTAAAGGTACGGGGTATGGAATTTAAAAGCGTCAAGGGACTGAGTGAGAACCAGGTAAGGTACTTTGAATGGCTCGATCACCATACACCTTATCTACTGGACCTTTTCGAAGTGGAATTGAAGCAGTTTAGCCCGGAGCTGGTAGCTAAATACTTGGGTATAGCTTCGCAGCGGCACGCGGTGATGGCGCGCTTTGTGTTGGGGGTATGGCGACACCAGAATCATTTTGATTTCGATTTTGTGGAGGCTGCCCTAGTTCTTGATCGCCAAGAAATGACAATGATTACAGACTGGATGCTAGATCCTTTTTGGCCTTAATCTCACACGCGCTTTTTCTGGCCGCCAACCCCTGAAAAAAAGCGGCGCTTTCCTGGGGGGAAATCAGCGCCGCTGTGAAACGATGATGAGCATGCGCCACCATCGTGGGGAAAGCTTAACCTTATTGATAGAGAGTTGCACGATGTTCAGTCTTCGCCGTCGTACCACGGGTATTTCCCCTTCCAGTACGCCATTTCCTTCTTATACTCGTCCGTCTTCTTGTACTCGTTCCACGCCCACAGATCATCGAACACGGCCTGATCGCGCGCTCTCACCAGCACAGCCGCCTCAGTAAGCATCGCGGTAGGATCGTCTACCGGTTCGTCAATCCAGTACATGATCGATAAGTATTCATTATCACTGATCGCGGCTTTCGGCATGCCCTTAGTCGGGTGACAACCGGCGGTCGCCAAGAACCGTGGGTACCGAGTACGAATATAAATGCCGTAGTCGATGCCGCCGACGAGTGCCTGGCAGGCCAAATACTCCGGCAGCACATCGGTCTGCGACTGTGTGCCTTGTAGCAGATAAGACGCGAGTTTTTGCACGGCCATCGGCGCAGTGCGCCCCCCGTACTCGATATCGGACAGGGTTTTCGCAGGGTACTTACCCTGAATACCCAGCAGGCTCGCCATCTTACTTCGTGAGACATTCAGCGCCTTGCGCAATTGTCTAAATTCAAATTGCGTTACCGTCATTCCGTTTCACTCCTATCGATCATGGAAAGTCGTTCACCCCTATCCTCTATCTGCACGGTTTTTTGTTTCTACTAGCTATTATCATGCCCCTCGGCCTCATCCTTAAGTTCGAACATCTTGAGCGCCGCACCGGCGTAGCTGGTGAACCAGGTATGGCGAGCAAAGTACTCATCACCCACCTGGATGCCCTCGTTTTCATCTTCAGGTACCTGGATCTCTTTGACTTTCAACGTCTTATCAACCACAAATCGGGTCTTGGTTCGCATCGTGCTGACTATCCTGCTCATAGTGTCCCCAGCGGGTTTGTATCTCGGCATCGGTTGGACGCTCATCGAGCGTGAACCGAAAGCGGCCATCGGCGTAAAACAGCAAATAGCCCCACTGATAGTTACTCAATGGTTTGCCGGGCGTCATGCCGGTTTCCGGCCACGGGATTTTTTCAGTCGGCACCAGAGAAGGATCCACCATAGTCATATGCAACTATGTCAGCTGGCTTTGCGCTGCGAAGGGCGCGAGCTGCCACCAGAAGCACGCTTCTTTGTCATCACCGGCCGTCCCCGATTGTCGGGTCGGGTTTCCTTGCACCCGGTTTTGAAGTTGGTACAGCCCCAGAACGTGCCCTTCTTACCCTTGATCTTGCGTAATCGACCATCACAGCTTTTATTAGGACAGCGGTAGATAGTCTGCGCTTTCTTCTTGGGCGCGGTTTTCTTTTCAACAACGGTCAGTGACGGCAGAGCTTGTGATTTGCCGACAGCCGTCAGGTTAACTACCTTGAGTTTGACCGCGTTCATGAAGTGATCCAGATCCCCCTGCCCTTCCGCAATGCCCCGCAGCTGCATTTCCCAGCGGGCCGTCATGTCCGGCAACGTGACATCGAGCGGCAGCGTATCAATGAGCTCGCAGCCGAGCGCGGTTGCTTTCAGGGCTTTACCGGTTTTCTCGATGTACTCACGCCTGAACAGGGTTTCGATGATGTCAGCCTGCGTCGCCGGCGTGCCCAGACCATCGGTTTCTTTCAGGATGGCCTTGAGATCCGGATCATCCACGAAGCGCGCGATTCCGGTCATTGCATCCAACAGGGATGCAACCGTGAACCGCTTGGGCGGTGTGGTCATCTTGTCAGCGATGTCCAGTTTGGCGATTGTGACCGGCTGATCAAGTGCTAGCGGCGGTAGCGTGACGTTATCTTCGCTGTCTTTGTCATTGGCTTTGGTATCGCGCTTCGCCAGGATCGAGCGATAGGCCGTCCAGCCCAGGTCGATATCGACCGTACCGCGAGCCTTGAAACGCTCAAAGCTGCCCGGTGTCGGGATCTTCACGGCAACATCGGTCTGGTGGTAGGTGCGATCACCTGCAAATTGCAGCAGATACCGGAGAGCGACTTGCTCATAGACCCAACGTTCGTCATCCGTCAGCCGATCCAACGGCACCCATTTTGCAGTCGGGATAATCGCATGGTGCGCCGTGACCTTCTTGTCGTTCCAACACGGGCTACGCTCAATCAGATTGATGTTCTCGGTGAGCTCATACAGTGGATGATCTTCGCCAACGGATTGCACGATGGCATCGCGAATCACACCGCCCTCATTCCACTGTTCTTGGGGTAGATACTGACAGTCTGAACGCGGGTAGGTCAGCACCTGGTGTCGTTCGTAGAGGGCTTGGGCAATATCCAGGGTTCGCTTGGCAGACAGCCCCCGGCCTTTGCTCGCGATCTTTTGGAGTTCCGGCAGCGAGAACGGTAACGGCGGGCGTTGCTTGCCGTTCTTTTTGTCACACTGGCTGACTTTGCCGGGTAGACCTTGCAGCTGGTCCTGCAGGTCTTCAAGGAACGCACGATCGATAATACGCCCCTCGTCATCCTGCACCGCTTCGCTCTTCTCTGACGGCTCCCACTTGGCCGTGAAGCGGCCCTCGGGCGCGTCAATCTCGGCTGTCAGGGTGTAAAACGGTTTACTTTCGAAGCTATCGATGGCGCGATCGCGACGTACAACCAGTCCCAGTACCGGTGTCTGCACGCGGCCGACACTCAGTACCCCATCGTAGCCCCCTGCCCTGCCCTTCACGGTATACAGGCGCGTGAGGTTGAGTCCGTACAACCAATCGGCACGGCTTCGGCCGGCAGCGGCATCGCGCAGGCCTGCAAAGGCACTGTTATCCGCCATGCGTGCAATGGCGCGCTGGACGGCTGTACCGTTCATATCCGAGATCAACACGCGTTTGACCGGTGTTGTTATGCCGATGGTCTCCAGGACTTCATCGACCAGCAGTTGCCCTTCTCGGTCGGGATCCCCGCAGTGCACAATCAGATCGGCTTGCTTGGCAAAGCGCTTGATCGTCTCAAAAAGCTCACGCGTGCGATCGGCGACCTTGAGCTGCCAGGCATCGGGGACGATCGGCAGATCATCCTCGCGCCAGCGTTTGTATTTTTTGTCGTAGTCTTCTGGCAGGTACGGGGTCATGATATGCCCTGCGCACCAGGCCACGATATTTTGATCGCCCGATTCAATATAGGTCTTATGCCGTTTCTGCGGCCCCGGCAGCACCGCTGCGATGGCCTTGGCCAGACTGGGCTTTTCTGCAATAAACAATCTCATGAGGGCGTACGCCTCACACCCAGCAAAGACCGCTTGCGCTTGACGGTTACCTTTGTGTTCGCCTTGCGTTGCCTGCGGACCTTTTCGCGATCCACAATGACATCGCGCGGTGCATCGATCCCCAGCTGCACTTGGCCATCCTTGACCCGCGCGGCCGTCACGACAATCTCGTCACCGATGTACACCCTCTCGCCCTCTTTGGCGGTCAGTACCAACGTCATTCTCTTCTCCCTACGGGCTATCCCGTACTGGCATTGACGGGGTCATTCGCGACAGACGCGATCGCCCCTTCGTGGCCACTGGCGGCAAGCGACCACTTGAATTCATCGAGTGCAGAGCGCGCTGCTCGGGCTTCTATTTCTGAATCCAGAAGACCCCTCAGCTGTGCCCAACCAATACGGTCTGACAGCTTGAGCAGCGCCCGGGCAGCATCGGGCTCTAATTCCACTAAGACTTGCATACGAGGCATTTCCCTTCCCTCCGCTTTCAGTTTAGCCAGACCGCGTCATCGAGCGCGGACTTTAATTCATCAATTGCCGCCATCATGTCGGCGGACTCTCGTTCGTTCGCGCCCAGTGCGGCCAAGTCGTTGATGCCCAAACTGCGTGCCACCAACGTAAGTCCGGCCAGGTCGTCAGGACTCAAATGCACGCTGACCTCCGGTGGCTCCTTGACAGACTGATCGCCACGATAGGGCTTCATGCGTGCTGCGATCTTCGACAGACCGCCTTTCACCGCGTCACGCTGATCCAACGACAGGTGATCAAACACCCCGCTGTGATCTACCTGGTCAGCCAGTGCGATCAAGCCGCGGATCTCCGTGGGGTCCATGGCCACCACGATCGTTCTGATCGGGTGTGCGCTACCGTTCGGGTCGTTCGTCATACCGCTACCCCGGTGTCATGTCGAATTCGCGTACACCCTTCGCCATACGAATCTGCTCAACATTCTCGCGTATCCGTTTCGCAATGGATGCGGGGTCGGAGACGGCAACCATCAGGAATTCAGGGCTAGTCTGGTCTGAGGTAATCAGCTCCACATTGCCCAGGCCGAGGGTGCGCAGATGAATAGGCTGAGACACGCGCCAGTCCTTCACCCGATAGAGCTCCAAGTTATCGGTTGTACGGTTCAGGACACCGCTTTGCAAGGTCATCTGTTCGCCTGTGAGCGTATAGGCGACACATCGTATTTCCAGGTACTTCCAAATCAGCAGTAAAAGGCCTACAAGCGCGATACCCCAACCGGCCTTGCCGACCAGGTCAGACGCGGCCGGCGAGATGCCGAGAAAGATGCCCATCACGATCGCAATCGTGCCGGAGAGACAATACCCGGCGTTGCACCATTGCGATGGATGCCATCGCCCTTCGATTTTTTGCTCACTCATGACCCTTACCCTCCGCTAACGCGCTTTCTAAAATCGCCTTTCACGCCCCACACGCGCTTGGCATCGGTGGCCGTGACACATTGAAACCGCTGGGTCAGTGCTCGGACTTCATCGGAGTTGCGTCGATGGCCTTGCGCGGCCAGTTCTGCGTATTCATCCGCACAGGTATTCCAGGCCGCGATAAACGCGTCTTTGTCACCCTCGAGTCGCTTGCGCTCGGCGGTACGTGCGGGCTGTGCGGCTTCACGCAACATCTTGCAGCGTTCCGAATTACGGGTTTTGCCGCCCGTCTGACAGGCATCATCTCTGAGATCGAACAGCTCCTGGCCCGAGAGCTCGGTCTGCAACCTTGCCACTTCTTGTTTGTGGCGTTGCCGAGACATGCCACCCAGCATGTCGCAGGCGTAAGCGCTGATCAGGTGGCAATCCGCCAGGGCCTGGATGTACTCGTCATAGCTCATCGCCATAAATCGCTGGCGATCCGCCTCTATGGCATCCTGTTGACGCCCCTCGGCGACGGCTTGTGCGGCTCGACAGCGTGGCGTAGCCGTCCCTGGACTTCGGTCAAATCCGCACTCATCTATGATTTCAGTGAGTTGCTGCACGCCGATCGATGCAAAGCCAGCCAGTTGCAGCTCGTACTCCTCGGTCGAGCGTTCTGCCAGGACCGACTTGTAGGCCTGACAATCGACCGTCCAGCGGTCGCCTTTGCAGGCATGGCGATCAGACCACAGATCATCAAACGACATCTCGGTGTAACGCGCCTCAGCAGCCGCTCGCTCGGCCTCTTCCTTGGCGAGATCTTGTGCACGTTGTGCTTCGGCAGCAGCCTGCTTCTCTTGTGCAATGCGCTCCGCCTCGGCTTTCGCAAACGCTGCCTCGACTTGCAGGCCAGCGATCTTATGTTGGCGCTCCTCATACGGCATGCGCGTCACCCGGCCGATACACATCACAGGCGGCGACGTAGAGTACAGCTCATCCAGAGAACGTCCTGAGTTGGCCATTTGATCAAATAACGACGTAGACGCGCTGTGGCCCGTGCTAGCGACGGACTGCACGTCCCACTGATCTAACAGCAACAGCTCGTCGTCCGTAGGATGGGGTTTGAAGCCCACCGTCAAGCTGCCACGGGTATCCACCAGCATCCCCGAATCGGACATCTCATACACAAAGGTAAGGCTGCCATCCGGCGCTGGCGCTGCCGGTTTACTGGTGCTCGGGAAATGCGGCACCGGGATCTCACTCTTCAGTGAATAGCTGGTTTGCTCGCCGATGGCGACCGGCAGAATCGTAAATACCAGGTTATCGCCCAGCGTCATTTCACAGCTAGGCCCTGAAAGCGCTTCGTAGGGGCCGCTGTAGTCACGCGGCTCCTTGGCGCAGCCCACGGCGACTAATGCCGCGCCACATAAGAGAAAACCCGTCTTTAG
>JBCDFM010000068.1:0-17096 GCA_039178015.1 Pseudomonadota bacterium
ACAGACTGTGTGAATGCGCTCCGACATGATGCGCTGCAACTCTGGCATATTCTGGTAAATCCAGCGGCCCATTTCGATACCGGCCGGATCAATACGGCTGCCGTACAAGTCCTCAAAGTGTTCCCAGTGCTCTACCACATTGGAGTAGAGTCGGCCATCATCGCGGGGAATCCAGTGCAGCTCGGCGAGGGCGTCTTCGCCCCAGAAATGAGCGTGCATTTTGCCGCACTGGCGAATAGCCGCCAGCACGTCGATGTTAGAAAGTCCTTTGATCTGGCTGTGCTGTTGAAGACGCGTGAGATCTTCCAGAATTAATACGCCACCCTCATCGCCCACGTCGCCGTAGAAAAACCGCGGTACCCGTATGGGTGCTTGCGGCGCAATCTCTTCGTAAAAGCGAATTTCTCGGGCGAACACATGGGCCTTGTCAGCGCTGTCACGAAAGGGTCCGGCGGCGGGTTCGATCTTGACGATGATCGCATCGGGTTCATGACCCGTTGGCTCGGCGTATTCAAGCTCTGTGCGTACCACTTTGCTCAATAAACCGACATCGTCACCAACTGGTGCGTGCGTCGCGCTGATCACGTCTGTGGAGATGATGTTACGGCTGCGCAGTACCTGAGTCAGCCACTGCGCAGTGATCTCGTTAATATGGTCTGGTATCGGTGGTTTCATCGTTTGCAACTAGCGCTTGATACACCTTGTTGAAAGTCAGTATTGTATCGATCTAAACAGCCGAAGGCACTCAACAGAACGTACTACACAGGGAGCTAGCGCAGCATGGCACGGATTAAACTGCACGATCAAGAGAGCGTGGCTGATCCCGAAATACTCGGTATTTTCGCCTGGGTTACAGAGATGGAAGGCAAGGTGCCAAACCATTTTTTGTTAGAGCTCAACTTTCCGGAATTTATGAAAGCCAAGCTGGGCGCAACGAAAGTGCTTTGGGAAATGGGCGAACTTAGCAAAGAACAGATCCAGCACATCGGTATTCTTGTCTCGCGTGCAAATGGCTGTCCCTACTGCACCGGTGCGTTCTGTACGATATTGAGTCATGGCCTAAATGCATCGAAGCAGTATGTTGATGAACTGGTAGATGCTGGAGTGGGTGCAGTTGAGGAAGCGGCGCTTCGCAAACTGCTGGAGTTTGCCTTGAAGGTAAACGATGATCCAAAAAGCATTGCCGATGCAGATGTGAGCGCGCTGCGAGAAGAGGGTTATACCGACAAGGGTATTCTGCAAATCGTCCACCTCGTCAGTGATTTTGCGTCCTACAACAAGTTAAATCTCGCTATGGATACCGATTATGACTACGAGCAATTTGGCACAGGTGAGTAAGTGGAAAATCGGGGTCGGCAAATTAAGATGCAGCCAGCGGATGCGTTGTCAGCAACACTTGTCTGCGACCGCTGCCGGTTGCCCTGGAACATGTGTCTCGGATATGCCTGGCCGTATGCTACATATTTGTAATAGCCGGCAAAAAGCCTGTGCGCGTACTCAAGGCTTGCGTTAGTGTAGAATAGCATGCGAACTTACCACTGCGAGGATTACGATGCTACGAACAATCATCACAGCTCTTGGCGCAGCGCTTACACTGGTCATATTCGGAGGTTGCGCGGCTAACCCTAACGAGGTTGCCATTGAAACGGAGCGCGAACTCGCCGCAGCTGGCTTTCAAATGAAGCTTGCTGATACTCCGGAGCAAATGGATCACCTTAACAGTCTAACCCAGCGACAGCTTACACCTACTACCAAGGACGGAGAGACCGTCTTCATTTATGCAGATGCGACTCAGTGCAGGTGTTTGTACGTGGGTAATCAGCGCAATTATCAGGCTTACGAGCGTATTCTGCTGCGTCAGGATAACGAGCGCAAGCGTCAGCAAGCAGCACAGCTCAATCGAATGGCTGTAGTACAGGACGCCGCGATGGATTGGAATCTTTGGGGTGCCTGGCCTCGACCGATTATTTATTAATTGAAAGCGTTCGTCGTTGCATCAGTAACTGGCAACGATCTTCATCGAAATATCCACCGCAGGAGCCCGGGGGCGTTTCCCCCGGGCCCCATCTTTGCTCTTTTCTCGCAATACTCATTGCCACCTATGATTCGCAGTACTGAGAGAGACGAGCATAGGCCAAATCTGACCCAAGCCCATGAGGAAACGGATCTGGACGTGCCGTGTTGGGCGCAGTGGGCGGATTGCCAATCTTGTTCTACAGTGCATTGAGGTTACTTGTACCGAGGCAGCTAATCGCTAATAATTTAAATTTATCGTATTTTCAGTTATTTCTGAAATTACGATAATTTGTTATCATTAGCGCTGTTCACACAAGACAGGCACGAGTTCACAATGAAATCCGGAATCAGGACGATTTGGGTTTTGACAACACTGATGTTGATGCCCCTGCTAGGGGGTTGCGGCATGACGTTGTTTGATCCAAAGGGGCCGATTGCCGCGGCGCAGGCCGAGATTATCATTATCTCGATCCTGGTTATGTTAATTGTGGTTATTCCCGCCATTGTGTTGGGTGTTTGGTTCCCCATCAAATACCGCGCTGGTAACACGACCGAAAAGTACCAGCCCGATTGGGAGCATTCCAACAAAATCGAGGCCGTGGTTTGGGCGGTACCAATCGTGATTATCGCCGTGCTCGGGTATATCACATTCGTCTCATCGTTTTCTCTTGACCCGAGAAAGCCTATTGAATCAGACAAGCCAACCATGGTGATTCAGGTTGTGGCCATGGATTGGAAGTGGTTATTCATCTATCCCGAGTACGAGATTGCGACGGTCAACGAGATTGCCATTCCTATAGATACGCCGATCGAGTTCTTGGTGACATCCGACACAGTCATGAACTCCTTTTTTATACCGAATTTGGGCACTCAGATTTACGCGATGTCAGGTATGGAAAACCGCGTCCATCTTTTGGCGAGTGAGCCTGGAACGTATTGGGGCATCTCTGCCAACTACAGCGGTGCGGGGTTTTCAGGCATGAAATTTTCAACCATTGCGACCGATGAAGACGGCTTCGCGGCCTGGATAGGCGAAGTGAGAGCGTCGTCTGAGGTCTTGAGCGGTACTCGCTTCGAGCAGCTGCGAGAAAAAAGCCGCGATGTTCAACCCATGTATTTTGCATCGGTCAACCCGCTGCTATTCAGCGACATCATTACCAGTTATTTGACGAACACAGTGGCGCAGGAGTAAACCATGGCAGCCAACTACACGATAGTGACAGACCCTCATCCTATATGGGGGCGACTGACATTTGATTCGATTCCCTTTGAGGACCCTATTCTGGTCACCACTTTCAGTGTGGTTTTGATTGGGTCTATCGGAATCGTTGGCTCCATTCTTTATTTCGGAAAGCTGAAGTACCTGTGGGACGAGTGGTTCACGTCTGTCGATCACAAAAAGATTGGCATCATGTATATCATCGTCGCCTTCATCATGATGTTGCGTGGCTTTTCCGACGCTCTGTTGATGCGATCGCAGCAGGCGATAGCCGTGGCCAGTGAATCGGGCGCAGGGTATTTACCGCCCGAACACTACGATCAAATCTTCACGGCGCACGGTGTCATCATGATCTTCTTTGTCGCCATGCCGTTCATCATCGGCTTGATGAACATCGTGGTGCCGCTGCAAATCGGCGCTCGAGATGTAGCCTTTCCGTTTCTGAACTCACTGAGCTTCTGGCTGTTTGTGGTCAGCGCGCTAATGTTGAACATCTCTTTATTTGTGGGGGAATTTGCGGCCACCGGATGGCTCGCCTATCCGCCGCTATCGGGGCTTGAATACAGTCCCTGGGTTGGGGTGGATTATTGGCTTTGGGCCCTGCAGATATCCGGTATCGGCACGCTGCTCACTGGGGTTAACTTTGTGGTCACTATTTTGCGCATGCGCGCGCCCGGTATGACGCTGATGAAGATGCCGGTATTCTCCTGGACATCGCTATGCGCCAACGCCTTGATCGTTGTGTCCTTCCCAATTCTGACGGTTACGATCACCCTGTTAACCATGGATCGCTACTTGGGAACGCATTTCTTCACCGGCGATATGGGTGGCAATCAGATGATGTACGTGAATCTAATATGGGCCTGGGGTCATCCAGAGGTGTATATCCTGATGTTGCCTGCTTTTGGCATCTTTTCAGAGGTTACGGCCACATTCTCACGCAAGCGGCTATTTGGGTATACCTCGCTGGTCTGGGCGACGGCCGCGATTATGCTGCTTGCGTTTGTAGTCTGGCTACATCACTTCTTCACAATGGGCGCTGGAGCGAGCGTAAACGCGTTCTTTGGCATCGCCACGATGATTATCTCGATACCCACGGGTGTGAAACTGTTTAACTGGATCTTCACTATGTACAGGGGCCGGGTTAAGTGGGACTCACCTATGTGGTGGACGGCAGCCTTTTTCCTTACGTTTGCAATCGGCGGTATGTCGGGTGTGATGTTGGCTATCCCGGCAGCCAACTTTGTGTTCCACAACAGCCTGTTCCTGGTTGCTCACTTTCACAATGTGATTATTGGTGGCGCGCTATTCGGCTACTTCGCAGGTCTTGCGTACTGGTTCCCCAAAACCACGGGTTTCCAACTCGATGAGCGACTGGGCAAGATTGCCTGCGCACTGTGGGCGGTGGGTTTCTTCGTCGCATTTATGCCGCTCTACGTACTGGGCTTTATGGGAATGACCCGCCGACTCAACTATTACGATAATCCGGAGTGGAATTTCTGGTTGCTGATCGCTGGCTGTGGTGCACTGATTATTCTTTGCGGCATCCTGGTGCAGGCGTATCAGATCTTCGCTTCCATACGCGACCGCGAAACGAACCGCGATCTGACGGGTGACCCGTGGGGCGGCCGTACGCTGGAGTGGGCCACGTCGTCACCACCGCCGTTTTACAACTTCGCCAAAATTCCTGAAGTACGAGACCGGGATCACTGGCACGACATGAAGCAGCACGGCTTGGCCTACAAAAAGCCAGAGTCCTACCAGCCGATCCATATGCCTAAAAATACCTGGGCAGGCGTGGTCATCAGCCTATTCGCCATGTTGCTGGGCCTGGCCATGGTGTGGCACATCTGGTGGGCTGCGATCGTGGGTCTGGTGGGCTCGATGGTGTGTTTTATCGCTTACAGCTTCGAGCGCAAGAAGCACTATTATGTGCCCGCGGAAGAAGTCGAGGCGATTGAAACCGCCAGAGCCAGGCAGCTAGCGCAGGCGGGTGCACGCACGCCGTCCGAAGATGGACGCGATTACATCGGCGGCGATGCCGTCGTCAGTATGTAGGAGGTGACCGTGAATACAACATTGCCCCCGCCCCCTGCCGACTTCTCGGGCTTCATCGAACAGGAGCATGAGCACGATTACGGCGGTGATACCGTCTTTGGTTTTTGGATTTACATCCTCAGCGACTGCATTCTGTTTGCCACACTGTTTGCTGTATTTGCCGTAATCGGTCAGAACTTTGCCGGTACCCCGGAGGCCAAAGAGCTCTTTAACCTCAACTTTATCCTGGTGGCCACCGTGCTGTTGTTGGTGAGCAGTTCAACCTTCGGCATGGCCATGTTGAGCGCACAAGCCGATGACATAGCGGGCGTCATGAAATGGCTTGCTGCCACCTTCGCCTTGGGTTTCGGCTTTCTGGCGATGGAGATTTACGAGTTCTGGCATTTTGCTAATGAGGGAGCAACCTTAGGCAGTAGCGCCGCATGGTCCGCTTTTTATGCGCTAATTGGTACGCATGGCTTACATGTATTGTTTGGCCTGATTTGGATGGTCGTGCTTGTACTGATGATTTTGAAAGAGGGGCTCACTACTGACAATCGCGTTCGTATGAGCTGCTTGAGTTTGTTCTGGCACTTCCTGGACATCATCTGGATATGCGTCTTCAGCGTTGTGTATCTTATGGGGGTAATGTAAATGTCACAGGCTAACGCTCATCCCGATCATGTCGCGTCGACGGAGCACAATCCGGGGGGCGCTGCCCACGGTACCTTACGGGATAATGTGGTGGGATTGATATTATCCCTGGTGCTTACGGCAATTCCATTCGCCGTTGTCATGACAGGTTCGCTGGGCTACACCATAACGACGATTTTGATTCTGCTATGCGCCGTCGGACAGGTGATGGTGCAGCTGGTGTTCTTCCTGCACATGAACACATCGTCTGAGCAAATCTGGAACACAACCTCGGCCATCTTTGTTGTAGTACTGGTCGCGATTTTGATCGTGGGGTCGATCTGGATTATGCAGCACCTCAATCACAATATGTTGATGGGGCATTAATTCGATGCTTCAGGGCGCACAGAATAGCTCGAGCGAACAGTTTAATCCTCGATTTGTCTTGGCTATCGTGGGCCTGGTGGCGCTGGCGATTGTTGGCTTTTTGATCGCGGTAATGGTGATTACGGCAGATGAGTCCCGGCGCGACGCGGGCGGCGAAGATGGCGTCTTGGGCGGTGATTTTTTGCTGCAAAGCAACTATGGCGATGTTGCGCTGAGTGATTACCGAGGCAACGTGGTAGTCCTGTACTTCGGCTTTATGAGCTGTCCGGAGGTGTGCCCCACCTCGATGTCGATGATCAGTCGCACGCTTGAAAATCTGAGCGACCAGGAGCTGGAAAAGGTTCAGCCTATCCTTGTGAGCATTGATCCAGAGCGTGATAGCCCGTATGAACTTGCGAAGTTTGTGCGACATTTTCACCCAAAAATCATAGGCGTGACCGGTACGACAGAGGAGGTAGATGCGCTCGCGCGAGATTACGGTGCCTTTTTCAGCGCGGTCAAAACGGCCGACCCTGACGACTATGTTTTTGACCATACGTCGCGCTATTTTGTGATCAACAAGCAGGGTGAACTCGTCGATGCAATGCGTCATAGCACTACTGCTAACGAGTTGACGGCACGCATTCGAACTCTGCTTTAAGGAAAAGTAGGAGAAGACGCAGGTGTATACCGCCAGAAACATAGGTGTGTTGATATCGGGAATTTGCGCGCTCGTTATGAGCCTGGGCATTGCCCGTTACTCCTTCACGCCCATGATTCCTGCAATGCAGGATCAGCTGGAAATGACCGAAAGCCTCGCCGGCTGGCTCGCCGGTTGGAACTATATCGGCTACCTCTCTGGTCTGTTTATGGTGTGGTTAATGCGCGATCTGCGCGTCAAGGATTTTTTCTATCGCTATGGCTTGATCGTGGTAGTGGTGGCAACCGCGATGATGGCGGCCAGTGACAACCGTCTGGTGTGGTACGTCAGCCGATTCTTTGCCGGCGTGGCGAGCGCGACTGGTTTTATGCTTGGTACGGGTCTCATTATGAACTGGCTGCAGCGGCATCGGTACAAAGGCGACCTTGGTCTGCACTTCACGGGCGTGGGGCTGGGTATCATTGTCAGCGCCCTGGTAGTTGATGCGATGAACCCCGATGGTTTAAGTGAGTTGCATTGGCGCTTGCAGTGGGTCGTTCTCGCCGGCGTTGCAGCCCTGTTGTTGATTCCCGCTATGTTTCTCCTGCCGTTTCCAAAAGAACGGGAAAAGGAGATGTCGCGCACTGACGATATGCGCTTGGATGTGGAGCCGCCGTCTGACCGCTGGCTTTGGCTGCTGACCGGGGCCTATTTCTGTGCCGGCTTTAGCAACACACTGAATGTGACCTTTACTTCTCTGATCACAGAGCTACAGCCGCTTGATGGATTGGGAGCAAAGATGTGGCTGCTAGTGGGCATTGCCGCCACACCAGCGCCACTCATATGGGATGCCATTGCACGACGTATCGGCCCTCTAGATGCCCTGCGTATCGCGTTCGTGTTAAACATTGCCGGCAACTTGTGTCTGGCTTTGACCAACTCGGTGGCGACAACCGCTATTGCAGCTGTGCTATTCGGGTTTACCTTCATGGGTATTGTGTCGCAAACCCTGAGTACCGTGGGTCGCCTGTATGGCTCTAAGGCAACGAAAATCATGGCCCAATTAACGTTTGGCTATTGCGTGGCGCAGATCCTATCGCCCATCCTATCGGGAATCATCGCCGAGCAAACGGGTAACTTCTCACTGCCGCTCTATGCAGTAAGCGTGCTGATGGTCGTCGGTTTGTTTAGCTTGTTGAGCCTTCGCCGTGAGTACACACCGCGCCCGGCCTGAGGCCCGCGATATTGCTAAGCCCCTGGCAGTCGCTGTGGTTACATGGGCGTATCTGTTAGTGGGCGGCTTTACACTGCTTCTAAGCGCGCCTGCGCATGCCGCGTCGCCCTATGAGGTAACGGATTCTTTCGGCAAGCATCAGTTCCAGACACCGCCTGAACGGGTGGTGGTGACCGACTGGACCTTGCTCGAGCAACTCCTGTCGCTAGGTGTTGTGCCGGTGGGCGCACCGGAGATCGATGCCTATGAAGCCTTCGATCAACATGAGCCGGTGCCCACTAGCGTGGTGGATATCGGGTTGCGCCGTGCGCCTTCGTTTGACCTCATTCGATCACTCGATCCGGACCTGATCATCCTCGGCACGGATCAAAAAGACCTAGAGCGCGCCTTTTCCCGTATTGCTCGTGTAATGTATTTTCACAATTTCAGTGAGCGCTTTGCAAGCAATGGCGAAAAGTCCATGGAGCGCCTCTCGCAATTGGCGACGCTTTTTCAAAAACAGGTGCAGGGTGACGCCATCAATACATCTGTCTCAGATTATCTGGATTTGCAACGCGCGCGCCTCGACGCCTACTTTTCAGGTGAGCCACCCGAAGTCACCATTATTCGACCGCTATCGACCGGGAAGCTCATCGCTTATGGTGGCAACAGTTTATTGGGTTATGTCAGCGATCGCCTGGGGCTTGAGCGTCCGCTCACCCAGGAAAAAAGCAAGCTTGGCGAAATGACGGTGTCTCCGGCGGCTCTGGCCGAGTTGGGTCAGGGTTACTTGCTTGTGATTAATGGTGCCAAAGCTGCGCCATGGGCGGGCTCTGAGCGGCGCCTGCCATTGACCCCTGACTCAGGCGTACAGCGGTGGGACATTGAGGAATACGCCAAACTTCGGGTGATAGAAGTCGGTGACATTTGGCCTTACGGCGGTGCCGCGGCGCTGGCCAGTATGGCCGACATGATTACCTATGCTTTGCTGCAGCAACAAGGGGACTAAACCAGCATGCAGGATTCGGACAACCTTATCGAGCTTGACGATGTTGCTCAGGCATTCATTCAACACTTCGGCGAAATGGGTAGTCGCTGGGGTATCAATCGCACGGTAGGGCAGATGTATGCACTGTTAGTCATCAGTGAGCATCCTTTGAGCGCAGATCAACTGGCCGAGACGCTGCACCTGTCTCGCTCCAATGTGAGTATGGGAATCAAAGAACTTAACGCCTGGAATCTGTTGCGCACGGTGCCACGCAGTGGAGACAGAAAAACCTACTTCACGACACCTGAGGACGTCTGGGAAATTGCGCGCACCTTGATCGCAGAAAAACGCAAGCGCGAAATCGATCCCACCCTGTCGATGATGCGCAACGCCTTGATGAGTGAATCGACCCCCGGCGCCAGTCAGTACGCGCTAAGCCGCATTCGCGATATGCACGACCTGATCGAGCTTTTGGTGGATTGGAGTGACGAAATGCAAACCCTGCAGTCCACCCGACTCAAGCAGCTCTTTAAATTGGGATCCAGCGTGAATAAGGTGCTGGATCTGACCGACAAGGTGACACGCAAGAAGTAACCCGCGTCTTGTTATCACGGCAGATCGCCTGACGAAGCTCCTACATTCACTGGTGCGACGTGAGTTAAGCACAAATAACCGTGGGAAACACGCGTGAGCATCGTCAACGCTATGTAGTGAGTGATAGTGTGCTCTCAACTTTGCTGCATTGAGTACTCGATTCGATCCCCAACTGGCCGGTAGAGATCAGCTCATAGCGATCCGGTTGTCCAAAATACGCAATCCTGTATTGTGAAAGTCTCGATGAGCCGTTGACGGAATGATCCAATGCAAAATCGCCTTTGTTCTTGGTTGCCGTGGATCAAGCCACCGGCGCTTCTTTTACTAGTGTTGACGACAGCCTGCAATGGCTCGCCCAGTGCGGCTCAAACTGGCGTGATTGAAGCAAGCGTCAGCACGGCTATCGCTGAGGTCATTAGCTTGGCCGATGTTCGGGTCACGTGTCCCGATGGCGCCACAGAATGTGAACAACCAATGTGCGATGTTGTAAACCCGACACGCTACAGTGTTACAGGCAACCTCCAGTCTGCGCCCGGCGCGTTTGCAAGCTCCTATGATAACCAGGGCTTCGCAGTGAGCGATGGTACGGGTGGTATCCTTGTTCTGATTGAAGGAGAGTCGAGTCTTCGTCGGGGTGACAAGGTGACGGTTCAGGGCACCACCACCTGCCAGTTCGGTACGCTCGCACTGGACGACTCGGTGGTGAAAAAAATTCGCTCTGAAGTATCCACTGTGTTTGCCCCAAGGCAAATCGGACAGCTGAGTAACCCCCCCGAGATTTCTGGCAACCCGGAGGTGACTCCTAACTGGTGCAATTGCCTGGAGCCGTTTTCGGCAACGCAGGGGGATGTTATCGCGGTTCGAGGAACAGCGGTGGCTGATCTCGAGGACGATGGCGAGTTCGGTTTCAAACTGTTTATTGATGATGGCAACGGTGTTGCGCAGATCTTTATCGATGCCAGCGCGAATGTCTCAGTTGAACGGTTGCGGCGCCGCTTGCTGGTGCAGGGCGAGGATCTGTGTATTCGCGGCGTGGTCGCATTGTTCGCCGGGGTCGGTTATGAGCTTCTGCCGCGCGACGATAAGGATTTTCGTAGAGCGAAGCCGCAACGCAAGAACCCCTGTCAGGGTTTCTAGTAAAAACTTTTCGTGATAATCGAACTCTTCGATGCGTATCGGGTCTGTAACGAAGTCGATGAATAAACGAATGGAATCTTAAAATGACAAGCAGCGTAAATAATCGCGTTTTTACGGCCCTGACTCTTCTCCTGTTCGGTATGTTTTCACTTCATGCGCTGGCCGCCGAGCCGATTAATACCTTGGAACGAAGCGGGCTTTTTGGCTATGACCCTTCTGGCGTGGCGATCCGTGGGGCCGATACCGTGGCGTACTTTACTCAAATGCAATATGTACCTGGTACCGACGCATTTACAACGCAGTGGAATGGTGCAACGTGGAAGTTCTCTTCTCAAGACCACCTGGATTTGTTTATCGCCGATCCCGAGAAGTACGCGCCGCAGTATGGAGGTTACTGTGCCTACGGCGTGGCTCAGGACTATCTCGTGAAAATAGAGCCCGAGGCCTGGAGTATTGTCGACGGCAAGCTCTATCTGAATTACAGCCTAAAAGTTCAGGAAGAGTGGGAGGAGGATATTCCTGGCTTTATCGCCGAGGCAAATAAGAATTTCACCGGGCTGCTCGCGCAATAGCACAGGCTAGGGACCTGGCACCAGGATGTCTGCCTGTGAATTCATCGAGCCATCATCGGCGCTTTATCACCATAACCTCGTAGCGTCCCTTCGGACCGATAAAGTGCGAGCACAGCCCGCTGACGATGCTGATCACGATAGCGCCGAAAATCGCGCTCCAAAACCCGACTACCTGAAACCCATCTACGAACCATCCGGCTAGGTTCAGCATCGCGGCATTGAGAATGAGCAAAAACAAGCCAAGAGTTAAAATCGTAAACGGTAGAGTCAGCAATACCAAGATGGGCCGCAAAAAAGCGTTGATCAAGCCCAGTGCAATGGCTGCCCAGATGAGAGCAGCGGTGGATGACGCGCTGATACCAGGCACAAGGTAGTCAGCGAGCCAAATGCCGAGCCCAATAATGATCGTTCTAAGGATAAATCCCTGCATCACAACAAAGTAACACCGATGGCCGACCTTCACCACCGTGTCGGTGGCTTGCAGGTGTCCAAACCTCGCGATTCACGCTAGCAGGGCTGTTCACAGAGGCGTCTACAAACCGTGCAGGTCAATAGGACTATCGTTTAGACTGCACCCAGCCAATCCAAGCTCCCAGCATTTCGAGCTATGTCAAACGACCCCCCTGAAGACTCCGATGGAGACAACCTATACACAACTCAGCGGGCTGTATGCATTACTGCGCTGTTATTGCTCATCGTGGGCGCTTGGGCATTTGTTTTGCTGGGTGCGGGCATGCACATGTCTGCCTTTGAAATGACCAGGATGGAACAGGCCAAGATGGAAAGCGTGTTGACAGGTGGCACCATGGCACACGGAGACCTGCCTGCCGGTAACAACGCTAAGATGGAGATGCAGCGACCGGCTTGGACAGCTGGTACTGTAGTTGTCATGTTCTTTATGTGGTGGGTCATGATGATCGCCATGATGTTGCCGACTATCGTGCCTGCGGTAGTCCGCTATTCAGCCACTGAACATCTGCAAGACCCTCCATCGAGGAGCTATCGATCCGTAGCAGCATTTGTACTGGGTTACAGCCTGGTCTGGGGTGGTTTTAGCCTGGCGGCGGTATGTCTGCAGTGGCTGCTGTTGAAGATGGGTCTGTTGACGCCGATGATCGTGAGCAAGAGTCTTTCTCTGGATGCATGGCTTCTGCTCGCGGCTGGGCTCTATCAGTTCACACCCATTCAGCGTAAAGCGTTGCTGGCGTGTCGATCCTGTGGTGGATGGATGCAAGCACCTGATCGACAGCGATTGCAGGGTGGGCTTGCCCTGGGTCTCGGTGAAGGCGTCAGATGTCTGAATACGTGCTGGGTTCTGATGTTGTTGTTGTTCATGTCAGGTGCCATGAATCTGTATTGGATCGGCCTGCTATCGATGTTGGTATTGCTTCAGAAGACGATGCCTCGGGGCGATTGGTTCGGTTATGCCTTGGGAGCAGTCCTCGTTGTCTGGGGCGTAGTTGAGGCCGGCTTAGCGTTTGGGTTGTTTGCCTAGCGGCCAGCCAAAGCATACGAGCCATACCGCCGAGTTTGATGATGTCACGACTGGGGTTCCCTTACCTTGACAGAGAGTAATCGGGTTGGCTCAGCAGATTAGGTGTACAATGCAAAGTCCCTCAGACAACAAGAGCCGGAACAGACTGTGAGCTTTGACGAACAACTAGACAAGATCCGCACCCAACCCGGGTTTATCGCTGCACTCGATCAGAGTGGCGGCAGCACACCAAAAGCACTGGGACTCTATGGTATCGGCGAAGATGCCTGGAGCAATGATGAAGAAATGTTCGCCGTGGTGCACGACATGCGAACGCGGATTATGACGAGTCCGGCCTTTGATGGTGACAGGATTCTGGGCGCTATTTTGTTTGAGAACACCATGGATCGCTCAGTTGAGGGTCAGTCAACGGCGAGCTATTTGTGGAATATCAAGAAGGTGGTGCCCTTTCTGAAGGTAGATAAAGGCTTAGCCGAGGAATCTGATGGTGTTCAGGTGATGAAACCCATGCCAGATCTAGATGCACTCCTTGAAAAGGCCAAAGCCAACGGGATTTTCGGCACCAAGATGCGCTCGGTGATCAAGCAGGCGAATGCCGATGGGATTGACGCGGTGGTGGATCAGCAATTCGAGATTGGCAGGCGCATTGTCGCCGCTGGCCTGGTGCCGATTATCGAGCCAGAAGTGGATATTCACTGCCCGGACAAGACGGCCGCCGAGACTATCCTGCACGACAAGATCATGGCCCACCTCGATGCCCTGCCCAGCGACGATGTCGTTATGCTCAAGCTGACTCTGCCTGAACAAGACAATCTCTACGCCGACTGCATCGCCCATGCCAACACGGCGCGAGTGGTGGCCCTGTCCGGTGGTTATAGTCGCGAGGAAGCCAACGCGCGGTTGGCGCGCAATGAAGGCGTGGTTGCGAGCTTCTCCCGAGCACTGGCTGAGGGCCTGTCCGCACAGCAGAGCGACGACGAGTTTAATGAAACGCTGAATACATCGATCCAGGCAATTTTTGAGGCGTCACGTAGCTGAGATGGGTTTGATCTGAACCAGCTCAACACTCGTGCAGAGTGCACGGACATTTTTGCAACCGACACTCAAAGAGTGCACTGCTGTGCAACACCTAATGTTGCAGGTATTGAAAGATTCACTAAAATTTGCCTCGGGCAGGATCATCGCGATGAGCCCGCTCAGTCGTCTTTAGACACACGCTAACCCATCGGGACGCGCAGCGTTTACTTGCCAATACAATGGCGTCCGATGCACAGGAGTACCTCACGGACAGACCTGTATCGAATGCCAATCACGCGGTGGCGTCGGGCCATGAGCTGATCGCGGCCGTGCGCCATTGGATCAAGCCAGCCGTGCTCTGAGAGTAAAAAGGTCATACCTATAGAGCTCAATAATTGGATAAGCGAGAGAGCATGTTGTCCCAGTCGGTTAGTCATTGTGTTCGTTGCCACATCCCCCGAAATAGCATTGGGTTTTTGGGATTGATTCGCCTGCCTTATTGTCAAAGGCGGACTGAGTTATGCATAAGTCAGTCCCTTGAGATAGGAGGTGTTTTTTGACGCTTAGACTGATATCCCTTATATGCTTGGTGTTTTTAGCTGCCTGTAGCGATCAACAAGCGCTCAAAAACCCGCCAGCCAGCCCAGTACTGGAGACCATTACCTATCCGGAAACGGCCAGAGTGGCTCAGGTGGATACCTATCACGGTACCGAAGTAGCGGACCCTTACCGTTGGCTGGAAGCGGATGTGCGCGAGAGCGATGCGGTCAGGGATTGGGTGAAGGCGCAGAACGCGTTGACCTTCACCTATCTGGAGGATATTCCAGAACGGAACGCTATCTTTGAGCGGATGACTGAGCTCTGGAATTTCGAGCGATTTGGCAGGCCCTATAAGAAAGGGGGTCGTTACTATTATTCCTACAGCGACGGCCTGATGAACCAGTCTCAGGTGTTCGTGCAGGACACACTGGATGCCGAGCCGAGACTGCTCATCGATCCAAACACGTGGTCAGACGATGGCACGGTCGCGCTTGCTTCCTACTACCCGAGCCCCGATGGTCAACATGTTGCCTATCTGAAGCAAGATGGCGGCTCAGACTGGCGCACCGCTCACGTAATGAGGGTGGACACAGGCGAGGAGTTGGACGATGAGCTTCAGTGGCTCAAGTTCACCAGAGTGTCCTGGGCAGCGGATGGTTCGGGTTTCTATTACAGCCGCTACCCGGAACCGGTTAAAGATGACAAATTTCAAGCGCTCAATTTAAACAAGGCCGTCTACTTCCACCGTCTTGGCACCCCGCAGTACGACGACCGGCTCGTCTACGCGGACCCGGCTAATCCAACCTGGGGCGGCACGGCGCGAGTGTCAGATGATGGTCGGCATCTCATCATCACCGTTTCAAAAAGTTCAGACGCTCGCTATCAAATTCTGCATCAGGATCTCTCTGTAGAAAGCTCTGAACCGCGCGTGATCATCGAGGGCTTCGATAATGACTACGCTATGATCGATTCTATTGGCGACGAGGTCTTCTTTCGCACGAACCGCGATGCGCCCATGAACCGGGTGATCGCTATCGATATGTCGAACCCAGCGCCTGAGCACTGGCGCGAAGTGATACCCGAGGCGTCTGATGTACTGCAGGGTGTGAGCATAGTGGGTGGTAAGATCATCGCCAGCTACATTCAGGACGCCCAGACCGTGGTAAAACTGTTTGGCCTGGATGGCAAGCCCGCGGGCTCCGTGGATCTGCCTGGTATAGGGACTGCGATTGGTTTTAGCGGAAATGTAGACGACCCCGAGACATTTTTCAGTTACACCAGCTTCGATACGCCTACAACCGTTAACCGTCTGGATGTTGCGACCGGCGAAGTGACTGTTTTCCGAAGACCCGATGTGCCCTTCGATGCGAGCGACTATGTGGTGAAGCAGGTGTTTTTTCTCTCCGCCGATGGAACACGCGTCCCGATGTTCATCAGTCATCGTAAGGATATCGAACTTGACGGGAATAACCCCACGCTGCTCTATGGCTATGGCGGCTTCAACTATTCACTCACGCCGGTGTTTTCGATTACGCGGTTTGCTTGGATGGAAATGGGCGGTGTTTACGCAGTGGCAAACCTGCGCGGCGGTGGGGAGTATGGCAGAGACTGGCACCAGGCAGGCTCGAAACTCAACAAGCAAAATACCTTCGATGACTTCATAGCTGCGGCGGAGTACCTGATAGTGGAGAAGTACACGACGCCATCGCGGCTCGCCATTTTAGGCGCCAGCAATGGCGGTCTGCTCGTGGGTGCGGTCACGAACCAGCGACCAGATCTATTCGCTGCCGCAATTCCTAACGTGGGTGTTATGGATATGCTGCGGTTTCAACAATTCACTGCGGGTCGTTTCTGGATCGACGATTACGGTTCTTCTGAAAACGCAGAGGAATTCGAGGTGTTGTTCGGCTATTCGCCCTATCACAACGTTAAGCCAGGCACCGACTACCCGGCAGTGCTGGTCACCACGGCCGACACCGATGACCGGGTTGTCCCCGGACACAGCTTTAAGTATACAGCGGCGCTGCAGAACGCACAGGGAGGCATGGCACCGGTGCTGATACGAATCGAGACGCGAGCGGGGCATGGAGCCGGTACGCCGACTGACTTGGTTATCGCTGACTTTGCGGATCGCTGGGCCTTTCTCGTAGAAAACCTTGATATGCAATTGCCCGAAGGCTATGGGGAATAGCGCTTTGAACACCACGATTTCGTGCAAGCGCATAATCAAGCGCGGCGGGCATAGACTACAGATAAACTGTTCAGCGGATGTCTACTGCATAATCCGGTAGACTGCATGCTACGGTAGCGGCGATATGGGACTGATAAAATCACCCTCGACGTCGTTCGTAGAAAGGCTTAATTGGCATTTTTCGCTTTTATTCAGGTCTCGCTTTAAGATTCATAGTCTGGATGTGCTCAGCGCAATACGCACGATAGCCACCGAACTTACGCGACAAAAAAAATAATGAATAAGATGAAAGAACTCCCCGATCCCTGGGTTACCCCCCTTCAGGACATCGATTTTTCGAACCCAGACTTGTTTCAGCAGGATGCCTGGCGACCCTATTTTCAGCGCCTGCGGGAGCAGTCTCCGGTTCATTATCAGGAAAACAGTCCATTTGGGCCC
>JBCDFM010000069.1:0-16974 GCA_039178015.1 Pseudomonadota bacterium
ACGAGTCACAAGCGTAAACGTACTCGATTAAGAGTCCTTATGAGTGAACAATTAACACTTGCGTTGACTAAGGGGCGTATCCTCAAGGAAACGCTACCATTGTTGGCTAGCATCGGTATCTCGCCTTTGGACGATATCGACAGTAGTCGTAAATTGGTATTTGACAGCTCCCGTCCGGGCGTGAGATTGATGATAATCCGCGGAAGTGACGTGCCAACCTATGTGCGTCACGGCGCGGCGGATGTGGGTGTAGTTGGCAAGGACATTTTGCTAGAGCATGGTGCAGAAGGTCTCTACGAGCCATTGGACCTTGGCATAGCGCGTTGCCGATTGATGACGGCAGGTCCTTCCGGTTGGCAGGGTGATGGCACGCGTATTCGGGTTGCAACCAAGTTCGTGAACATCGCTCGCCGGCATTTCGCAAGAAGGGGCGTGCATGCAGACGTCATCAAGCTATACGGCGCTATGGAACTGGCGCCGATGATGAATCTCGCTGACCTGATAGTCGACATCGTCGATACGGGCAACACATTGCGGGCGAACGGAATGGAGCCCATGGAAGAAATTGCGTCGATCAGTTCGCGGCTAGTCGTTAATAAGGCCGCGATGCGATCTCGGTGTGTGAGCATTCAAAGGCTGATAGATGATCTCGCCGCTGTGGTGGAAAAGGATTGACCCGATGCGTCGTCTGGACACAACCCAGCAGGATTTTGAAACACGGCTCAAAGCCCTAAGGTCCTTGCAAGAGGATTCCAGTAAAGAGGTGGAGCGGAGAGTCGCGGACATCATCCGCGATGTTCGTGATCGCGGCGATGTCGCATTACTTGAATACACGGCGCAATTCGATCGTCTGAGTGTTCCACTGGCGAGTGAATTGGAAATCTCAAGCCAGAGACTATCTTCAGCGCTCAATACGATTGATAAGAGTCATCGTGAAGCTCTACAGTACGCCGGCAATAGAATTCGCAGCTACCATGAGAAACAGCGACAAGAAACCTGGCAGTATCGCGATGATTTAGGGAACCTCCTTGGCCAACGAATCACGCCCCTGGCGAGTGCGGGAATTTACGTGCCGGGCGGTAAAGCCAGCTACCCGTCCTCGGTATTGATGAACGCACTTCCGGCTAAGGTAGCGGGCGTCGAGCAGGTAATAATGGTGGTTCCGGCACCCGATGGAGTACTGAGTGATTTGGTGCTGGCTGCGGCGAAAATCGCGGGGGTGGATCGCCTATTTACGATTGGCGGTGCGCAAGCAGTTGCGGCATTGGCCTACGGCACTGAATCCATCCCTAGCGTGGATAAGATCGTTGGACCGGGGAATATCTATGTCGCCACTGCAAAACGCCAGGTATTTGGGCAGGTTGGCATTGACATGGTAGCGGGGCCCTCGGAGATATTAGTGATCTGCGATGGCAGCACCGATCCCGATTGGGTGGCGATGGATCTATTCTCCCAGGCAGAGCATGATGAACAGGCTCAGTCGTTGCTGCTGTGTCCTGATGCAGCTTTTTTGGAACAGGTTAAAGTGAGCATTGAGCGGCTACTACCAGATATGGAAAGAGCAGATATCATCCGCCAGTCTTTGGAAGCCCGAGGCGCGATGATACAGACTCGAGATTTGTCTGAGGCAGTTCGGATATCGAACCAGATAGCGCCGGAACACCTTGAGCTGTCCGTCGGCGATCCGGAGGCGCTGCTACCTGCGGTGCAGCATGCAGGAGCCATATTTATGGGCCGCTATACCTCTGAGACGCTTGGTGATTACTGCGCTGGCCCCAACCATGTTCTACCCACTGCAGGTTCTGCACGCTTCTCGTCACCGCTGGGTGTCTATGATTTTCAAAAGCGTAGCTCGCTGATTATGTGCAGTGAACAGGGCGTGCAAGAGTTGGGTCGAATGGCGTCCGTTCTCGGCCGCGGCGAGTCCCTGACTGCGCATGCGCGCAGCGCAGAAATGCGCCTGTTGGCCGATCCGCCAGGCGAAAGTGAATAGGCTAACCTCTGGACTGGTTTAACACACCGACAATTGCGCTGAGGTCCAGGCTTTGTTGATCTCGAATTAATGTAATGTCCACCGAATCGCCCGGGCGCAGCATCGCGATGCGCTGCATGGTCAAGCGCCCGTCTCGGACGCGTTCGCCATTAATGTAGGTGATCAGGTCGCCGGGCAATACGCCTGCCTTCTTGGCTGGACTATTATCAGCAACGTCGACGACCTCGAGTGCCCTGACTATCCCGCCTTCGCCGTTCGGAGCGCCCGCAACCTCGACGCTAACTCCCAACCAACCCCGAATGACTTCGCCGTAGTCTATTAGGTCCTGCATGACAAAGACCGCAAGATTGACTGGAATCGCCAAGCTTATACCTATCCCGGTAGTAGCGCTCTGGCCATTGTTATTGCCGGTATAAATCAAGGTATTGATACCCAACAAGCGCCCGGATGTATCAATCAAGGCTCCGCCTGAGTTGCCAAGATGAATGGTCGCGTCAGTCTGGATGTAGTCTTCGTATGCATTTGCCTGCAAACCGTAGCGTCCCAGTGCGGATACTATGCCCTGTGTTACAGAGTGTCCGAACCCCAAAGGGTTACCAATGGCGAGCACCACGTCTCCAACTCTAGCGGCGTTAGAGTCCCCGAGGGTGATGGGTTGGAGATCAGGTAGCTCAATTTTGAGCACCGCCAGGTCGGTAGCGGGATCGGTGCCAATGACTTGGGCGTTGGTGTAGCGGCCATCTTGTAACAGAACGCGTATGGCATCAGCACCTACTATTACATGGTTGTTGGTAAGGACATGTCCCTGGGGTGTCACTATGACTCCAGAGCCAAGCGATCGCTCAATCCGTTGCCTCTGCTGACTGGGTCGCGCGAACTGCTGAAAAAAGTTGTCATCCATCAGGGGATTGCGACGAGAATTGACGCGTTTCTCAGTATAGATATTGACGACGGCCGGTGTTGCAAGGCGCACTGCGGAAGCATAGCTCACCGGTTCATAGTCTATCGAGCTGTTGTCAGTCGCGTCGGGTAATATCCAGCGAT
Organism: Pseudomonadota bacterium; assembly: GCA_039178015.1. Lineage (GTDB taxonomy): Bacteria > Pseudomonadota > Gammaproteobacteria > Pseudomonadales > Halieaceae > JARRPM01. The sequence continues at coordinate 3,038 of JBCDFM010000069.1, forward strand.
CCAGTATCAGCAAGGCCGCAAGCAAGCCGGCGATGGCGGGCCAAAAAAGAAATTTCAAAGACTGCATGATAGCTCAGGCTCGGCTCGCCTTAGTTGGCCTGAGGCGCCTATTCACCGATCGATTGTTGCTTGGCCCGCTCCGCAGAGGCGGGCTCGGCAGATGGCTTTCTGTCCATCCCAAACTCCTCATTTAGCATGCCTTTCTCTTCGGGAGAGGATTTCGGAGCGTAATCCAGCGGTGGACGAATGTCAGCGAGGTGTGCGGGGATTTCAGCGGAGTCCGCACTCTCTTCTAATCGATCCATAGATATAGGTCCTTTGCCGTGGCAAAGGTTTGCAGCGCCAGCTGCGAGATGATTATGTACGCCTCGATAGCTGTCCGTGAGACTGTTCAGCAAGTTTGCTGTCTCTGAAAAGTGTTCCACCACTTCGTCCTCGTAGGCTTTTTTCTCCTGCAAGATTTGATCGAGTTTGCGCTCAGCTTCTCGTTGTCGGCGAACAGCCGGCGCGCTGCGCCTGCCGATCAGAGCCCCGAGACCCAGGCCAGCTATGAATAGCGCAAGACCCACGGCGATCAGAATAGCTTGACTCAACTGAACGGATTCCATGGACGATTCCTCTTAGTGACTGGCTGGCAGGACGAGCCGCAGTATAACCTCATGGACGGTCGTCTGTAAGCTTTAGAGGAGCACCAGCGGGGCATCTTGAGCATTGCGCACTGCATTGCCGCTCGTTAAAGTGTGGCGCTTTCTCGTCGAAGGGGCTGCACTTCGTGTCGGTTCTTCAGCTCGTATGACAACACCCTGGGAGCGCTACCAGTTAGACTTGCAGCGGGAGGATTTTGCTCACGATCCTGCCCAGGAGCATGCCGTCCAACTGCTGCAGGATCTCTATGAGCGTTTGGTAGCCAGAGCGGCTGAGCGCAGTGGCGGCATGGCGAGATGGCTTCGACAACTGCGCGGTGAACGCGAAGAACCGGAAACCGGGCTCTATTTTTGGGGTGGCGTGGGTCGAGGCAAAACTTACCTTGTTGATTGCTTTTTCGACTGTCTACCGTTTTCTCGAAAACTACGCGTGCACTTTAACCGGTTCATGCAGCGTGTACATGAGAACCTCACCGAGCTCGAAGGCGAGAAAAATCCGCTTGAAAAGGTTGCTGAGCAACTTGCTGACGAAACTATGGTGATTTGTTTCGATGAGTTTTATGTTAGCGATATCGCAGATGCAATGATATTAGGCGGACTGATGGAGGCGCTGTTTGCACGTGGCGTTACCTTGGTTGCTACCTCGAATATTGAGCCGCAGGCTCTTTATGAGAATGGCCTGCAGCGTCAGCGTTTTTTACCCGCGATCGCCCTGGTCGAGAAATATACCAATGTCGTCAACATCGATGCCGGAGTAGATTACCGGCTCAGGACCTTGGAACAGGCCAGGTTGTATTATTATCCGCTTGATGCACGCGCTGATGATAATTTGAGGGCGAGTTTTCAGAAACTTGCGGCTAAGTCTGGTCTAAGCCGTGAGCCTATAGAAGTAAATAACCGGTTGATAAATTGCCGATGCAGATCTGGAGACGTGGTTTGGTTCAGTTTCAAAGAACTCTGTGACGGCCCTCGCTCGCAGAATGACTATATCGAGCTATCGCGGTTGTTTCGAACCGTGTTGGTATCGGGGGTGCCCGTGTTTAAAGCCAACTCGGATGATCTGGCCCGCCGTTTTGTTAATCTGGTTGATGAATTTTACGATCGCAACGTAAAACTGATTATCACGGCAGAGGCGGCCTTGCCTGTGCTGTATGCGGGGGGGCAACTGGAATTCGAGTTCCAACGAACGATTTCCAGGCTGCAGGAAATGCAGTCAGTGGAGTACCTGGCTCGCCAGCACAAACCCTAAAAGAACGCTGTTAAGGTGCCGAATTTGGCCATCTTTTTGGCTTGAATTAGGTCGCTTGTTTGATTAGTATTCGCGCTCCCTAAAATGGAGCTGTCCGAAAGGCGTATTGTGATGAAGACGTTTAGTGCGAAAGCGGACGAAATTAACCGCGATTGGTTTGTGGTTGACGCCGCCGACAAGACCTTGGGCCGATTGGCCAGCGAGGTGGCACACCGATTGCGCGGCAAGCACAAGCCCGAATACACGCCACATGTAGACACCGGGGACTACATTGTTGTTATCAATGCTGACAAGGTGCGCGTAACAGGTAACAAGAAGACAGACAAGATTTATCACTCGCACACAGGCTACCCGGGCGGCATCAAGTCCCTATCCTTCGAAAAACTGATAGAGAAAGCCCCGGAAAGAGTGATTCAGGGCGCAGTCAAAGGCATGCTGCCGCGCAATCCCCTGGGGCGCGCAATGTTTAAAAAACTCAAGGTCTATGCCGGCGCCGAGCATCCCCATACGGCTCAACAGCCGCAAGTATTGAACGTTTAACGGAATAGCTATGTCCTCCACCCAATATTACGGAACTGGTCGTCGTAAAACCTCCACTGCAAGGGTTTATCTGCAAAATGGCGGAGGCAATATCACCATCAACCGTCGTCCATTGGATGTCTACTTTGGACGCGAAGTGGCCAGAATGATCGTGCGTCAGCCTCTAGAAGTGGTTGATCTAAATGATAAATTTGATGTGAATGTCACGGTCTCTGGTGGCGGCAGCTTTGGACAAGCCGGTGCTATCCGCCACGGCATTACGCGCGCCCTGATGGAGTACGACGAGTCTCTAAGAACACCGCTGAGAGACGCCGGTTATGTTACTCGCGATGCTCGCGAGGTTGAGCGTAAGAAGGTGGGCCTGAGGAAAGCTCGCAAGCGTCCTCAATACTCCAAGCGCTAATTGCCGCAGCCCGGTGTACGCTATCGTTATGGCCTGCATGCGCCTGATGAAGCGTGACCGAACGGAATACTTGCAGGACAGATCCCCACAAGTCTCTAACAGCATCCAAGGTGTATGTATGACTTGGCATGACTGTGGTGCTCACAGAAGATGGTGGATGGACCTCGTCGGTGTACGCGGTAAGCGATGCAGAAGTAACGAAGGTGGGCAGGCGTTACTTGCAATGGCGTACCTGACAGGCCAGGCGGCGGCACCCCGCTCTCAATGCCAGAACGCAGGGCTTTTGTCCCCTTGCGAAGCAAGGTTTTCTTGTAACCCAAAGGCAGATTCATTAACATTTGGGCCTTTTTGGACGGCGGTTCGTAGATAACAGAACGGCGACCATATCTATCTGGGGTTTTCAGGAGATCTAAGCATGACTACCGACGCAATCAATACCGACAGGCGCCGGTTTTTGACAGCCGCGACGACAGCGGTCGGTGCCGCGGGCGTGGTCGGCGCAGCCATCCCTTTTGTCGGTTCCTGGAACCCCTCCGCTAAGGCGAAGGCGGCCGGGGCGCCCGTTAAGGCCGATGTCAGCAAGCTGGAGCCTGGCCAGATGGTGACGGTGGAATGGCGCGGAATGCCGGTATACATCGTTAACCGGACAGAGGCGCAACTCGAAGAACTTCCCAAGCTAGACTCGCAGTTGAAAGATCCGGATTCGAAAGTATCTGAGCAGCCGCCTTACATCGAAGGTCCGGATCGCTCGATTAAACCGAACATGCTGGTTATTGTCGGTCTTTGCACCCATCTTGGCTGCGCGCCGAAATTCGTACCTGAAATCGGTGCGATCAGTGTTAGTGGCGGTGAGTGGCAGGGAGGGTTTTTCTGTCCCTGTCATGGCTCGACTTTCGATATGTCAGGTCGTGTGTTTAGTGGTGTGCCTGCCAATGCCAATCTGGTCGTCCCACCCTATACCTATGAAACCGATACCGTCATTATCATTGGCGAGGACATGGAGGCAGCCTGATGAATAATGTGCTTGTTGGGTTGCGCGACTGGGTCGATGACCGCCTGCCCATTATGCGTGCGTGGGATACGCACATGGGCAAGTACTATGCGCCGAAGAACTTCAACATTTGGTACATATTTGGTGTGCTGTCACTGGTTGTTCTGGTTAACCAACTGCTGACAGGCATTTGGCTAACAATGAATTACGTGCCAAGCCAAGAAGCCGCTTTCGCGTCGGTAGAATACATCATGCGCGATGTCGACTACGGCTGGATACTGCGCTATATGCACTCAACAGGCGCATCGGCATTTTTCGTAGTTGTTTATCTGCATATGTTCCGAGCGATACTGTACGGCTCTTATAAAAAGCCGCGTGAGTTGATCTGGATATTCGGGATGCTCATCTTTGTGGTGCTAATGGCCGAAGCCTTTGTGGGGTATGTGCTGCCCTGGGGTCAGATGTCTTACTGGGGTGCCCAGGTCATCATTTCTTTGTTCGGCGCTATCCCGTATATCGGTGAAGGATTGGTTACCTGGATTCGCGGAGACTATCTTATCTCTGGAATCACACTGAACCGATTCTTCGCGCTGCACGTCGTAGCACTGCCAATCGTGCTGCTCGCCCTTGTTGTTCTACACCTCTTGGCGCTGCACGAGGTGGGCTCGAACAACCCCGATGGCGTTAATATCAAAGAGACCAAAGACAAGGACGGCGTACCATTAGATGGCATCAAGTTTCATCCGTACTATTCAGTCCATGATCTTCAAGCGATAGCTGTTTTCTTATTCATTTTCTGCGCGGTGATGTTCTTCCTGCCAGAGATGGGGGGGTTCTTCCTGGAATATGCGAATTTTGAAGTCGCCGATCCCCTGAAGACACCCGAGCATATCGCTCCCGTCTGGTACTTCACGCCGTTTTATTCAGTATTGCGCGCAGTACCTGACAAGCTGCTTGGATTTATAGCATTTGCCGCGTCTGTCGCGATTCCCTTCCTGCTGCCCTGGCTGGATCGCAGCCCGGTCAACTCCTGGCGCTATCGTGGCAACTTCACGAAGTTCATGCTGGTTATTTTTGTTGCCTCTTTCATTATTCTGGGTGTATTAGGCGTAAAAGCACCAACGCCGGAGAGAACTCTTCTAGCGCAAATCTGTTCAGTGATTTACTTCGCCTTCTTCCTGCTGATGCCGTTTTGGACATCCATGGAGAAGACTAAGCCGGTACCCAAACGGGTGACGATGGATGGCGGTATAGGTTTCTGGGGGAGCGTTGCGGGTTTCGCAATCATTATGGTGCTGACTGTCTTGCCGCTACGGGTCGTTGGTGCTGAGTCGGCCTATAAATGCGGCAGTATTCCCTGCGATGATATCCGCGTCGACCCAAACAATCAGGCATCGCTCCAGAACGGCCTTAAGCTGTATATGAATTACTGCATGGGATGCCACTCCTTGCAGTATGCCCGGTACAATCGCACGGCCGCGGACCTAGGCATCCCTGAAGATCTGTTTATGGAATACCTTGTGTTTGATGAAAACGCGAAGATCGGTGATTTGATGGACAATGCCATGGACGATTCACTGGCGAAGGTGTGGTTTGGGGCAACGCCGCCTGATCTGACGTTGGTATCCAGATCCAAACAGCCGGAATGGTTGTACACCTATTTGCGGACCTTTTATAGAGATCCGGCAAGGCCTTATGGTGTCAATAACAAGGTCTTCAAAGATGTGGGCATGCCCCATGTGCTGCTCGAGCTGCAGGGTATGCAGGAATGTGCCGCCGGCCCCGTCAAAGCAGCAAATGGTGGGGTCAAGCGCGATCCACTTACCGGTGAGGATATACTCGAGGAACCCTGTGGTCGCCTGGTTGTCGCTGAGGCAGGAGAGATGAGCCCGGAGGAATTTGATGTGGCGATGTACGATCTCGTCAACTTTCTCGCCTACGTGGCGGAGCCCATGGCAGCAGACCGCATGCGTATCGGCAAATTTGTGTTACTTTTCATCGCGGTGTTTTTTGTATTTGCTTGGCTGCTGAACCGCGAATACTGGAAAGACGTGCACTAATTCACCTCCGTGGTTGCATGTCGGCAGCCATCGGCGTCAAACTACGTCGTTCTCTAAAGAATTAACTGAGGAAATCTCCGATGGGTGTTGTGGCAAAGCGGTCCTCGATGACCTTTTTCTCCGATAACACAAGTCAATACAGCCACCGTGTCCGAATCGTTTTGGCAGAGAAAGGTGTTACCGTTGATCTGATTGAATCTGACTCGGCGCACCCTCCGGCTGAACTGGCAGACTTGAACCCCTATAACAGTTTGCCAACACTCGTTGATCGCGAACTCGTGCTCTACGAATCGAAAGTAATGATGGAATATCTGGACGAGCGATTTCCGCATCCGCCGCTACTGCCTGTCTACCCAGTCGCGCGGGCGGAAAGCCGACTTTATATCCATCGCATTGAAAAAGACTGGTGCAGCTTAGTGGAATCCATTCTTCATTCGAGAAGCGAGAACGTCGTCAAAAAGTCCAGTAAAGAGTTACGCGAGAGTATTATGGGTATCTCACCCATTTTTGCTGAAAAGCCGTTCTTCATGAGCGAAGAGTTCACCCTTGTGGATTGCTGTCTTGCCCCCATCTTATGGCGACTACCCTCTTTGGGAATCGATATCAGATCGAGCAAGCAATCCAAACCGCTGTTGGCCTACATGGACTCGATTTTCAATCGAGACTCTTTTCAAGAGAGCCTGACAGAGCAGGAACGGGAAATGCGCCTCTAGGCGCAATCACTGTGGCAATGACGCCCAGTCGCCCCTATATCATGCGTGCACTCTATGAGTGGATCGTAGATAACGATTGCACGCCCTATGTCCTGGTTGATGCCGATGTAAACGACGTGCTGGTACCTCAGCAGTTTGTCAAAGATGGCCAGATTGTGCTCAATATCTCACCAGGAGCAGTAATGGACCTCAACATCACCAACGATGCCATGGCCTTTAACGGTCGCTTTGGTGGCGTGGCAACTGATATTTACGTGCCTATTAACGCTGTGGTCGGCATCTATGCCAGAGAGAATGGTCAAGGCATGGTGTTTGAGCAGGAGGACGCGACTCCACCCCCGGAAGAGCCGCCACCTGATCCAATCAAGCCCAAGGGAGGCCCCTCGCTTAAGATCGTCAAATAGTTTTGTAAGACCCCGGCAGTCTATCGAAGACTAGGCGGTACGCCCTATGAGGGCACGATCTCGAACAGCCTTACCACACGCTGTACACCTGCAATATCTGCAGCCACCCCGGATATGCGCTCCGCTTCTTCACGCGTTACCAACCCCATCAAATAGACTACCCCATCCTCGGTCACGACTTTCACTCTGGTGCCTTCAGTATCTGACCTGCCCAATAGCCAGGTTTTAACTTTGGTGGTAATCCATGTGTCGCTGGAACGCGTCATCATTGAACTTGGTGAAGCTATTTCTAATTCGTTATAGATGCGCCTCACTCCCCGAATCTGCTTTACCACATCAGTCGCCTGATTCTTCAATTCTGATGTCGCGACCTGTCCTGCGAGTAGTACGTAACCGTTGTAGCTGACCACGGCCAGGTTGGAGTTGTGAAAAGCTGCATTGGCGGCGTGCAGGTTGACCTGGGCTTTTGTCTCGATACTTTCGTCTTCTATCTGCTGGGCGATGGTTCGTTCAGAGGGTTCATCGGTGATCGGATCAGACTCGATCGCGGTAAGGAAACTGCCGCAGCCGGAGAGAAAAGAAGCGACAAAAACAGAGAAAAGAAGCGTGGGGAATTTCATTCACACATCCTGATAGCTGCCAAAAAGCTGCTTTTCGATTAACTCGCACAAACAGTTGAGGACCATCGTCTGTAGCTCGACGACCTTCGGTTGCTTCAGGCTATCGATTCGAATTTCTATATCTTCCGGTTGTAACAGCGTTCCGAGTTCTCCGTCGCTCGCATTGGACAGCGCCACCACCATCATGTTCCGCTCATGCGCTGCCTGAACGGCGCGCAGTAGGTTATTAGCCTGGCCGGTGCTACTGATACACAGGAGCACATCTCCAGCTTGACCAAAACCCCGAAGCTGTCGTGCGTAAACTTCGTTGTAACCTGCTGTCTCTGCGATAGCGGTGAGCGCGGTACCGTCGCTGTTTAGGGCAAGGGCGGGAAGGGCCGGCCTGTCCTGCTCGAAGCGACCGATCAGCATGCAGGTGAACAATTGAGCGAGAGCGCTGTCCGGACCGTTGCCACAGCTTATGATTTTATTGTCGGACAACAATGCCTTGACCATGAGATCGCTACTCAGGGCGATAGATTCAGCCAATCGGTCAACAGAGACGGCGATAGACTCGATAGTATCCTGAAAGCGGCTTGCGATAATGTTGTAATAGTCCATTGATCTGTCGAGTCTTCGCTCAGTTGCTTCTTACTCAGAGGAGGTGCAATTGCATTCGTGTTAAAAGACTAGGCCGTGAATGCGCCCGGAATCCATCTCAGTGTCAGGTTGCTGGCGGATTGTCGCGGCTCGAAGGCTATCACGTCAAACCGGCAGGCGAGCTTGGCAGCTTCTGGATGCTGTTGCAGGTAGGTTTGCGCCGTACGCACAACCCGCTGTCGCTTATGGTGGTCTATCGAGCCAGCTGCCGAGCTGTAGCCGCTGTGGCTGCGTGCCCGCACCTCTATAAATACCAAAACTTTGCCATCCATGGCGATGATGTCGATTTCGCCTAGTCTGCTGCGGTAATTCTTCGCGAGCAGGACCATACCCCGACGGCAAAGCCACTTGGCTGCTTCATCTTCGTAGTAAGCCCCTATAGATGTCAAAGACATGGTCTCCGAATTTGCATACAGGGAGAGTGTAATTTATTGGGCTTGTATCGTGCCTTTATCAAATGTGGCCAACATGAGTTCTCGCTGGATTTGCAGCTTTGGGTTCATTGAGAGGATGCCCGTGTTTCCTCTGAGCAGGGCGTCTGCACCTGCCTGAAGCTGTCGAAATTGCGATTGTAGAATAAATGCATCTGCTCCCAGGGCGTTCAGTCGTGTGTATAGGCCTGAGTGTGAATCTGAGTCTTCAAGCGCGTCTCGAAGGTCTGTGTCTGCTCCTAGCAACCACGGTGTTTCGACAAAGTGAATGCCATCGAGATCGCGGTCACGAGGATCTGGCGTGCCGTCGTAGACGCTGGAAATCGCGTATACGGGTATTGATCCGGCATAGTGAAACGCCAGCAGGGGTTTTAGAGAGCGAGCCTCTGAAGCGCTTGCGCTCAAGAGAAATACGACGTCTACATCCTGGCGTCTTCTGGCATTGAACTCGATATCGGATCCCAATACATTTTTGACCGCTTCGGCTCGTGCCTCGCTAGCGGGTATGCCCAGCGCGCCCTTGACACTATCTGAGTAATTCTCTCGACCGCTATAGCTGACACTGTCCACCACGGTGCCTCCTAAACTGCGCCACTGATTGAAGAGTGCTTGTGAGACCTTACTACCCCACTCCCCTTGTGGTCGGATAACCAACGCTCGCCTAGCGCCCTGGCCAAAGGCCAACTCGGCGATCTGTTTCGCCTCATCCTCTGGCGCCAGTGCGAACTGGACCATAGCGCTATTGCTCTGGATGATTTGTTCGGTGTTGTCTAGCTTGTTCAATGCCAGCACCGGTATTGTGCGATCTGGTCTGTTGGCGAGTTCCGCTACGGCCTCCTTACTAAGCGGACCGACCACCATGCCTGCACCTTTAGAGAGTGCGGCATTATAGGCGGCGCTGGCAGATCCATAACTATCCTGGTCAAGTACCACAATGTCGTAATTTTCACCGCCACTGGCGACAGAGCGGTAATAGCTCGCCAAATAACCATCGCGAACGGCTTTGCCCGCCGGTGCCAATCTGCCACTTAGTGGCAGCACCAGCGCGACGGTTTGCAATTGCTGTGGGCCATCTAACAGATAGCCAAGTCCGCCTGGTAGGGGGTTAGCTGCGGGATGATCAACATGAGTATTAAGCCACACCGGCAGGCTCTGCAGTTGTTCAACCAAAGGTGCGCGGGTCAGTATTGCCAGCTCCAGCCAGGTCTGCCACTGCATATCGGTAGTAGTCGCCACCGCTTGCTCCAACTGGGTAACGCTGACGCGCTGCAGGTCTCGCCAAATCTCGCGTTTTATCGGTGACTGATCCAAATTAGCGCTGCTCGCCAGCTTCAGCAGCTCGTCACCCAGGCGGCCCGATTCCAGATAGTCCCCGCGCTGCTGGAGAATATGGCGTTTTAAATTGAGAATACGGTAGAGCTGCCCTGGGTTTACACCTTCATAATTAAGCGTATTAAGCCTTGTCAGTGCCTCATCAAGCTGACCCCGCGTGTAGTCGATTCTCGCATCTAGATAAGATAGATAGACACTGTCTGCCGCAGTGATACTGTCTTCGGGGATGGTTGAAATCAATGTGCTCGCCGCCATCCAGCGATGAGCTGTAAGCATTTGGTCAGCGCGTTGGAACTGCTCGCTGTATTGACTTTCTGGCAGCGCGAGACTGACAGCTGTGGGCTTCTCTGGCACGGGTACTTCGACCACCGGTGGTGGCGGTTCTGGCTGTTTGATTGGCTCGCTGGTGCAGGCGGCCAGGGCGAGGCAGGACAGAATTACTGCCCGTTGCAAACGCGCGAAAAGGGCGCTGCTGTGATTGGCTATCATGCTGGGTTGAATGGCTCTCTGCTCGTATGGTTTAGTTGAGTCCTGATTCCAGGTCCTGTTACGGCTTATAGTATAAGGGGAAACCGTGGATACCGGTTTGTATATAGTTGCGACACCGATAGGTAATCTGCAAGATTTATCAATGCGTGCCCTTGAGGTTTTAGCTCATGTGGATCTGATCGCTGCGGAAGATACACGGCATACACAGCGATTGCTACAGCATTACGGCCTTGCGTCGCCTGTGGTGGCATACCACGATCACAGCGACAAGCGCGCTATAGAAAGGCTATGCGAGCACCTTGCCAACAAGCGCAGTGTCGCCTTTGTCACTGATGCGGGTACCCCATTGATTTCAGATCCCGGCTATCGCTTGGTGCGAGCGGTACAGGATGCGGGATTTGCGACCATACCTGTGCCAGGACCCTGCGCAGCGATAGCGGCCTTGAGTGTGTCTGGTTTACCAACCGACAGTTTTGTATTCGAGGGCTTTCTACCGGCAAAGTCTGGCGCGAGGGCAAAGCGCCTCGGCGAGTTGTGTGATACGGCTGCGACTATGATCTTCTATGAGTCACCTCGTCGAGTGCGGGAGACGCTGGAGGCGATGATGGCGGTATTCGGCGCCGAGCGAGAAGCCGCGATGGCGAGAGAGCTGACCAAGGCCTTCGAAACCGTCAAGCGCGCAAGCTTGCAATCGCTGCACACCCTGGTCACTGCAGACCCAAATCAACGCAAAGGTGAAATCGTGCTCTTGATATCGGGTGCTCGACCTTCCCCTACAGCGATTTCAAGCGATATCGCAACGTTACTTGAACGCCTGGGCAGGGAATTGCCTGCCAAAAAGGCGGCTGCAATAGTGTCTGAGCACACAGGCTTGCGCAAGAGTGTTCTGTACGAATTTCTTCTCGCACGCAAAGGCTTGTGATCAAGCGCATGGGCAGGTAGTCTTCGCGCCGAGTTGGTCAGGCGATCGCTCTCATCACGTCTTCGGACGTGCGGAGGGAGGAAAGTCCGGGCTCCACAGGGCAGAGTGCCAGGTAACACCTGGGGGGCGTGAGTCCACGGAAAGTGCAACAGAAAGTAAACCGCCCGATTGCTAACAGCTTTTCGGGTAAGGGTGAAAAGGTGTGGTAAGAGCGCACCGCACGTCTGGTAACAGGCGTGGCGATGGTAAACCCCACTCGGAGCAAGACCAAATAGGAATCCATTGTCTGTGGTCCGCAGCGGATTCGGGTAGGTCGCTACAGGCAGGTGGTGACGCCTGTCGCAGATGAATGATCGTCCTCGACAGAACCCGGCTTATCGACCAACTCGTTTTACCCTCTACCAAGCTGGTTCGGCTAGCTAGCAGACATGCTCTCGGCAATTGCAAGCCAGATATTCGACAGGGCGAGTCAGCGTTCAGTTACCGTTCCGGTCCGAGATTATCTATAACTTTCTGATATATAAACTGATTCGCAGGCGTGAAAAAAAACTTTAACTTAAAGTAAATCATGAGCATTGTAGCGCACGCGTATGTTTTGAGTCGCTATTTCCCTATTTCACATGCCTCGCTTTCGCGATGCTTGTCGCAGATGTCGCGCTAATTCACTGAAATTAAAACGTTTTTCGCTTGAGTTGGCTTGACAGTTTCTCTGCGTCGGTCCTATAGTGTCAAAAAGTGGAGATAAGTGGAATTATTTGGCTTTTAGTGGCTTTAAAAGTCAGGTAGGTGGGGAAGTCTGGCATGTTTCGCGGTGTACAACATATCAACATGGACGCGAAGGGTCGGCTGGCTATGCCAGCGCGACAGCGTGAGCCGTTGTTGACTGAGTGTAGCGGTCAGGTTGTTGTCACTATCGATACCCAGTCTGCATGTCTGGCGATATACCCCTTGCCCGAATGGGAGCGCATCGAGCGCGATATACAGGGACTGCCCGCGCTAAATCCAGCTGTGAAGCGGTTTCAGCGCCTCATGCTGGGTTACGCCACAGACCTTGAGTTAGACAACAACGGGCGCATGTTGCTGCCCCAACCCCTGCGGGAATATGCCCAACTGGAAAAGAAGCTGGTGCTCGTTGGTCAGGGCAACAAGCTAGAGCTCTGGTCTGAAGCGCTCTGGTTAGCGGAGCGAGAACAGGCACTTCAGGATTCAGTTGGCGAGGCAGAACTGCCCCAAGATTTACTTTCGTTAAAGCTGTAAGTGGCGTCTCTGCACCACACAGTGCTGTTGCAAGAGGCGATTGATGCCCTGGTAACGCGGCCCTCGGGTATTTATGTCGATGGCACTTTTGGTCGCGGCGGACACAGTCGAGCGTTGCTAACGAAACTGGATGAACAGGCGCGGTTGATTGCGTTGGACAAGGACCCACAGGCGGCGCTGGAGGCGACGCAATTGGCATCGGACGAACCCAGATTTGAATTCTTCCATAGCTCTTTTGCTGATCTACCTTTGCGCTTGGGAGCGATCGGTGTGGATCAGGTAGACGGCATACTGCTAGACCTTGGTGTCTCCAGTCCTCAGCTCGACGAAGGTAGAAGAGGCTTCAGCTTTCTACTCGATGGACCATTGGATATGCGTATGGATACGACTCAAGGAGAGACCGCAGCAGTATGGCTGTCGTATGCCGATGCCGGCGAAATAGCGCGCGTCCTGCGCGACTATGGCGAAGAGCGTTATGCCAAACGCATAGCTGCAGCCATTGTCGCTGCCCGAGAGGAGCAGGCGATCGAGTCTACCACTCAGCTGGCGAAAATCATCAGTGAAGCCAACCCGAAATGGGAGCGTCACAAGCACCCGGCAACAAGAGCTTTCCAGGCGATTCGCATAAAGATTAACCGTGAACTGGAAGAGTTGAGAGATCTGTTGGCCTGTGCGCTGAACCTCATACGAGTAGGCGGCCGTTTGGTGGTGATCAGTTTTCATTCTTTGGAGGATCGCATAGTGAAGCGCTATATGCGCGATATGGCGCGTGGTGAAGAGTTTCCCGCCGGTGTTCCGGTCACCGAGCAGGCTTTAAATCGTCGCTTGCGCCTTGTGGGAAAGGCGGTCAAGGCAAGCGTTGAGGAAGTGGCTGAAAACGTGCGTTCACGCAGCGCGATTATGAGGGTTGCAGAAAAGATCAGGTGAAGACAGAAGGGGGCGATTGGTAGACCAAAGATGGTTAGCGGTGCAACGACAATAAGAGCGGGAATACCACGGCGTGACTTGTTGTGGGTCAATGTTGTGTTGACTGCGATGGTGTTGCTGTCAACTTTTCTCATCATACACAGTACGCATGCCTGTCGGGCGATGTATGCGCAATTACAGGAGCTGGAATCTTCGCAGTGGTACTTGCAGGAACACCACAGCCAGCTGCTGCTGGAGCATAGCACCTGGGCATCGCATTATCGGGTCGAACAGGTTGCAATGCAGGAGCTTGCTATGCAGCCGCCTTCAATGGATC
>JBCDFM010000070.1:0-16885 GCA_039178015.1 Pseudomonadota bacterium
GTTGTTTCCCGGTCCACCAAAAAAAGGCAGTCCGCCCGTCTGCGTTAGCGGCGTGTCGGACGCTTGCTCTAAGCCCAAGGCGGTTTTCGCCTCTGAAATCACAATCGGAAAACAGCTGTATATATCTAAGTACTTCAATTTGGCGGCATTGCCTCCAATGCGTTTCATCAGATACGCATAGGCCGCCTCTAAGGCCGCCGACCGACTCAGGTCCTCTCGATAAAGAAGAGACTTATCCTTAAGGGCAACATAGGCGTGCAGGTAAGTCATTTTTTCTTCTGCCACGCCGAGCGTAAGCGCCTTTGACCGGGTCGTCAGCAACAACGCGGCTGCCTGATTCACGGCGTCTTTCGCCACCATCGCGCGCGTGTAGGGATAGGCGGTATAGGCATTCGTGATCGTCGGTGTTTTGATCTCCTGTGCGGTGAATGCCTGCGGGAACATCGCCTTGGGATTGCCCGCCGCGACCCGAGACAGCGGTGCCAGTAGCTCCGCCATCGCATACGCATACGCTTCGGGTGAGTCCCCCAGGCGAGCGCGTCTGGCGATCTCGCAGAGTGCATAGCCAAGAGGTGCGGAGAACAGTTGGTGCCTGATCGCTTCGGGTGTAATTAAGTCATCGATTCCCAGGCCACGATTATCCAGACTGCCCTCGGGATGTTCTGCCCAATCAAGAGCCAGCCCTGCTTTAGTGGCTGCTTTCGTATTGGCGATCGCTTCACCGCCAGCTATTAGAATCATCGACACGTCGCCTCGCGCCAACTTCTCGCAGCATTCGTTCACATACCGCTGCGGTACATCGCCACCCACTTCAGTGTAAACAGCCTGTTTGGGTGCAGCTCCGATACGTTCGGCGATCGATCGTGGCAGGTTGCTGGAACTGCCAAAGGGCGTGGGCCAGTGCGCCGTAGAATCGGCAAATGTTCTCACCGCAATCAGCTCGTCGATGAAGGGCGCGAGATCCGCCTGCGGCAGCGCATCGTGCAATGCTGCCGCGGCGGCACGCGCAATTAGCGCTTGGGGTGAAGACGGCTTGCCCAGAGGTGATGAAAGCGGTTCTAGAGCCTCGCCTATACCCACGATAACCGGCATAGCCTCAAGCGACGATTTCACAGTACTATCCTCGAACAGTGCCGGCCCGGTACTGAATCCGATTGTCTGTCTTCAAGGTCATCCATCGTCACCCAATCGGGCTATGCCGACTCACATCACCCGGGTTCATCTTACGATCAAAAGCGGTAGACACCTTCAATCGTGTAGGTGCGGGGCATATCTGCGAGCACGAACCTCGCGCCTTCGAACAGCGGTATGTCGGTGCCGTAGTGGAAAGTATCCTCGTCGGTCACGTTATTCGCACGAAATGCGAAGCTCCAGGGTCCATCAATACTGCCTATCCCTAAACGTAGATTGAGTTTGGTGAATGAACCCTGCTCCAACAGCGGGTCCAAGTCGGGAGCAACGAAGAAGTTGTCTTCATACATCACGGTTGCACCCAACTGCAGCTCTACGTTAGAAGTAATATCACCCACCCATTCGAGTGTCAGGTTTGCAGTGTATTCAGGCGCATTCATAGCCGTCTCACCTGAGCGGTCGACTGTACATCCCGCTAGCCCGCCGCCCGCAGCGGTCTGCGCATAAATATCGCAGGCACCGTCTTCAAAATCAGAGAATTCAAAATCTAGATAGCCGCCACCACCGCTCAGCCGCAATCCATCGGTGAGCTGCCAGCGCACATCAAACTCGAAGCCCTGCAGATCAACACCTGCAGCATTGTCCACGAGGAAGGCTAGACCGCCATTGAAGATCGAAAACTGCAGATCCTCATACTCGGTGTAAAACACGGCCGCGTTAAACTCCGCTGCGCCACCGGCAAAGGCGGACTTGAGCCCCACTTCATAGGTGGTCGCTTTTTCTTGTTCGTATTGGAAGTTCTCCTCCAGGGCTGCCTGATCGTTCACCCCATCGATGGTGCCATCGAAGGAAATACGCGCATCGAAGCCCCCAGATTTGTAGCCAATGCTCCAGGTGGCGTACAGCATGACCTCATCGTTCACGTCCCACTGAAAATTGACCGACGGCGACCAGTTATCCTTTTCGTAGGTTTGCTCTGGAATCATGTGATTTTCAGCGCCGAATGCCACATCAAAAGGCGCGGGTAAATCCGTGAGATAACTCTGAGTCGCCTTTTTTTCCTCGTCGCTATAACGCAACCCGAGGGTTGAGCGAAACGAATCTGTGATATTCCAGGTGGCCTGGCCAAACACCGCCCAGGTTTCCGATTCCTGATCAAAATCCTGATTGATGCGCGGATTAAAGCCTAGCAGCGGACCGGGTGCACCCAGCGCGAACGGACCCAGCACGAAATAGTCATTGATATTGATCTGTTCCTTCAACTTATATTCGTTGTACTCGTAATAGGCACCTGCCAGCCACTCTATAGTTTGATCCAGACCGGATGCGATCCTCAACTCCTGACTCCAGGATTCAAAGTCTTCGTCTTGATTGGTATTGGTCGTTGCAAAGGGAATACCTGCTGCGGGGTTGACCTCAAACAGTTCGGAATTGGAATATCCCGTCACGGAATTAATCGTATAGTCGCCCCACTGGTACTCAATATTCAGCGCAGTTAAATCCGTATCGAGTTTTGATTGCTCTTCTTCTTCAAAGTTTGTGGTGTCACCCACCGTCGCGACATTGGTGCCATAGGTCACCAGATCTTGTCCGCAGCCTGGGATGCCGGCCTCGGGACAAAAGTCAGGATCGATGACTGCACCGGTGGCAGGGTCCAACTGCTCGTAGACCAGAACCTCCCAACCCTTGCCATCTTGATCAATGCTGTAGGCTTCATAGGACAGGTTAACCGCCAGGTTATCGTTGGGCTCCCACAGCAACGACACGCGATAGTTATCGGAGTCGCCGTCCGGCTCTGTAGTATTGAGCAGTTCGTTATCAATATAGCCTTTCTCGTCCCGTATATTGAAGGCGAAACGCGCTGCGAGCGTGTCAGTCAAACCGCCTGTCAGGAACCCCGATGTGCTCCAGCTTTCAAACTCCGTTTCATAGTCCGCGCGCAACTCACCGCCAAACTCATATTCAGGGCGCCGCGGTGTAATGTTGACCGCACCGGCTATGGTGTTTTTTCCGAACAGCGTGGACTGAGGGCCTCGTAGCACCTCCAACATACCTACATCGAGAAACGCAGAGCGGAACTGCGTACCTCTCGCTAAATAAACACCACTAGAGAAAAGCCCAACCGATTGGTCAAAACCCTGATTACCACCCGATGCAATACCCCGGATATTGATGCGGTCCGTGATCTGTTCTTGCAAGATCGTCACGTTGGGCATAATAAAACTGAGCTCCTGCAGATTGTTGAAGCCCGCCTGCTCCAGCGTGTCCCCAGATATCGCAACAATAGAGATTGGGACATCTTGTAAGGACTCCGTGCGCTTTTGCGCAGTAACAAAAACTTCTTCTAATACTGGACCCTGTGCCTGGGCCGATACGGTAAGAGTAGAACAACAAATACTAGCTACTGCGACCGCCAATCGCTGGGGTTTGAACATCATCTAGATTCTCCTTGCTCTTATTGTCCAGAAGACACTGTTGTGAGTTGATGCTCCCACTCCCTTAGCGGCTAGCCCGGTTCGGGACTGAACGCTGCGCACCTTGCCTTCTATGAAGAACAGTATAATCATCAATAATGTTCTTTTCAAACATTTATGTATGTTTTTATTTTCCACTCTGCCTTGTCAGATCGATTCCAAGAAAAATGTAGATTCGTGCGAGGACCTAGGGACCTTGAGCCCCCTGTAACTGTGTACGGCCTTTGAATTAGCTTTTATTGGTGTGCTCTGTATCAGCACAACCAATAACCGCAGGCTTAGGCGTTTTCCTGCTTTCCATTCTGCCTCATCAGTTTGCGTCACAACATCCGTGATGTGCATTAGGCGTCCCTGGCTGGCGCCATAGTACGCATGCCTTATTATTTTTCCAAGAGCGCACTCATTGACAACACCGCGTCACCAAAGTCCTCTTTGAACTCGGCAACAACGCTGCGGCAGGACTTGAGCGATTTGACCATACCTACGCCCTGCCCGACCCAGTAGCTGGCCAGTGCCGTGGCGCGTTCATCGCCATTGTCAATTGCTCTATTAATCGCTGTAAAAGCCGGTTCCGCTAGCATCGACATCAGCGGCATGGGCAGCGTCCCAGGTGAGTCTGGCCCGTGCCAGGCATCGTGCCACACGGAGTATAATTGACGCGACGGCTTACCCGTACGCGCTGTTGAGCGAATCGTATCCCGTGAGCTAGCTGCGAACAGTTTTTGCTTTAGCGCCTCAGAGACCTCTGACTGTGGCGTCGACAACCAGACGGTACCCGTCCATGCGCCCTGTGCGCCAAGCGCCATACAAGCCGCCATTTGCTTACCGCTGACGATACCGCCCGCGGCCAGTACCGGTACCGATCGATGACCTGCAATGGCGTCAATCACTTCGGGAATCAAAACCAGTGTAGACACCTCTCCGCAGTGTCCGGCCGCTTCGGTACCCTGCGCAACAATAAAGTCGACGCCCGCTTCCACCTGCCGAATGGCGTGTTCCCTCGCTCCCACCAGAGCACCGACCAATACCTGGTGTTGGCGTGCGCGCTGAATCAGCGATTGCGGTGCAATGCCCAACGCGTTAACGATTATCTTAATAGGATGCTGAAAGGCGACATCCAGCAGACGATGACCCATATCGCTGATGATGGTGGGCATCTCATCTTGCAGGAGCTGACTGTCGTTGACATTGACGCCATGGCGCTGCAGCAGATCTCGGGTAAACGCCCGTTGCGCCTTTGGCACTTGCGATCTCAGCGTATCTAGCGACATATCGTCGCCGATATCGCCGAGGTTTTCAGGAATCAATATATCGACGCCGTAGGGCTTACCCCCTACCCGCTCATCGATCCAGCTCAGCTCCTGCTCCAGCGTTTCGGGCGTAAAGGAACTGCCACCGAGAACACCTAGTCCTCCAGCTTTGCTGACTTCGAGAACCACATCCCTACAGTGGCTGAACGCAAAAAGCGGAAACTCGCATCCCAGAGATCGGCAGATTTCGTTCATAACGCTACCGCTCTTATCTGCGCCATCTGTGACCTGCTGCAAATTCACCTTTGGTTAGCGGCTGCACTATGTCTGACTTCACGCATCAGAGTAGGGCAACAAGCACGTTATCCAATATGGGGCTTACTCTGCGCCACTGTGCCATCACGCTTTGAGCTTCTGAACAAGAAGGTGAACAAAAACGCCCAAAGACTGAAGCCTTTGATGAGCTTGAAGGCCGAGCGACTCTCTTCCGGTGTCAACACGCCTTTTGCCGGCATGGCGCCCATGACGGTGCCCGTAAACTCAAGATTGCTGCCATTTCGACTGAACGACTTCACTTCCATGAGAACACTGCCGTCTGTGTTGTAGATCTTCATCGTGCATTCACTCTTTCACATTAATCTGCTAGATCATCATGATTTCGGAAACGTCAGCTCCCGCATCATCCAGAATTTTCATGGCGGTTGCGCGCCCACCACCGGTGATAGCGCCTCCGGGGTGCATAAACGGGCCGGCTAAATACAGGCCCTCAGCGCCAGGTACTGCATACTGCGCCAGCCGCGGGGTGGGTCGTCGACCCAAATACTGGTGAATCCAGTTACCGATACCGAATATATCGCCCTGTTGAAAGCTGGGCGACCACTGGGCCATGTCTGCTGGCGACTCGGCGGCAGAGGCAATGATGTTGTCCGCGGACATATTCGTGCAGTATTTGCTGTACTCCTGCATCATCCAGTCTTTGTACTGATCGCGAACCTCGCTTGACCAACCGTCGACATCGCGCGCACCCAGAGGGCCCGTATTGCGCAGCCTTAAGGGTGCAAAGCAATACAGGTACAGCGTATGCTTGCCCGCAGGCGCGCGCGAGGGATCGTGATTGGTATGGTGAGCAATAACGGCGTTAAAGGTGGACGCCAGCGTGCCAGCGCGGCAGTCATCTAGGCCGGCCTTCAAACCTTCCAGCGTAGACGGAACACACTCTACCAGCAGCGACTTATTGATCTCCGGACATCGGTAACTGGGCGCGTCGTGCAGCGCCCAGTGCGTATTGATTGCGCCAAAGGAAGACAGCTCACAGCGCTTCGCCTCAGCGACAAGCTCCTCGTCAAGACCATCGACCTGTTCGCCCAACAAGTGTGGATGAATATTGGCAACGATGCAGCGATTCGCGTGCAGGATTTCACCATCACTGAGCTCGACCCCCGTCGCTCTGCCGCCTGAGTTAATCACTTTTTTGACCCAGGTGTTGGTGCGAATCTCACCGCCATGGTGCTCGATACAGCGCCCCAGGGCATCACTGAGCGCCTGTGTGCCGCCACGAACCGAGGTCTCTTCCTGCGTGTGGGCGACCGCGGTCAATGCGTACATGTAGATACCAGAACCGCGCTCGTCTGGATGCACCATGCCTTCGGCAACCCATTTGATAAAGTGCATTCGCACCTTCTCATGCTCAAACATGTCGCAAATCAGTTGCGTCGCACTGATTAACATCGAGCCAATCAGGTCTTGACCTAAAGGGCTTTGATCCAACATACCCATGAAGGCACCGAATGGCAGCGGCGGCTTGAACATACCGGCACTTAACAGGGGCCCCATCTGAATCGTTTTTGAAACAAAGCTGCGGTAGGTTTCCGCATCTTTTTGCGAAAACTTCGCTATCGTCTCACAGGTTTTATCGAGACTGACAAAGGTCCCCATCCAGGTCTCATCATCATACAGCGAGACATAGGTTCCCTCCGGAGAATCAAATTCGAGACCAAATCGGGACTGTAATTCAAGCTCGTCATGTTTGATCATGGGGTTGGCCATGATGATGATCATGCCCGTTGCATGCGTATCATGCTTGAAGCCGGGCGCGGTAACTTCGCGACTCACCGCGCCACCGCCGATGATCTCATTCTTTTCAAGCACACAGACTTTGAGACCTGCCTTCGCGAGGTAGGCCGCCGTTGTCAAAGAGTTGTGGCCGGCGCCCACCACCAGAGCATCATAGTTAGTTGCCATGTATTGTTCCCAATCTGATGACCTTACCAGTCCGTTTTTGTTATTCGAGCACGCTAACGCTGTGCGCCGCGTCGACGGTCAGCACACTGCCCGACATATAGCTTGAGGCATCGCTCGCGAGTAACAGTAGCGGACCATCCAACTCTTTAAGTTCGCCGAAGCGGGCGATTGGCAGCCTGCTCATTGCGAGCTGACCCTCTTCTGACTGCAGCCAAAAGCGCGTCAGTTCTGTTTCAAAATACCCTGGCGCAAGGGCATTCACCCGAATACGATGCGGCATCAAATCCAGTGCCAGCGCCTTCGTCATATGCAACACCGCCGCCTTGGACGCACAGTAATTTGAAAACGAAGGCCTGACCTGCATGCCGAGTATTGAGGCGATATTGATGATAGAGCCTGGCGTCTTGGCTGTTACCAGCCGTTGCGCGCACAGTTTCGCCGTTCGCCACATACCGCTGACATTGATGTCCAACACCGAGGTAAACTGCTCCTCAGACATATCAAGCACGTTAGCCATTGACTGAATACCTGCGCAGTTAACCAGGATTTCCACTGGTCCATATTCTGCCTCAGCAGCATCAAACGCCTTGATCAGCGTTGCCTCATCGGTCACATCGGCGGCAACAGCTAAGGCGTCATTGCCCCGATGCCTGATTTCGCCCACAAGATCGGCCAGTTTATCTTCGCGTCTAGCTACACAGACAACCTTCGCGCCGCGCGATGCAAGCAGCATCGCGAAGCGCTCACCCAGGCCGGAGCTGGCACCCGAGACCAGTGCAACCCTTCCTGCAATTGAAAACAGAGTATCTTCCATGATTACGCTTCCACGTTTTCAGGTTCCGCCAGCACGGCGGCCAAGCTGGTTAGAAATCGTGCTGCATCGGCGCCATTGATCACACGATGGTCGTAGGACAGGGACAGCGGCAGCATCAAACGCCAGTTCACATGATCACCCTCTGCGCGATGTGGCTTCCAGTAGGATCGCGTGACCCCCAGTATCGCGACTTCAGGTGCATTGATGATCGGCGTGAAACTGGTGCCGCCCAATACACCAATGGAGCTGATCGTGAATGATCCACCGCTCATAGCGCTCATCGGAAGACCTCTCCCTCTTGCGCGTTCAGAGAGATCGGCAATCTCGCCCGAAATCTCCACCACCGTCTTTTGATCTGCATTGTGAATCACGGGCACCAACAGCCCCGCGGGTGTATCTACTGCCACCCCGATGTTGTAGTAGTGTTTTAACACCAGCGATTTTCCCGAGCTGTCCAGTGATGCATTGAACTTGGGGTAGTGCTTTAGCGTCAGCGTCAACGCCTTTACAAGCACCGCTGGCAGTGTGGGTTTGGTCTCAGCGGCGGATGCTGCTAAAGACTTTCGATGCGCCTCGCACGCTGTAATATCCGCTTCATCATGGTGAGTGACATGGGGAATCGTCACCCAGTTGCGTGCTAAAAAGTCGCCCCCAATGGCCTGAATGCGATCCAACGGCTGGGTTTCTACGTCACCGTATTGCGCGTGATCAATCACTGGGAGATCGGGCAAAGAGGCGATGTGTGCGGAGACATAGCCCTCCGCTTGCAGTTTATCTGGCATATTATCTGGCATAGTCTGGCCCACAATGACGATCGCTAAACTGATGTAATCTCAGCCAGTACGGCATCGACATCGTAGGTCTCTCCTTCCTCTGCAATAATTCGTATTGTCCCGGAGGCTGGGGATTCGATTTCCTGCACCGCTTTGTCATTTTCAAGTAAAAACAGCGCCTGACCTTCCTCCACATTGTCGCCATCCTTCACCAACCATTCGGTGAGTGTGCCTTCCGACATCGCCATGCCGAGCTTGGGTACTACTACATGAGTCACTCTTTCTTTCTCCAGTGCAGGGATGCAAAGTTAATGAAGCGTGTTCTGAGAGGCAGCGACAATGCGCTGCGTGGTAGGTAGGTGCTGCGTTTCAAGTACCACCGCATAGGGCACTGCATTAAAACTGCTGCCCACGCGCGCCACAGGGGCTCGCAAGCCAGAGAACAACTCCTCGGTAATCCTTGCTGAGAGTTCGGCGCCCACACCAAAGGGTGTCACAGCCTCGTGGACAATCACGGCACGCCCGGTCTTCGCCACCGAGGCCAATACGGTATCCAGATCGAAAGGAGCGATCGTTCTTAAATCAATCAGTTCAACACTAACGCCCTCGGCAGACAGTTCAGTCACCGCCTCCCTGCATTCCATCATGCTGCGACCGTAGCTGATAATCGTGAGATCCGTACCTTCAACTTCCACAAACGCCTTGCCCAGAGGCAACGCTTCGTAGGCCTCAGGTGGCGCTCCCATGGTCCAATAGGTAGGCAAATTCTCTACAAACAAACAGGGGTCGTCGTCTTCTATGCAGCCACGCAACAGCCCGTAGGCATCGGCGGGTGTGGAGGGCACAACAACCTTGATGCCGGCCACATGGGCGAACCAGGCCTCAAGCATGTCGGTGTGTTGCCCGCCTGCGCCGCCTCCGGCGCCTGTCATCGTGCGCACCGTGAGCGGCACATTCGTCTGGCCACCGGACATAAATCGCAGCTTCGCCGCATGGTTGACAAACTGGTCCATGGCGACCGTCATAAAATTCATCAACATGATCTCCGCGATCGGACGCTTGCCGACGAGGGAGGCGCCGATAGCGGCTCCCATAATCGCCTCTTCTGCGATGGGAGTGGATCGAACGCGATCACAGCCATAGGCCGCGGATAGGCCGTGCGTTACTTTAACCACACCACCGCCCTCTTCATCTGCCACGTCTTCGCCGAGTAGGATGACGTCGGCATCAACTTCCATCGCATCAAACATGGCCCGGTTTATAGCTTGCACGAAATTGATCTTGTCGCTCATCACGCAACCTCCTTGGCAAGCACGTCCCGTGTCAGTTCTTCTACTGCAGGCTCGGTACTGGCTTGAGCAAACTCGACGGCATCATCAATCTGTGCATCGATCTCTCGTTCAATTAGCTCAAGCTGCTCATTCGTCGCATGGCCTTGATCAATGAGATAGGCACGCAGGGCCGGCACAGGATCTCTAGCAATGGCAGCCTCTTTCTCACCCTCTCGCCAGTGCTCATCCGGATCACCAATAAGGTGTCCGTTGAATCGAAAGGTCATGGCTTCGATTAACGTAGGGCCACCACCTGAACGCGCGCGCTGTACCGCCTCGCCGGCGGCCTGATACATGGCAATGGGGTCGTTGCCGTCAACGCGCACACCCGGCATCGAGTAGGCGGCGGCGCGATCAGCCACGCGCTCTACGGCAGTGCCCTTTTCAAATCGAGTGTGCTCGGCGATAAGGTTGTTTTGGCACAGAAAAATAACCGGTAGCCTCCACAGGGAGGCCATATTCAAAGACTCATGGAAAGCGCCAATATTGCTCGCACCATCACCAAACGTCGCGACACTGACCCGTGTGTTACCGTCCAGCTGCGATGCCAGGGCTAAGCCGTTGGCAATCGGCAACGATCCACCCACTATGCCTGTCGTCACCATGTTGCCCGTATCCGGATGAGTAACATGCATAGGCCCGCCCTTGCCCTTGCAGGTCCCAGTTACTTTGCCGGCGTACTCCGCCCAGAGCTCGCGCAAGGGTATGCCCTTGCATATTTGGTCGTGCACACCACGGTAAATCGTCACCAGGTAATCCTCGGCGGATAAATGGCTGCACAAAGCCGCGGGAATGATCTCCTGACCTCGTGGCGAGTAGTAGATGCGAACGCCCAACTTGCCTGACTGCATCACGCTGTGGAATCGCTCGTCGTTGCGTCGGGCGCACTCTGCCCTACGGTAGATTTCGATCAACTCGGTGCCACTGGGCTCGCTGTAGCTCGTCATAGTCTTTCCACGGTGCTTATTCTGATGTTCACCATCTAATACTACCTAGCCTATTAAATTTAAACAAGAATGTTTGTTTAAATTATA
Source organism: Pseudomonadota bacterium (assembly GCA_039178015.1). Lineage (GTDB taxonomy): Bacteria > Pseudomonadota > Gammaproteobacteria > Pseudomonadales > Halieaceae > JARRPM01. The sequence continues at coordinate 11,049 of JBCDFM010000070.1, forward strand.
TTAAAAAGTTGGTTGTTAGGCCGCCGTCATACCGCCATCTACGGCAATGTGCGCGCCGGTTACCGCGCTGGATTCGTCCGATGTCAGATAAACCACGGTACTGGCCACCTCTACCGGCTGCAGCAAACGCCCAATGGGATGCGTCGCCGTCAATCCGGCCAGGGCCTGTTCCCTATCTTCAGCACCCTCCAATAACGACTCCACCATCGGTGTCATCACCACACCGGGCAGCACTGCGTTACACCGGATGGGGTAGTTTTGTTCTGCACAATGCAGGGCAATGGAACGGGTAACGCTTAACGCAGCCGCCTTGCTGGCACCATAAGCGAGCGTCCAGGCACTGGTTTTCATCGCCGTAGTGGACAGTACATTGACGATGGAACAGGACCGCTGCGCGCCTTTCATAACGGCGATGGCAGCGCGAGCTCCCAATACAATCCCGCATGCATTGGTGCGCATGGTAGCCTCGAACTGGGCGAGTTCTATGGACTCGATACTATTTGGCGACATCACTCCGGCATTGTTGACTAACGCATCTAGCACACCAAAGCGATCGATGACCTCCGAGATGGCCTTCGCCCAACTCTGCTCTTCATCGACATCAAGCTCTATGAACACCGCCCCATGACCCAGTTCCTCCGCCACCGCGGCGCCGCCAGCCCTATCCCTACCGGTCACTACCACCGAACCACCTTCTTGCGCGGCGCGGCGCGCGATAGCAACGCCGATACCCGTGGTCGCGCCAGTCACCAGGATCACTTTATTCGCGAGCCGACTCACAGTACTTCGCGCACTCAGGCTGCCAGCTCGGGCGACGAGCACTGTTTCGACGGTTCGCACCGTGCCTGCCAAAAACGCCGCACCTGACTTGCTCGACTCCCATACAGATTAGCGGAGACCGTTATCCGTTTAAGATAGTGTCCGATCTTCAGCTCATCGGTCGTGGCGATACCGCCGTGCAGTTGAATGGCATTGTGCGCGACGAAGACGCCGCTCTTATCTGCCTTCGCTTTCGCCGCTGCCAGAAACAGCGACGCGTCTTGTGCGCCCTCGCGTAGTTTGATGGCAGCGGCATAAACCAGTGAGCGCGCCAACTCGCTCGCCATGTACATGTCCGCCACACTATGTTGCAGTGATTGAAACTCGGCGATTGGCCGTCCGAACTGTTTTCTATGTGAGATATAGCGTGCTGTTTCCGACACTAACACGTCCATGGCACCTATACTCTCAGCCGCCAGCGCCAGAGTAACATCGTCGAAAACTGCGCGGATGAGCTGTTCTGCTTTATCACCGCTGCACACTAGTCGGTGACTATCCACAGATGCGCCATTCAAATTCACTTCTGCCGCGCAACGTCCGTCAACCGTTTGATAAGGTGTGAGCGCCAGGCCCGGCTGATGGGAGTCCACCAGAAAGAGGCAAAGGTCACCGCGTGCAAGCCCCGGCGCTACTGCATCGGCCGTGGCCGAAACAATGAAGAAGTCAGCGGTCGGCGCATTGTAAATCACGGCTTTGCGACCAGAGAGCGCAAACGCGCCGCCCTGATACGTCGCGGTGCAACGCACAGACCCTCGCTCATCGCAATGCTGCGGCTCCCCATGAGCCAGTGCACCCTGAGTGCGCCCTGCGATAATCGCGTTTAGGCGCGTATCAATGTCGTCTCCGCGTACGCGTTTCAGCACGCCGCCCGCCATCAAAAGCGTTTCCAAAAACGGTTCTACCACCAGAAAGCGCCCACACTGTTCAAACAGCAACATCAGTTCTATGGCCGATCCGCCCAGGCCGCCTTGCTCCGGCGCGAAGGGTAGCGCTAGCCAGCCCAAATCGGCGCATTCCTGCCACAATGCGCGATCAAAGGGTTCCGGGCCTGCGACGGTCGCCTGCCGCTGTTCAAACTGATAGTTACTTCGCAGGTAAGAGTGCAGTGACTCCCTGAGGGCATGTTGCTCTTCGCTCAAATCAAAATTCACGTCAGACTCCCTCGCGGGCAAGCACCATGCGGGCGATGATGTTGCGCTGAATTTGTGCTGTTCCGCCATAGATGGTGGACGCGCGATTATTGAGATAGCGATTCATCACGTTGATACCACAGACTGGTCCAACACAAGGACCGGTAAAGTCCGGATCCAGACAATGGTTCTGCAGAGGGGCCAAATACTGACCTCGTAAGCGCACGGCCATCTCGTCCAATGCCTGGCCCAACTCGGTGCCTGTCACTTTGATCATGGAGGAAAGAGCACCTGGCTTCCCCTGCTCCTTAAGCCTCGTTTTTAATCGGTACTCCGTGTACTCCAGCGCGAGCTTATCAATCTCCAGTTCAGCCAGTTCAGCGGTAAACACCGGATCCTCTATAAACGGCACATCTCCCTCACTGCATGCACTGCTGGCCATGGTTTTTATCTGGTTCAGCTGCTTATCCAGTGCAACGTAATAGCTGTAGCCCCCGCGTTCATATTCCAGCAGGTACTTCGCTATTTCCCAGCCCTGATTTTCCTCTCCCAACCGCTGGCTGCTAGCGACCCGCACATCTTCAAAGAACACCTGACACTGCTCTACCTCCCCATCCAGCGAGACGATAGGTGACACCGTAATGCCGGGAAGATCTAAATCCACCAATAGAAAACTAATACCGGCCTGTGGCTTCTCGGACTTGCGTGTGCGTACCAGGCAGAACATCTTGTTGGCATGATGCGCAAGACTGGTCCAGATTTTCGAGCCATTGAGTACATAGTCATCGCCTACTTTTTCCGCCTTCATCTGCAGCGATGCTAAATCTGAACCCGCCTCCGGCTCGGAGTATCCCTGGCACCACACGTCCGCTGTAGACAAAATACGCGGCAGCAGCACGCGCTTCTGTTCAGTCGTGCCATAGCGGATGATCATGGGGCCCAGCATCTGAATCCCGATAGAAGATGTCGCCGGTGAGTTAGCGCGCTGACATTCCTCCTGAAAGATTGCCTTCTGCATCTGGCTCCAATCGGTGCCGCCGTACTCTAGCGGCCATTCCGGGGCGGCCCATCCCCGATCATGCAGGGCGCGTTGAAACGACATCGATGCTTCAAACTCGGAAAAAATGCTGGTTGTTCTCAACCCGGCGCGACGCATATGAGGGGTCAGAGCCGACGTCAAGAACGCCTGCACCTCTTTACGAAATGCCACATCCTCGGTCGTGAGTTCAAGATTCATGTGTCTGCCTATTAGATATTATTAGCAACCGCATCCTCATAAAATAAACATACATGTTTGTTTGATATCTGGCAAGCCTTTCCTGCCGCGTGACGTTTAAGATGCTGAACGTTTGCTGCTTAGGTCCACTATGGCCAGGTTGATTGCAGACGCCCAAACGCATCGGTGTCCACACACAAGTCCGGTCACGACCCTAGTCGACGTCAGCGATTTTCAGGAGTTGCTTGCCGAAGTTCTTGCCTGTGAACAAACCCTGGAGTGAACGCGGCGCAGACTCAAAGCCCTCGTCGATATCTTCCAACACCGTAATCTGTCCGGCGTCTATCCACTGCTGCATCTCACGCGTTGCCGACTCGAACTCATGCTGGTAGTCGGTGACGATAAAGCCCTCCATGCGGCTGCGCCGGATCACCAACTGCATATAGTTTGACGGCCCCGGTGCCTGCTTACCCTTGTAATAGCCGCTGGAGATACCACCGCACAACACGACACGGCACCCTTGTGCCATATTGACCAGCGCGGTATCGAGAATCTCGCCGCCGACATTGTCAAAATAGATATTGATGCTATTGCCACAGACCTCGCGCAACCGGTGTGCCAGCGACTCGTTCTTATAGTCGATAACCTCATCAAACTTCGCCTTCGCTTTCAGCCAGGCACACTTGCGCTCTCCCCCGGCGATGCCGATCACACGGCAACCCTTGAGTCGCGCGATTTGACCGGCGACCGATCCGGTTGCGCCCGCTGCACCGGACACCAGAAACACATCGCCCTCTTTCGGTTTTGCAATTTTTTGCATCCCAAAGTAAGCGGTCATGCCGGTCACACCGTAGACATGCAGTGGATAGGTGATGGGCGTACCCTCTGGCACTTTTCTGACGGCCCAACCGGCATCGCCTTCGACAGCAGCGTAGTCCTGCCAGCCAAAAGAGCCGGCCACATAATCGCCTACCTGAAAACCCGGATGCTTGGTTTCGACAACCCTACCCACGGCTTCAGAGCGCATCGGCTCGCCGATTTGCACCGGTGGCATATAGCTTTTGACATCGTTGAGCCAGCCGCGCTGTGCAGGCTCAAACGCAAGGTAGAGATTGCGTACCAGAATCTGGCCTGCAGCGACTCGCGGTATCGCCGTTTCCACCAGTTCAAAGTGCGTATCCTCGACGTCTTTTTCCGGACGATTTTTCAATAGCCACTGCCGATTAACGTCTGCTGTCATGATCTATACAACTCCTATACTGTGTTCGCGGCACCAAGACAGGTCCCTCCTAGCCTGACCGCGATCGCGCCTCCTCATCCAATATTGCGGTTTTCATCCGCCCAATACGGCTCGCGCAATACGGTCTTCAACAATTTGCCCGAAGGGTTTCTGGGCAAGCTCTGTAAGAGGCTCAATTGGCGCGGAATTTTGTAGCCGGCGATTTTTCCTCGACAGAACGCAATCATCTCCTCAACACTCAGGCTTGCGCCGTCGTGCAGGACAGCAATCGTCATCAACGCCTCACCGAAGCGCTGACAGGGCACACCGATCACGGCCACCTCTTGTATTGCGTCCATTGCGCTGAGCACGTTCTCCACCTCTGCCGGGTAAATGTTTTCGCCGCCACTGACCACCATGTCTTTGATTCGATCTTTTAGATAAAAATATCCTTCACTGTCGCGGTAGCCGGCATCACCCGTATGCAACCAGCCGTTGCGCAGTGTTTTGTCCGTTTCTTCCGGGAGTTGGTAATAGCTGCTCATTACGCTCGCTGAGGCAATACAAATCTCACCCACCTCCCCATCGGGGACGTGATGCCCGTTTGAATCGACGACCTGCATGCGCGCGCCCACACAGGGTCGTCCGCAGGAGAGCAAAAGATCGGTTCTGCCGTTCACGGCACGCTGATGATCCTGAGCAGATAGAGTGGCGACGGTACCGGTAGACTCGGTCATGCCATACATCTGGATGAACGCGGCGCCGAATACCTGCATAGCACGCAACAGCACACTTTCAGCGATGGGAGAGGCACCATAGTAAATCTGCTTCAGCGCTGGGAACGGTTCCGCATCGACATCAGGCAGGTTAAGTAAGGCCATTATCATGGCGGGCACCATAAACACGCTGGCCACCGAATGCGCTCTTAAATCCTGTAGCACGGCGTCGGGCACAAACTCCTGATGGAGCAAAATATGCTGGCCGGCGTTTATGGAGAGCATGAAGGAGCCCGCGCCACCAATGTGAAATAAGGGCGCGATTAACAGCACCGTATCACCCGGGTTGGGCCGATAGGCCAGCGCCGCGTTGTTCATCGCCATCAGGGCATTGAGGTTGTGATGGTTACTCACGACCCCCTTGGGTCGCCCTGTGGTGCCACTGGTATAGAGCTGCAGCAACTCATCGTCCGCTGCCAGATCCACGTGATTTGGATTCGCTGCATCCTGCGCCGCCAACCACGCGCGCCATTCGCTGTCGCCGAATGCTGCGCCGCCCATGACGATGACCTCACCAGTCATTCTTTCACGGGCATTCATTCTTTCATGGATAGTATCGGCCATGTCCGACAGCTGCGTATCCAGCACAATCAACAAACGGGTGTCGGCGTCGGCCAAAACATAGATCAGCTCATCTATCGCCAACCTGAAATTCAGCGAGACCAAAACAGCACCGA
>JBCDFM010000071.1:0-16732 GCA_039178015.1 Pseudomonadota bacterium
CTAAGCGGCGAGACTGTCGCGCAGCAACTGGATATCTCGATAGCGGCTGGGGATATCATCTCGCGGTGCGGTCGAACGGAGATCTGCAAGTTTGCGTAATGACTTGAGCAAAACTGGCAGAGGTGGACCACTCGCGGTCATGCCCTTGCGTTCCATCATGTCCTGAGACTGGGCTGGCTTCTCGATGAATTTGGCGACCAGTTGCTCGTGATGTTGAACGGCGGTGCGGCCGTGCGCGGCGCAGGTCCCCAGAAACAGGGTCAGATTATTTTGGTACCAAGGCTCGGCGCTATATGACTCTCTCGCCTCCAGGAAACCATCGAGCAGGCTCTGCCTTCGCATGCAGTCGCGCAGCACCAGTTGATCCTGAGGGGTCATGAATAGAAACTTATCAACCAGTAGCTGGGAATAGTAGGCATCGTCTGCCCGACACAGCCCTAGCAGCAGATCGATAACATTGATGCCTGCGAAGTCTCCGGCGTTCGCGCCACGGTACTCATGCAGTCCGACGCGATGGGTCTTGTAATAGGGGCGTACGCAGTAAAAGAAACGGTCTGTATCCAGCTGCTCATACAGTGCCAGATTTGAGGCGAACACATCTTCCAGGGCCGATGTGGCGGCTTGCAGCAGGTCGGCAGTGATGGGGTGGGAGACCCCTAGCGGTAGCGTCCTCAGTAGACACTCTGACGCACGTATGTAACACAGCGCAGAACGTGTGTTGTAGTCTAGAAATACGGCTTCATCTGGTAGCGCTGTGAAGGTTTTATAAACGCCGTTGATGGCGCGATTATGTGTCTCCATATGAGCCGATGCAAAGCGCGGTACAACACCAAGCGATGAGCCCAGCTGCATGGCTAGCGCTGACGCCTCCACCAGCGGAGAGCGGGTTTCTCTGGAGGGTTCGGTCAGCTCGTGCCGCCGACAGGCCGCCATGTAAAAACCCACATTGCCCAATAATTCGAACCCGGCATCGAATCCTTCATCTGTATTGCCCTCAGCCAGCAAGTCGATAATGAACGCCCTGCCGTCTTCGAGTAGCTGTTGTTTGATTGAATCGCCCTTGCCTTCCACGTTCTCGGGACTGTCAGTTTCAAAGTAGGTCTCTTCTAGTGCGGTATTGAGCTGTATAAAGTCGTTGCGAATCCAGTGATCGAATCTGTCTGTGTTAGCGGTCATTGGCTGCCCTCTCGATTGCAGTGTCGCTCTGTAAAGCCAGGAGTGCAGTCTGAAACTGCTTGATCAGGTCCAATAGCTTGTTGCGATTCGCGCTGCCCATTTCAGCGGCGATGGCTTTTTCGAGGCGTGAAACCTCCTTTTCGCCCCGCTTAACCGCACTGCGACCCGCGGTAGTGAGATGCAGTGCATAGGCGCGCCGATCCGTTGGCAGGCTTCGCCGTTCAATCAGTTGCTTTCTCTGCAGTTGATCGAGAATAGGCACCATGCTTGATCGGTCGAGGAACATGCATCGCGCGAGATTGCTTTGGTTGATGCCTGGGTTAAGACTGATTAGGGAGAGCACAGTGAAATGCCCTGGTGCCATGCTCAGCTTAGTCGATGAAAACAAACGATCCGCCAGAATCTGCGCGATACGCAGTTCTACGCCGATCATGTTGGGTAGCTCTCCCAGATCAGTGCTGCTCATGGCGCCTTCCTGAAGCTTGGCGATGGACAAACTGTTTGATATCAAACAGTTTGATATCCTACTTAACTATCTTCGGTCGATCAAGGTCCTTTTGATCCTGGTTCCTTGGCTTAAGGCATTATCGATAAAAGCCCAGTCAGTCATCGCCTGTTTGCTTATGTTCGCGAAGGTCAGAGAATCCGTCGGCTCCTGGTCTCGGTTTCAGTAACGTTGGGTCGCTGCCTGAAGTTGGTGCTCGCTGAGTAAGTCAATAAACCCGTGGGGATGATAGTGAAGACTGTTTGGTACCGATTTCGGGAACGTCCAATACTCACTCTTGTCTTCACTCGCGCCACCAGATGGCCTGATGTTACTGAGTCATCAGATAAGACTGTGCAATGAATCCAGGGCGCGCGGTTGCCGCGCACTGCGCTGATTGCAGGAAATATACCTAGGCGAGGCAGGCCCTGATCTTCTGAGCGTGATCCTCGAGAACTGCCGCGTCTTCCACCTCGCGGGCATGGAGTTTGAATTCCAGTCCTGCAAAGCGCGGTAAGATATGAAAATGCAGATGGTATACCGTTTGGCCAGCAGCCGGTCCGTTGAGCTGCGCGATCATGATGCCGGGCGCTTCAAAAGCCTGCTTCACAGCGGCTGCTACCGTTTGCACTGCCTGGATGGTACTGCCCAGAATGACCGGATCGGCATCGTGTATGCCCTCTGCGGGATCTTTTGGGATCACCAGCGTATGGCCTGGAACCTGGGGCATGATATCCATAAAGGCGAGGGCGTGATCAGTCTCGTAGACGCGGTAGGCGGGTGCTTCGTCGCGCAGGATCTTTGCGAAGATATTGTCGTTGTCGTAGCTCATGGTGTCTCCTGTTGCTCAGGGTAATCTGTTGCATTTACTGGGGCTGAGTCTGTCATCTTAGTCTCTGACACATGCGGTGAGTGTTCGTGCTGGCATTCCCAGAGTGCTGCTTCATCGCTGTCAGGCGAAACTGAGTGCGGTGCATTTGCGGTACCGGCATAGAAGACGAGTATTTCTGCCGGTCCGTCGATAACGGTGCCTCTATGGGGGGTGTTCATCACTTCAACCAGAGCATCGCCCTTAACTAGCAGTTTAGAATCGCCATCTTGAGTTTCTACCCGCAGTGACCCGCTCAAAATGTATGCCATCATCAGCACGGGATGACAGTGATAGGGGGTTTGTTCTCCCTGTTCCAGCGTAATCAGGGTCGCTGTAATCTGAGGGGGGCCCTTCGGATAGGCGATAGCGTCACCATTCCAGGCTGTTTTCGTCTGTAGCAAGGTCTCCACGACAGGTGTGGCTAGCGAACTGGGTATTAACGTCAATGAAGTTAACAGACAGATCATCGCTCTGCTTGGATATCCGTATTTTTGCTGCAGTTTGAATTGCGTCATAGTGTGGAGTCTTTGTTTTGATTGGCGCAGTAACGATGGTATTGATTAGCCGCAAACCGTTGCCAAGCTGAGCCTTAGCCTGTCGAGTGTGCTGCCGGTAATGTACGTTGAGAGGGCAGTTGCTTGCAAAGATTAAAATAATTCACGCAATTCACTGACCATTGGGCTTGCAAAAATCCTGTCTCTGACCTACATTGTGCGCCAGCGCCGGTTGGGCAAAACGCCAACCACAAAACAGTCAAACAGGATTCAACATGATGGTAGCCGTCATTCAAAGACACAAGAGAGCCGGGTCACCGGTTTACATGATCTGACGGGTAGAATCTGAATTCCAGTTTCGAGCCCGTCAGATAGCGGGCTTGTTCACAACCTACAACTGTCACACCGTTGTTTTGAAAAGCCCGCCTCTCGCGGGCTTTTTTGATTTGGGCCCAAAAACACGCTTTTGGGAAGAACACTGTGACAAAGTCTAAGCATAAAACACGGGTACTGGCGGAACTCATTCGTGCCGAAAAATGGTACTACCTGGGATCGGTAGCCTCTGTTGGCATTGCTACCTTCTTCATGTTCCTGGTACCGGCTATAGGTAAGGTGGTGATCGATAAGGTCATTGATGGCACGCCCGGCGATCAAACGGGCTGGGTTGATGCTCTGATTCTGCTGGTGGGGGGGACTGAAGGACTCGCCGCAAACCTGTGGATTGCCGGTCTGGCCATTGTCGGCGCGACTCTGGTGTCCGGCCTGTTCATGTATCTGAAGGATTTTCTGGCCGCCAAAGCCTGCGAGACAACCGTACGCGATTTGCGTAACCGGCTGTTTGCCCACCTGCATCGACTGCCCCAGCGTTATTTGGGCCAGGCCGATAGTGGAGATATTCTGCAGCGCTGCACTTCGGATATCGACACCTTAAGGGAGTTTCTGACGGTACAGGTTATGAATATTGGTCGCACTGTGATTCTGATATTGATCTTCGTGCCATTAATGTTCTTCGAAAGTGTCGCGCTAAGCGTGCTGTCTCTGTGCCTGATACCGATCGTATTTTTCTTCGCCTGGATCTTTTTTGGACGTATCAAGCTGTTATTTCAGCAGGTTGATGAGGCCGAGGGTGAACTGACCAATATTGTGCAGGAAAACCTGACTGGGATACGCGTCGTGAGGGCCTTTGCACGACAGCAGCATGAATGCGAAAAGTTCGAAGAAAAGAATCGGCGCTACAGCGATTTGAACTACCGATTGATTTGTATGTTGTCGGAATTTTGGTCTTTGTCGGATCTGTTGTGTCTCACCCAGAGTGGTCTGTTGTTGATTGGGGGTGGCTGGTTAGTCGCCAACGAACAGGTCTCCATGGGGACGTACTTTGCGTTTATTGGTTACACCACGATGCTGGTGTGGCCTATTCGGCAGCTGGGTCAGGAACTAAGTGAAGCCAGCAAGGCAACGGTCTCGATCGGTCGCATACAGGAAATTCTAAACGTGCCGGAAGAGACAGACGAAGGCGCATCGGCTCCCGTCGATACCACCCTGCATGGCCAGATTCGCTTTGACAATGTGACCTTTGGTTACGATCCTGCAAAACCGGTGCTGCACGACGTTAATCTACAAATCAACGTCGGAGAGACCATAGCGATCGTTGGCCCAACCGGTGCCGGTAAGAGCACGCTGATCAGCCTGCTGATGCGGCTCTACGACTACGAGACCGGATCAATCCAGATGGATGGCGTTGAGCTGCGCACCATACCCAGGCGAACCGTGCGCGATCAGATTGGTACGCTGCTGCAGGAACCGTTTCTGTTCAGTCGCAGCCTGCGTGAAAACATTAAGTTCGGTCGGCTGACCGCCACGGATGAGCAAATGATTCTGTCCAGCCGGGACGCCTCTGTGCATCACACCATTCAGGGTTTCAGCCGTGGCTATGAAACGGTGATCGGTGAGCGAGGTGTGAGCTTAAGTGGTGGCCAGAAACAGCGGGTCACGCTGTCGCGAACCCTACTTCAGGGCAAGCCGATACTGATACTGGACGACACCCTGAGTGCAGTGGACTCCGCCACAGAGCGCCATATTGTTCAGGCCCTGCACCGCAAACGCGGAGATCAAACGCTCCTGATCATTACGCACCGCATCAGCGTGTGTCGCGAAGCGGATCGTATTTTGGTCATGCAGGATGGGCGCTTAACGGCCCAGGGTCACCATGACAGTCTGGTCAGACAGGCTGGATTCTACCGCGACTTGTGGGCGATACAGTCCGGTCAGGATCAGGAGTTTCAAAGCGTATTAGAAGAACCGCGTTTGGCGTAAGAAGGATAGGATAATGGATACACTAAATAGTACGCCCGCACAAAAAGGCGCCTGGAAGCGCTTGTTTCTCATGGCCTATGGGCCCAACAAGGCCTTGTTTCATCGCCTGATTATTGTGGCGCTGGTCACGGCGGGGATGGAGGCCTCACTGACGCTGATCACCAAAGCCGTGGTAGATGATATTCAGGCGCTGGGCCCGCAGATCAATTTGATGAAGTATGCGCTGCTTTATATCGCCGTATTGGTGACAGTGGTGGTGTGTATTCGCTCGTTCATTCGTCTGGCGGGCAGGTTGTCGATGAACCTGATGTACGACCTGCGAAAGCAAAGCTTCGAACATCTGCAGAGCCTGTCGTTCTCGTTTTTTGACAAAAACGCGGTGGGCTGGCTCCTGGCGAGAGTTACCTCAGACACCGCGCGTATAGCGCGCATTGTCGCCTGGGGCACGCTCGATCTGTTTTGGGGTGTGCCATTGATACTGGGTGTCTTCGTTGTGCTGCTCATCTTGGACTTCAAGCTGGGGCTGATCGTGCTGGCGCTGTCACCCTTTTTGGCGGCTATCGCCTGGTGGTTCAACAAGCGTATTCTGACCAGCTCGCGACAAGTGCGGCGTACCAATAGTCGTTTGACCGCCGTCTACAACGAGGGCATCGCCGGTATTCCAACCAGCAAGGTGCTGGTGCGGGAAGACAAGAATCTGAGCGAGTTTCGCGAAGATTCCAAAACCATGTATCACCAGTCCATGTACAACCTGCTGCTTTCGTCGGCGTTTTTTCCCTTCGTGAATATTTTTGTGAGTATTTCGACGGGAATAGCACTGTGGTTGGGCGGGGTTGAAGTCATTGCCGGTGCGCTGACACTGGGAACGCTTATAGCTTTTATGACTTACTCCCGCACGCTGATGGACCCCATGCTGGAGGTCTCTGAACAGCTTGCGGAACTGCAGCGCACCACCGCCTGCGTGGAGCGAGTGATCGGTCTATTGCAGGTGGAGCCGGAGATTGTGGATTCAGCGGCGGTGCAGGCGCGCATGCAGGAGGTTCGCGACACGGGCGCAGAGACACTTGATGGTGGGCCGGGGGTGATACGCGATATTGCGTTTTCGCACGTCTCCTTCTCGTATAAACCTGAGGAGCCGGTCTTGAATGATTTCAGTCTGAACGTGAAGGCGGGTTCCACTGTAGCTCTGGTTGGTGCAACGGGCTCAGGTAAAACAACGGTTGTGAGCCTGCTGTGTCGTTTTTATGAGCCCACCGCCGGCGAGATCCTAATCAATGGCGAAAGCTATCTTAATCGTAGCCTGTCGTGGTTGCAGTCCAATCTCGGTATTGTGCTGCAAACGCCTTTTTTGTTTACTGGCACGGTGGCGTCCAATATCCGCTACGGCAAGCTGGATGCCACTGATGAAGAAGTGATCGAGGCTGCGCGAGCTGTCAACGTGCACGACATCATCATGAAGATGGAGAAGGGCTATGACACTGAAATCCAGGAGGGCGGTAACAACCTCTCCACCGGCCAGAAGCAGCTGATCTCCTTTGCGCGCGCCGTCATAGGCAACCCGCAAATCCTGGTCATGGACGAGGCGACCTCATCGGTGGATACGCAAACCGAACACCTGCTGCAGCGGAGCCTACAGTCGGTACTGCGCGATCGAACCAGTTTTGTCATTGCTCACCGCCTGTCCACGATTCGATCGGCTGATAATATTGTGGTGATCGATAAAGGCGCGCTGGTGGAACAGGGCAGTCACAGCGAACTGCTGGCATTGCGCGGTCGTTACTTTGATCTTTATCAGAAGCAGTTTCAAAGCGAGCGCGAGCAGGAGCTGCTAAACGAGCATCACTAAGCTGCAAAGAGGCAAGTGCAGGCTACGCTGATAACAGTAACACCATTCGCCAGACTATGGTCTACAGAGGTTCGTCAGCTGGTAATCGGTTATGTGGGTCCGGTAGTTAGATGTGTGTTCTGTAACCGGATGCAAGTGTGTCTTTTGCTACATTATTACTGCAATGTCATAGAAGATGGAGCCTGCATACCCAGTGTCGACAAACTGTCGTATTGACTTGGCATGGCTGCATCCTGGTTGTCAAACACGGTCAGCAACTCTTGGCAGCCTTTGAGGGCGGCAGTGCGTTGGATGCCATCGAGCACCAACTCTTCCAGCCGGGCGATAGATCCGCCCACAACGCCGCATACGAGGCGGTGTTGGTCCGCGTGGATCAGAGATTTGCATAATAAAATCGCTGAACCCACGAAGCGTCTGACATCGTCTTCAGAATGTTGCTTATGGTTGAAAAGCAGCAGCTCGGCGGTTTCGAGCGCACAGCCAGCGTAGTTGACCGCGTGATTGCGCTCGTCTGTGCTGAGAAATATGGTGGCGTGTTCGTAGCTTCGCAGCCAGGAGTCGTGCGCGGCAGTATGGTCCGATTCCAGCCAGTTCCGATGATTGCTGCAGAGAAAACGTAGACGCATTGAGGATTACCCCATCTTATCGTGGCTCATCTTTTCTATACACTAATACGAATCATTCTCATTAGCAACACGGATTATGGTAATTCACCGCATTAATCACCTACTGGATCTAGAAAAGATCTGATTTGGCTGCTGGCTGCTCGAAGATGGATGGGAAAATCAGATTCGTGACGTTGGACGCACCAGATCATGCAAATCCTTAAACACCCAGTTACTGACGGGGCTGTGTTTTCAGGGGAGTGCAGATGCGCTGTATCCATGAGCCCTGGTCCCTATGGACCCCTGCCTTACTCGTGTATGATAATCATTCTCAAGTTCCGAACCCGTTTGATCACTCTCACTTCCAGCATTCGAGTTTTTGTCATGTCTCAGTATTCTCTAGCGCCCTTACGCACGGCAATCATGCGCTCTCTTTCTATGGGCCTGGTGCTTGTGCACCCGCTAGGCGCTCTGGCCCAGGGTGAGCTCGAAGAGGTACTCGTGACCGCCCACAAGCGAGACTATCGGCTAGATACAGCCGAGTCTGCCATGGGTCTGAACGTTGAACTTCTCAGAACGCCGGCAGCGATAAGTGTAATCACGGAGGACCTCTTAAAAGATCAGCAGGTCAACAATGTAGATGATGCCCTGCGCAATGTCGCCGGGGTCAACAAATTCAAAACAGGCAACGGTGGTGAGGAACAGTTCTCTATTCGTGGGTTTAATGCATCACAGTCCATCTATAAGGATGGCGCTCGCGTTAACAATCCTTTGAATGCATCGAATATCCCTTCCACCGAGACGGCCAATATAGGCCGTATCGAGGTGCTCAAAGGGCCGTCTGCGCTTCTCTATGGTCAGGGCGAACCGGGCGGCATCGTAAATTACGTCACCAAACGACCGGAGGTGGAGCGCACCGCCAATGTCGAGCTGCTGTACGGCAGCGACGCGTTTAAAAAGGTCGAATTAGATGCCACAGGCGCGTTTGATAGTAATGAACAGTTTGCAGGGCGCATTGTGGGGGCTTATCAAGACTCAGATAGCTTTCGAGACGAGGTCTTTCGCAAGCGCCTGCTGCTCAACCCCAGCATCGTCTGGCATCCCGATCAACAAACCAGCATTTTTCTTGGCTATGAATATATCGACGACGACTACACCCAGGATCGCGGTCAGGTGCTGCAGGGCAATTCCGTCGACGGTTATTTCTATGGCAATTTGCTCGACGAAGACCAGTTTTTTGGTATCCCCGATTGGAATAGGAAAACCACTGCGGAATCCTCCCGCGTGTATTTTTTCGCCAGTCGGCAGATGAATAATGTCTGGTCTGTGGAGTTTGACTTCAATTACACCGAAAACGATAAGACCAATGTGGATTCATCGCCTCGCCCGATCCAAGCTGACGCAACGATTGTAGGTGCGCCAGGAACTGCAGAGGAGTCACAGGTAAATATAGAACCTAGGAGGTCGGAAGGTACTGGTGAAACCACTCGTTATAACTTGAAGAACACCTTCGTGTTTGATGACGTCTTTGGGTTCGATCACCAAGTCTTGCTATCAGCGTCCTATGAGGAATTCTCAACCGAATCAACCAGCTTCCGTGGAGACCGTTTCGTGCGCTTTGATATATCAACAGGCGAGTATTTCACCCCGGATACGCGCCCTGTGAACCCCAATGACCAGGAAATCGTGATCGGCGACGACATTATTTTTGGTTTAGTCGATCGCGGCACCAGCACCAATCAGGAGTTTGATGAGACGGGTGTTAATTTACTGGATTACATTACCTTCAATGAGCACTGGGCCTGGCTTATTGGTGGACGATATTCAAAATATAAAGATGGTTTGGACGACTTTGACGACGACGATATCAGCTACCGTACTGGTATTATCTACACGCATCACGAGGATCTCTCATTTTACGTAAGCTATTCGGAGGGGTACACCAACTCCGCGGGAAGGCTGCGGGAAAACGGCGATTCTATTGATCCCGAAACCTCAACCGCCTGGGAGTTGGGCTCCAAATGGCAGCCGAACGATTCGCTATTGCTCACAGCCACTTTGTATCGTATCCAGAAGCAGGATCTTGCGTTTATAGTCAATCCGGATGCGCCACCGCCTGAGCAGTTCTATACCAATATTGGTGAAGTTCAAAGCCAGGGCCTGGAACTGGAAGCGGTGGGCTTTATTACCCCCCAGTGGCGAGTGCAGGCGGGATATTCCTATATTGATTCTGAAGTGAAAGAGGGCGGCGTTGGCGAGTTCAATTCACTTTTTCCGGAAGGCAATGCGTTCCCGGGGGTACCGGACAACAGCTTTAATGTGTTTACCTTCTATGAGTTTGACATAGGAGAAGGCGTGTTGGGCCTGGGTGGAGGTGCTTACTACGTCGATGAGGTTTTCATCAGTTTGGAGAATCGCAGTCAATATGATGACTGGTACCAGATAGATCTCGGTACTTACTACAAGCAAGACGGCTGGAAAGTCCAGCTGAACGTGGACAACGTCACTGACGAGGATTACCGCCTGACCCAGGTTACCGATACCGACGCATTTGCTGCCACTCGGGTTGGAACATCGGCCCCAAGACGGTACATCCTGTCATTTGCTTACGAAATCTGAGTTTCAGGCCCTCGGTAGTGTGAGAGTTCTGTATGGTTTTCGCAAAGGCTGAAGCTGCGTTTTTGCGTATTTGCAACCGCTCTAGTTCAGCGCCGAGTATGCGCAGACTTACCGCAGTATTGCCTTCAAATTAGATGTCAGACTTGCGGGAGCGCATGTTGGTAGCGTTACACCAAGGCACTGATTAAAAGCACAAAAATGCATGAGCTCTTTGCCAAGTGCGACAGCGAAGGATTCAGAACCGACAATACGCGAGTCCATTATGAGGGTCTTGATCTCCAGCGTAGCGTTGACCTTATTGATCTTACAGTCGATCAAACCCGAGAGCGCTCCGTTGTATAGCACGGGTAAACAGAAATAGCCGTATCTTCTCTTGGCTGCTGGCACATAGCACTCGAGTTGATAATCAAAATCGAACAGTGCCTGCATGCGCTTGCGCTGGATAAGCAAATTATCGAAAGGCGAAAGAATTTTTGCTTTCGAACGCGATAGGGGCTGATCCAGCAGCGACCCCGCGCTGGGTAAGGCGTAGTATCTGTGCTCTCCCACCCGCACTTCGATGAGCTCCGCCGCGACCAGCATAAGTTGTAGCGTCTCCTTCACGACCCTCTTTTTCCCCTTCAACAAATACGTCATCTCAGCGGGTTGACCCAGGCCATTGGCTCGCAAGTAGCTGCTTATCAGAAAACGGGCGTACTCTTCTTCAGTTGGGACTGAAACATCCGTGTCAGGTGGCAACACTCGCTCTGTGAGATCATAGACTTTCTGGAAGCCTCGGCGCCCTGCCGTCATCAGATCGCCCTGCATGAAAAGATACTCTAGGGCCCGCTTTGCGGGCTTTTGTGCCCAATCGCCGACTTTATCCCCGCTATGCTCAAAATCCCGAGCCATGAGTGGACCCTCGCGGGCGATGCGCGTCAGGATATTGCGCATCAAACGCTTGTCGCGTTTTCCCCAGTGATCCAATGTGCCCTCGGCAATGGCGCGCTTGCGCAGTAGTGAGAAGCGATAGTCGCGCATGGGCAGGTAGGCGGCCGCGTGCGACCAGTATTCGAACACCCTGCCTCTCGCGACGAGATCATCCAGATGGGAAGGGCAATAGCGGGGGTTACGATTCCACAAGGTGTGGTGGTGTGCGCGCTGAATGACAGAAATGGTATCAATTTGGATGTAGCCTAAGTGTTCAATTGCGTCCAGCGTGGCGTCGATCGCAGAACCGGCTCGCTGTCGAGGGGGCAGCCTTTGCGCATTCAGAACCAGCTTGCGAGCCTGGGCTTTTGACAGCGATAGGGTCATCAGAGAGCGTTTTGGGTCAGCGAGAGTTTTGGTTGCACGCCATTGTAGCGGGGGATGAAGCTCGATCTCTAGCGAGGTGACATGTAGACCGATAACGGATCTTCACCGGCCGCCTCAGCCAGACAGGACATGGCATTGATAAACAGAGAAAATATGTCCGTCTGCGAGCTGACATCCAGTTTATGATAGATGTTCTTTCGATGCCGCCGCACGGTCTCCAGCGCAATGCCCAGCTTTTCGCCGGAGACTTCCGGGCTGTAACCTCTGAGCATCAATTCCAGCACGGCTTTTTCCCTGGGAGTGAGTTTCGAGGCGCCGAAGGTTCTGAATGCCAGATCGATCTGATAATCAATGCCGGGTTGTATCAGGTGTGTCGCGGCAAACTTCTCGTGTTCGCTGTGGCTTAGCATTAGCGCGGAGATCGGTTCGGCTAGCAGTGAAAGATCTTTGAATTCCCCATCGGTGAACTCCCCTTCGCCTGGCAGGCGCATGATATCCAGGTTGATCACGCTGCCATCTTTCAATTTTGTCAGAAAGGCGATTTCATCGATTGCACCCGTATCGGCATAGTAGTTGCGGTAGTAGTCAGACTCTTGCAGTCTGCCAGTGGTGATTCTTGACAGCCGATAGATCTTTGCTCTGGGACGATTCATAGATAGCCTGTAAAAAGGATCTTCCGTATAGGGACCGTCTAAATAGCGCACTATCTGTTTCTCGATGGCGTGTTTTGGAATCTCGTGATACAGAACGCGTGGCGGCAGGTCTCTGTGATAGAGCCATACCTGTGGGTAGTGTGCTTTGACCTGGCCCAGGATTGCCCGGATCAGAGCAGGGAAAAATGCCGCTCTGCCCTGGCTATGGATCGCTTTGGAGATATCCCTGTTCCAGCTGCTCAGTCGCCGTAAATCAGTCATTTCTGCCGGTTGTCAGATACCAGCTATAATCGAACGCGGTCTTCATTTATCGGAAACGCCGGGCCTGCTGTCAAAGAGGAACTGGACTTTTCTATAATTAGTGCCGACAGTGCCTTGCTCACATCGTTGACCAGTTGGTGATTCTTCACCCAGTTTTAAAAAAGGAAGGCCCTAGCACCACGCGGGATGTCTCTGAAGATATGATCGATTTGCGAAGCGATACCGTCACCCGCCCGACTCAGGCGATGCGAGAAGCCATGATGCTCGCCGAAACAGGCGACGATGTATACGGCGAAGATCCAACTGTAAACGAGTTGGAGCAGTTCGCGGCTCAGTTGACGGGCAAACAAGCGGCGGTATTTGCCACTAGCGGAACCCAGTCGAATTTAATGGCGTTGCTCAGTCATTGTCATCGAGGCCATGAATACATCGTGGGCCAGGGTGCTCACACCTATCTATACGAGGCTGGTGGTGCGGCGGTACTGGGCGGTATACAGCCCTATACGCTCCCTCTTCAGCAAGATGGCTCCTTGTCTCTTACCGATGTAGAGCAGGCCATCAAACCTGATGATGAACACTATGCAATCACGCGATTAATCTGCCTGGAAAATACTCAGGGCGGCAAGGTTTTATCTCTGGACTATCTTCGCCAGTATGCGGAGCTGGCTCAAAAATATAATCTGGCGCGTCACCTAGACGGCGCCAGGGTATTCAATGCCGCCGTGGCTTTGGACAGCCCAGTCGAGGCTATCTGTCAGCATTTTGATACGGTCTCATTCTGCCTTTCCAAGGGTTTGGCCTGCCCTGTGGGCTCTGTATTGGTCGGCGACGCCGATGTCATAGCCCGCGCTCGACGCTGGCGTAAGATGCTCGGAGGCGGTATGCGACAGGCCGGAATGCTGGCGGCGGCTGGTCTGTACGCGCTAAAAAACCATGTACAGCGACTGGTAGAAGATCATGAGAAGGCGGTGATCGTGGCAGAAAGGCTAAATGATTCACCGAATATCCACCTATCGGAACAACCTCAAACTAACATGGTGATGCTTTCCACTGATATGAATGTTCCTGGGCTTGAGGAACACCTGCTGCGAAACGGGATTCGTACATCGGGTACCCGTTGGGTGTTTCACCAGGATGTGACCATGAACGATGTTGAATATTTGTTATCGGTTTGCGAACAGTTCCGCGCCCGCTAATCTCGCTCAAAACGCTTCAATGCCTTGAAGAGTCGGTTCGCACCATGGGGTGATTCAGGTAGCCACCGCTTGCAGCGCTTCTTGACGTCTGAATCTTGAATAAAATGCCAATAAAATGGCGATATTGATGATGCCCATTATGGAGGCGAAGGCAAACGACCAGTGATAGTCGCCGTGCATGTCAAAGAAGTATCCGCCGAAGAAACCACCAAGACCCATCCCCGACCATCCAAAAAACGTGGTAATACTCATCGCACGGGCCGCATAGCGCGCCGAGACCATCATCCGCACACAGACCAGTATGCTCGACATAACCCCTGAGTAAGTGAAGCCAAAAAAGATGGCCAATGCATATAAAGCGGCGGGGCCGTTGAGATGGGGAAAGGCAAACACGGATACGGTCTGTCCTGCTGACATCACAATATAGGTAGGCAGCGCACCGATCACATCGCAGAGTTTTCCCGCAAGAATCCTGCCCGCGCCGCCGGCCAGCATCAAGACCAGCAGCACTCTCGTGGCCAGTTCGAGCGAGTGCCCTGAATCTGTGAGCATTGGCACGGTATGGACAATCGGCACAGCCATGCAGTTGCAGCAGAAAATGACCGCAATTGAAAGCCAGGCGATGACTTCTTTTTCAGAGAGTGCGTAGCGCCGCTCTTCAATCACCACAGATGTGCGCGCCTTTTCCCGATGAGGTGACTCTCGCACCAAAAACGCAATGGGTAAGGCAATGATTAAGTAACTCAGCGCCATCGCTTCATAGGCCCACTGCCAGCCATGCTCAGCAATCGCAATACCCGCAAAGTAGGGAACAATACCCTGTCCGATAGCGCCTCCAGAGGCTGTAATACCCAATGCCAGCCCGGGGTTGCGATGGAACCAGAAACCCACGTTGGCAAACAGAGGCGCATAGGCCAGTGCATTGCCGAATGCGCCGAAGATAAAATAGAACAGGTAAAAGTGCAGAAGCGACGTTTGCGAGCTAAGCATGTACAAGCTGGCCGACATGGTTAGTGCAGCGATCAAACCAAACCAGCGTGAGCCGACTCGATCGGCAATATGCCCCCAAACAATACCAAACGCAGCAGAAGAGAACGCAATGGCGGTATAGCCCAGCGACGTGGCTCCTCTGTCCCATCCAAACTCGGCGGACAGTGGTTTGAGGAAAACCGAGATAGCGCCCATGGCACCGAATGACAAACCGCTCAGCATAAAAACGACAAACACCATTACCCAGCCGTACAGTGGGTCGGATTGATCAGGGCGGTTGGTCGTATTCATAGCGGCCAATCAGGGAATCGGAAAGTCGAAATACCGCTCTGGGAAAGGCTCATTCTGCAGTGTGAAGTGCCACCATTCCTGTGCATAGGGCGAGAAACCATGTGCCGTCATCACAGACTGTAACAGCATTCTGTTTGCGCGCTGTTGGGCTGTTAGATCCGGATAATCCGGCCAGGATTCGGGCCCAAAGTAGTCGAAGGGGCTGCCCATATCCAAGGGTGTATTGATACCGTCTCTTGTAGCTACGAGCGTGAGGTCCACAGTGCTGCCGCGGCTGTGGCTGGAGCGGGCAGCGATATACCCCTCCGGGATCAATTGGCTTTTGTCGACGTCCGGATAATAAGCGGCTTTGGTTTTCAGGTCGGTTAAGTTATCTGCCCAGCGCACAAACTCGTTAACAGCGCGCTGTGGTCGGTAGGCATCAAATACCTTTAGTCCAAGATCAAACTGAGCGAGGTCCTGTTGTACCTGTCTCAGTGCACGCGCTGCCTCAATAGTGCTTACCGCGCGAGCAGACTCGTATCCGTCTATCGGTCTACCGACAAAGTTGTTGTCACTGAAGTAACGAATATCGAGGACAATGCCAGGCACAAACCCATCCAGAAAGACAAAGCCCTCCGGGAGGTTTGATTCGGCTTGACTTGGCTGCATTAGTATCATGAGGAAACACGCTAGGTAGCGCCCTGGCTTCATATCCTAGATTCCTATTTAACCCGGTTTGAGCTTTTTCTGGCGGGGCTTCCACTGTCTGGGCACCGCCGCTATGCATATCCAGAACACGATCCAGAGAGTGTAGTAACTATCCGAGCTGTCTACCAGCGTAAAGCTAACTGCGCAAAGGTTGATCGATAGCGAGGAGAAGTGGAATTGGCGAAGGAGCGCCGATACCTGAAGTGGCGCTATCGCTGTGGAACATAAAATTATCCTTCTTTGCGTTTATTTCAGACCTTAAGCGCTATGGATGCTTGGGGTTGCCCTCTGCTGTCATCCGTGTAACATGCAGCGTCGCCGAGGGTTGATCCGCTGGAACAGCCTGTTCGTAGTTAAAACGATAATAAAGATAAAAGTAACAACCAGGACAGTCCTATGATCAGATTTCTTACCGCGCTGATAGTCAGCGTTGCACTAACCTCTTTCGCCTATGCCCAGCGGTCGGTAGTCATCCCACAGGATAGCCGCACTTTCGAAATCGGCGAATCCCAACCTTTTGAGGAAACAGCTTTTACACTCATGATGAAAGAAGGTGTGGATAGTAAGGGAGCCGTTTATCGGTATGAAGTACCCATAAATTGGAACGGTGATCTCGTGATCTACGCACATGGATTTAGAGGACGATGCACCGATGAGCTGCCACCTCTGACTGTCGATAATGTGCCCATTAGAGAGTATTTGTTGGAGCAAGGCTTCGCCTGGGCGGCGTCCAGCTATGCCAAGAATTGCTATGACGTTAAAGATGGCGTAGAAAGCAGCAACCGTCTGGCACGCATCTTTTCCGAGGAGGTTGGTGAACCTGAGCGCCGTTTCATTATGGGTTTTTCTATGGGCGGGCATGTCACAGGTGCGGCGATCGAGATGTTTCCGAACGTGCGCTGCCCTGACGGAGAACGTGGAGAAACCTGTATTCGCTTCGCTGA
>JBCDFM010000072.1:0-16458 GCA_039178015.1 Pseudomonadota bacterium
CTCAACGTTATCCGGGAGCGGCCCTAACTCGACACGCACTGGTATTCGCTGAGCCAATCGAATCCACTGGAACACCGGCTTGATGCTGGGCAGCAAGTTGTAGCCCGTGTTGCCATCGGAAGGGGCGATGCCCCAGCCAATAGATTCAACTGTGCCAGAGAGGGGTTGGTCAGGATAGGCCATCAGCGTGACCTTGGCTTGATCGCCAATGGCAATATCCCCGACTTCACTCTCTCTAAAATAACCGAAAACCCAGAAGCTATTGCTGTCTACCAGAGCAACGATGGGATTGTTGGCAACCGCTTGATCGCCGATCTGAAAATTGATATTGGAAATATAGCCATCAACGGCGGCGTGCACTTGCGTATAACTCAGGTTCAGTTCGGCATTGCGCAGATCTTCTTCCCCCACCTCAATTTGACTCAAGGACTGCAGATAATTCGCCTCGCGCCGGTTCAGATCTTTCGCCGACACCGCACCAGCATCTTTTTTGGCAATCTCAAGCAGCCGATCGTACTCGATCTTTGATGCTTTTGAATTAATCCGATCGCGCTGCAGCCTGGCTTTCGCCTGTGCGACGGCAATTTCAAATGATCTCGCATCGATTTCAAACAAGAGATCGCCCCGCTGAACATATTGGTTGTCGATGACGGCGATATTTGTGATAGGGCCTGATATACGCGGGGCAACTTGAATGACTTGTCCGCGGACCTGGCCGTCGCGAGTCCATGGGTTAGTAAAATAAATTTCAAATCGTTCATAGCAATACCAGGCTATGGCACCTATGACCGCGAGGTTGAAAAGGCTGAGTACCAGTTTTTTGATGAACTTCAAGGCGGATGGCTCCTATATTCGAATCCAGAACG
This sequence comes from Pseudomonadota bacterium, assembly GCA_039178015.1. Classification (GTDB taxonomy): domain Bacteria; phylum Pseudomonadota; class Gammaproteobacteria; order Pseudomonadales; family Halieaceae; genus JARRPM01. Next base: position 867 of record JBCDFM010000072.1, read on the forward strand.
CATCCATCAGCAGCATGTAGAGTGCCAGGAACGCTATAAAGGTGAGAGAGGGGTAGCTAATGTAGCGAGACAGTCGCAGCTTGTTCAGTAAGATCGACGTTAACCAAGCGGCGATGAGCGCAAGTGAAAATACAGGCAGAAAAGGCGAGACATAGACATCACCCAATGCCAGTTCATGGGGGTAGTTAGTCATCGCGGTCGGCCCCGCTCAGCGTATCAGGCTCGAGCTGATCACCCCAGTCAATACGCGACTTCATTTGCTCGATAGCCTCGGGAGAGACGACGGGTTGCGCTGCAAAGGGCTCCCAGCCGCCTCCCAGTGCCTTGTATAAGGCAACGATCTGATTAGCCATGCTGCCGCGGGTCTGGGCATAGCTGTCTTCTCGTATCGTCATGTTTTCAACGGTACTCAAGAGCCTTTGATAGTTGACCAATCCATTGCTGTACTGGTTGGCCGAAATATTGAAAGCACGAATCGATGCCTGCACACCCCGAAGGTTGATTTCACTTCGCTCCAGGTTGTTTTGGTAGGCCTCGAGTGCGATTGTTACCTCGTTGATCGCTTCCAGCACGGTGCGATTGTAATTTGCCAGGCTTTCCTGAAAACGGGCGTCCTCTATCCGCACCTGATTCTTGATGCGATCAAACTGGAAGATGTTCCAGCTTAAGCCCGGCCCGATCGCAGCGGTGAGAGCATCGCTGGCATCGAAGCTGTCGCCGGCTCGCACCGTTTGACTGACACCCACGGAACCAAACAGAAAAAACTGTGGATAGAGATCCGCTTCAGCAAACCCGATATCTGCACTTTGCGCGCGCGCCTGCAGTTCGGCTACCTGTAAATCGGGGCGGCGCAGTATGAGCTGTGAACTGATGGTACTTGCGGGCACAGGGGCCGTCGGAATGACCGAAATCGCCCCATAATCCCCAGACAAATCTTCCTCGCGCGATATGGCCAGAATGCTTTCGTCGATGCTGACGCGTTCACGGGTATCACTCGAATTCAGCAGCGGTTCGACATCTTCTGGCCTGGCTCCCACCAGAACGGCGATGGCGTTGCGTGCCTGCAGACGGCTTATGTTTAGCGCGGGTAGGGCGCTTTGGGTCGCATAGAGTTGTGTTTTGGCCTGCTGCACATCCAGTTCGGAGACATTGCCAGAATCAAACTGCACCTGCGTCATCTCTACGACGCGCTGCTGAATAGCGATATTGCGTTCGGATAGATAGATACGTTCCTGCGCGGTTCTGTAGTTTATATAATTGCGCGCGATCTCAGCACAAACGGTCACCAGTACATCACGATAGGACGCAATACTGGCATACAGCCTGGCTTCAGCAGATTCGATGCCCCTCGCATATTTGCCCCAAATATCCAACTCCCAGCCCACGTCATAGGTGGCGGAAGCGGAGGTAAAATCGTCCTCATCCCGGTAGATATATGTAAAGTCACTGTTGATCTGGCTCTGTTGGGGGTAGATCAGCGAGTCACTTATGCCCAGCACTGCGCGTGCCTGAACGATTCTCAAGCCCGCGGCTTCCAGTGATAGGTTCTGACTAGCGCCAAGCTGAATCAATTCGGTGAGTACGTCATCTTCAAACAGCAGCCACCAGGCCGCAGTTTCTTTGCTGTGAGTGGCTGCCGCATCCGGATCCCAGCTGCGCGGTAGCAATGGGGCGGAGACACCCTGATAATCGGGGCCAACAACAGTGCACGCGTTCAATAACAACAGTGCGACTAGGCCAAGGCCCCTTAGGTGACGGAAGTCAACTTGTTTTGCGCCAGGGCGTCTCAAAATCTCTTTCTCTTCAATTCTTCCCAGTCAATTGCTGCCTTTGCGTGAAAGCAACGCTGGAGGCTTAGCAGAATCGCGTGTTGAAGATTCAGGTAGACAAAAAAATCAGCGATTTCGCCACGCCCGTACCGCTGAAGAGTAGTTTCATCCCGCAGAACGTCGAGCTGCGCATTGATGCTAGAGACGGTTGTTTCTACATTGTGAAATCGCGCTTCCGAATCATCGCCATCGTCTGCCAGGCTGCGCGATAGCGCCGGCAAAAGGGCTGGCCTACCATCGCGATAAGCGTTCTCAATCAAGCGATTGCCACTAAACTCGGCACCGCGGCGCTGCAAAACAGTCAACTGCGAATGCAATAACTCGCAGGCATCGTTAAGTCGGCTGATGTCTCTGATCATACTCTCTTGGAAATCACGCTTCGCAATTTTGCTTCCCCAACCTTGCAGTTTGATGTTAACGACTGCCAGTGATATTGCGCTTGCTCTACCGCCGAAACGCCGACCTTTCAGCGGCGCCTCCAGTGCCAGTGCGGTGTAGCGGAAGAAACGTTTGCACAGCACGGGATACAGTTTTTCAGGCTTGCTGCTGAAGGGAAAATGCGTGCTGATAATGAGTAGGGAGCACAGCATATAAAGATTGACGACCGCCAATAGCAGAAAATCGACGTGGTAGCTCATTGTGTTTTGTATGCTAAGAATAAAAAGCCCTAGCATATAAAACAGCGAAACCGGCCCTTGAAAGACAAAGTACCCGAAGCATGCATAGGCAAACATGAACGTGGCGAGCTCCAGCCAATGGGTCATTTGAGGAAGCAGAAAGATGTAGGCGGGAAGCGCAAAGGCAAAGCCCAGCGTGAATAGGATGATCAGCATAGTGGGAGTGGCGGGTGTGTAGGAGACCAGTAATACCAGAACAGCACTGAGCGCGACGAAAGTAAAGCCGAGCGCAGGGTTGACCAGGATCCATACTGTCGTTGCAAGCCAAAATGTGATGAACATGCGTACGGCCGTTTTGGCGTTCTCGGCATCCCACCAGATGAAACTGGGGCTGCGGCTGGGTCGCCGGGAAGAGGTGAATTCACCGCCTGCGTTCAGAATGCTGTTCCAGGCGCTATTTAGTTCTAGCAGATTCGCTTGTAGCTTGCGAAGGAGTTGAGCCCTGGCCAGCACGCTGCCGACAAGCAGGTGTGGTGCCTCACGCAGTGCTTGTGAATTGATCTGTACGTCTACAGGTGAGAGGTCCTCGGCGCTCAGTTCGTCAGCAGGTTGCGATTGTAGCTGAGCGAACAGCCGTTCGATACGCCGTACCATGCCGTCGTAGTCTTCAATGTAGGGCGCCAGCTCCTCTGCGGACCGTGTATCTTCCCTCAGTGCAGGCAGCAACAATGATTGCAGTTCCTCGTGGCAAGCCACGATACAGTCCCATTCCCTTTGATAGGCGGCGATAGCGTCGGAGTAGCGACGGACCGTCGTGAAGTTACTCTTGAAGGCAGCCTCATCCTCCACTAGCCCACCGATCACCTCGGGGAGCGCGTCGTCAGATCGTTCATTGTCATCGTGTAATAGACGAAACGCTCTGGCGTAGCTAGCGGCGGCGCTGCGTGCAAGAAGCTGCGTGTTATCGACAGCGCGTACAGGCCATAGTGCGCTGGCGACTGCGGTGTAGATGATCACGCCGAAAGCGGTCATGAAAGCTCGGTCTATACCGTATTGGAATGCACCATCGGCATCACCACCATTGAATACCATTAGCGTTACGACCGCGGTGAGCATGAATAGCGTGCTGTCACCTTGATAAGCGTTATAGAGATAGGCAATTACTGATACAACGAGAGATGCACTGATCAGGTAGGCCATTCTCTCCTGGGGAAATATCGCTATCAAGGTCAATCCTACGATGGCTCCCGCTACCGTACCAATGACGCGCATCACGCCTTTTTGCAAGGACTCGGCCGCCAATCCAGTCGCAGCAATAACCATCACTGTAATCGCAGCGGTTTGAGGTTGCGGCCATCCCTGGCTCATGGGTATCAAGTACGCCAGAGTGATACTTAGTGCAGTTTTAATAGCGAACTTTGATTTGTCGCTTAGCCCGAACCGGCTACCACTAGAAACCTCAGGCTGTGCTCGCGTTATCTGTGCCTGCGCCATTCTACCCCTGTTATTATCCGGCTAGCTTGCCTGCGAGATGGGTGCGATCAGATGGTAACGTATACGTCGGTGTTCGACTATGTGCGCTAGTCCGCGCGTGCCTATGCATTGTTGACATAATCCATCTGCTAAACAACATGTTCCCGCCAGTGGCTAAGGTGATCAGTACCGCTAGTACTCCCAGCCAACTCCTGTCGTCACACCGTAGTCCAGACCACTATTGCTATCAGCCTTATTGTCGTAGCTGCCGTAGGCGGTAATATCAAAGAATAGGTCCTCAATAATCTCCCAGCGCAAACGCAGGTCGGAACCGCTGCGAACCCGTCCGCTCTCTGTAAGGCTGGGATACAGATTGAGTGAAAAGTCGACATCCAGTTCTGGCGTGTTCAAACGCCAGGCGAGGAACCGAGTAGAGAGATAAAGTTCAAGGTTTTGGTCGCTACCGCTATCTTTATTCTCTTCGGTGATGACCTGTAAACCCGCGACGCCGGTTAGGCGGTGTCTAAAGGTATCGGAAAATACCCGACCCAGGCCGGCACCTACGCCGTATCGATAGTCCAGCCCGAGCTCATCATTGGTTTCGTAGTTTGCGAAAGATGATCTGAACACATTAACTTGTGAGGTCCATACTGAGCGATTCAGGTCCACACGGCTACTGGACGTTGACTCCTGACTGTCATCCGTATGACTAACCCTGCCGGTAAGCGTGTTCCAGCTTTTCTCATCCTCATAGTTGATGCTGGTGTTGAGCGAAGACTGAGCGACAGAGCTGGCTCGGGTGAACGAATAGCCGGCTGAGAAGTACGCATCCAGACGATCGAGAAATGACTTTTCGATGGGACGCATCGAAACGACCTGCAGCGCTTCGAAAAAGTACTCTCCATTCAGGTCAACCACTTTATAGCGCCCTGGCTGGTTAGCTGCTTCCATCGACCCCAGATGGCGCGACCCATCGGTGATTCTTATTTCGTAGTAATAGTTCGAATCCAGACTGGCGATGTCTTGCCACTCAATACTGAGCGTGCCCATGGCGTCTGTACTCAGCTTCAGAATCCCGTAATCAAGAGACTTGATTTCGCCGGTGATGCGATCGCCGTTATACAGCGTCACGACATCGGTTTTTGCTTTGGCGAATGCGCCCAAACAGTGGATCGATAGTACCAGCCCAAGTATCACGGAGAGTATCTGTTGCTTCAATTGATAGCCTCACGGTCGATATGAAAAAGTGATGCCCATAGTAATAGATTTGTGGACATCGCGCGCCATCGCCAGCATTACGTGAATAGTGCAGCATGGCTCTCTTCCTTGAGATTGCATCAGCTGATGCTGTCGAAGTTTCCGCCGATGGCGAGAATTGCGTTACACTTTTAGTACTTTCATTCTGTACGGAAATGTCCCATGGATCCCAGGGCTGTTCGATCTGTCTCAGACGCTAAGCGTATCGTGGAGGAGCGCGAGCTCAGCCATGTCAAAGTCGGGCTGTTTGATGTAGACGGCGTCATGCGTGGGAAATATATGAGCCGGGAAAAGTTTTTTTCTGCTCTTGATAAAGGTTTCGCGTTTTGCGATGTGGTGCTGGGCTGGGATTCCAACGACCAGCTGTACGAGGCACCTGGCGTTGAGTTCACCGGATGGCACACCGGCTATCCGGATGCCCCCGTTTCTGTCCTGCCCGATACCTGTCGCGCTCTGCCGCTGGAGGGCGACGCGTTATTGTTTTTGTGCGAATTCGGGGGAGAGGCAGAGGCCATCTGCCCCCGCGGTTTGCTTGCGCGCGTTCTTAAGCGTGCTGCCGATATGCAGTTCGATGTACTTGCTGCATTTGAGTACGAGTTCTTCCTGTTCAATGAGACACCTGACTCCATCCGCGAGAAGGACTACCGTAACCTGCAGCCACTTACACCAGGGTTCTTTGGATACTCGGTATTACGCAACTCAGCGCATAGTGAGCTGTATCACGAGCTGTTGCAGCTCGCCGAAGAAATGGACTTTCCCCTGGAAGGCCTGCATACGGAGACGGGTCCCGGTGTACTGGAAGCGGCGATATCCGTTGACAGAGCATGTGCGGCAGCCGATAAGGCCGCTTTGTTTAAGACCTTCGTGAAAGTCTGGGCGCAACGCAGAAACATCATGGCTACCTTTATGGCCAAGTGGTCGAATGACTATCCCGGTCAGTCCGGCCACATCCACGTATCTCTGCGTGACCGTGACACGGGCGCCTCGGTTTTTTATGACGACACTCAGCCAATGACTATGAGTTCTTTACAGCGGCATTTTATCGCCGGTCAGCAGCGGTTAATGCCCGAGCTGCTGGCGATGTACTCGCAGACGGTAAATGCCTTTTCCAGGATGGTGCCCGGTTTCTGGGCTCCCACCGATGCCACCTGGGGGCGAGAGAATCGCACGACCGCATTGCGCGTGATTCCAGGCAACGCAAAGTCCCAGCGCGTGGAGTTTCGACTGGGTGCGGCTGATGCGAACCCGTATATTGCGCTAGCGGCGGCGGTCGGGTCTGGACTGTACGGAATAGAGCAGAAGTGGGAACCTCTGCCCATGGTTGAAGGGAATGCTTACGAGCAATCTCATCCGCCGGAGTTGGCGCTGGCAGACAATATTATGAGTGCAGCAGCTAAACTGCGTGAGTCAAATGTGGCGAAGGAGCTGTTCGGAGAGGCATTTGTCGAACATTACGCGCGGACGCGCGAATGGGAAGGCAGAGAATTTCATCGTCACATCAGTGACTGGGAACTGCAACGGTACTTTGAAATCATCTGATATTACGTGGACCACTAAGACACGCCATGAGCAACAATGATTCAATCTCTGCCTGGAACTATCCCACTAGCGTGCTGGCAGGCGCCGGTGCGATCGGTCAACTAGCTCAGTGCTGTAAAACCCTTGGTATGCACAAGCCGTTGCTGGTTACTGACCCAGCGCTGGCCAGCCTACCTATGGTCGAGGCCGCGGTTTCTGCAATGCGTGATGGTGGCCTGGCTGTCGATGTATTTTCTGAGGTTAAGAGTAATCCGGTTAGCGAGAATGTGTCAGCTGGCGTGGCGGCATACAAGCGAGTGGATTGCGACGGCATCGTCGCATTCGGTGGCGGGTCTGCCATGGACGCAGCCAAGGTGATCGCGCTGATGGTGGGGCAGCACCGGCCTCTGTGGGATTTTGTTGACGAAGCAGATAACTGGCAGCGTGCTGATGCTGCAGCCATAGCGCCCATCCTTGCCGTCCCCACGACGGCAGGAACTGGCTCAGAGGTTGGGCGCGCCGCGGTTATCACTGACGAGCAAGCGCAAATCAAGCACCTTATTTTTCACCCCAAACTGCTACCTTCCCAGGTGATCCTGGACCCGGAGCTCACCGTCGGTCTACCACCTCATCTCACCGCCGCAACGGGAATGGATGCGCTATCACACAACCTTGAAGCGCTATGTTCGCCTGTGTATCACCCTATGGCCAGCGGTATCGCCGCGGAGGGGATACGGCTGGTGCATGACTATTTGCCGAGAGCAGTGAGTGATGGCGACGATATCAATGCACGGATGCAAATGATTACCGCTTCCGCCATGGGGGCAACCGCCTTTCAGAAAGGTCTGGGAGCTATGCATGCGCTCGCACATCCCCTGGGTGCCCTGTACGACGCCCATCATGGTTTGCTCAACGCAATCCTGATGCCATATGTACTGATCACTAATCGCAAGGCAATCGATGGTGAAATAGCGCGGTTGTCTCGCTATTTGAATTTACCCAAGCCCGACTTCGGTGGCTTTTGCGATTGGGTGCTGCAACTGCGGCAGGAAATAGGTATCCCTCATAGCCTTGCGGAAATCGGTATTGATACGCTACAACAGGAGCGTATTGGCGTTATGGCAACCCTTGATCCTACGGCGGCAACGAATCCTGTAGCGCTTACGTCAGCGCAATATAGCGCTCTGTTGTGCAGAGCGGTCAATGGCGAACTCTAAGGCATACGCGATTAGTGTCTGATGTCGCCTTGAACGCGGTGTGTTCAGACTGAACGTTGTCAGCTTGAGTCATTATCGGTTAGTGTAGTGGCCCGTTTGTAAACTGAAGTGAGGAGAATAACTATGCTGGGTTATGTCACGATTGGCGTCAATGATATGGAAAAAGCCAAGCAGTTTTATAGTGAGCTGCTAGCGCCGCTGGGCGCTTCGGTAGTGCTAGACGCCGGCCGCATTGCATTTATTGGCACCGATATGGGCTCTCCCATGCTGGCGGTTTGTACACCATATGATGAGGAAGCACCTGCGCCCGGCAATGGCAACATGGTAGCGATAGGGCCTGGCTCGAAAGAGAAAGTGGACGAGATGTACCGCAAAGCGATGGAGTTGGGGGCAAGCTCCGAAGGTGAGCCCGGCCAGCGCATTGAGGATATGTTTTATGGCGCTTATTTTCGTGATCCGGATGGCAATAAAGTGTGTTTCTTTGAGTTTGGTTAACACCCTACTGCTGAGAACGAGCAGAGGCGATATACATTGGGGTGATGAAGCAGTGTATATACAGCTGAGCGTCGTCTGTTCCACTGGTCCCAGGTTTCACGGTACACGAAAGTAAGGTTCATGGCTTGCCTGAGACTATGCTGCGGAATAACGCGCCAGCTCTTTTGTTGTGTGTCTGTCCACCAGGGAGTTGGCCCGGCAGATCCTAAGAGCACAAGCTTCGTATCGCTTTGACGCGGCCGCGGCTATTGAAGGCCGCGCTAGCGAGCGTAGGGTGCTGAACAGTGGCAGTGAACACATGTGGTTCAGCGTTTAGAGTAAGAGTGAGAGCGCAGAACCGGGTCTATAAACCCGAAGGGGAATAGCGAGCCTGTCATACTGGGCGGCGAACACAATAACAAAGCACAAGGAGTAGAGTCGTGGCTCGATTAACCGAGCAGCAGGCCAAGGCCTATTGGCGTCGTAATGTTTCCTTGATGATCACATTATTGATTATCTGGTTCGTGGTCAGTTTTGGTTGCGGGATACTATTTTTTGATTTCCTCAATCAGTTTCAAATTGGAGGCTACGAGTTGGGCTTTTGGTTTGCGCAGCAGGGGTCCATCTTCACTTTCGTGATTCTGATTTTCTACTACGCCTGGCGGATGGCCAAGTTAGACGCTGAGTTTGGTGTAGAAGAAGAGTAGGGCGTTACAGTGGAGTTAAGAACCCTTAGCTACCTTATTGTAGGCGCGACCTTTGCGCTCTATCTGTTCATTGCCTTTTGGGCGCGAGCTAATAGCACCCGCGATTTTTATATTGCCGGCGCAGGCGTGCACCCCATCTCCAACGGTATGGCCACTGCCGCGGATTGGATGTCGGCGGCATCCTTTATTTCCATGGCAGGCATGATCGCTTTCATGGGGTACGGCGGATCGGTTTTCCTTATGGGGTGGACTGGAGGCTATGTCATTTTGGCTATGCTGCTGGCACCGTATCTGCGCAAATACGGAAAGTTTACCGTCCCCGAGTTTATTGGCGATCGATACTATTCCAAATGGGCGAGACTGGTAGCCGTTCTATGCCTCATTATCTGCTCAGTGACCTATGTGATCGGTCAGATGAAGGGCGTAGGAGTCGCCTTTTCACGCTTTCTTGAAGTGGAGTACGCCACCGGACTTTTGGTGGGAATGTGTATTGTTTTTATGTACGCCGTACTGGGTGGGATGAAGGGCATTACCTATACGCAGATCGCGCAATACTGTGTACTTATAATGGCGTATACCATTCCTGCCATTTTCATCAGCCTGCAACTGACGGGGAATCCTCTCCCGCAGCTGGGATTGGGCGATACGCTTGATGGCAGCGAAGTGTATCTGCTCGACAAGCTCGATCAGATACTGGTCGATTTAGGCTTTAACGAGTATACGACTGATGTGCGCCTGAGCACATTGAATATGTTTGCCTATACCTTGTCCTTGATGATCGGTACTGCAGGTCTTCCCCACGTAATTATTCGCTTTTTCACAGTCCCAAAAGTCAAGGATGCTCGCACCTCAGCTGGCTGGGCGTTGGTCTTCATCGCTATCTTGTATACCACCGCCCCCGCAGTAGGCGCGATGGCTCGACTTAATTTGATTCAGACGATCCAGCCGAGCGAGGGTGTATACCTGGTTTATGAAGAGCGGCCACAGTGGTTCAAACACTGGGAAACAACCGGACTGCTAAAATTTGAAGACAAGAACAACGACGGTCTTATTCAATACAGCGCTGATCCCGCCACGAATGACATGGTGAAGATTGACAGAGATATCATGGTGCTAGCGAACCCGGAAATTGCTCAACTGCCCAACTGGGTGATTGCCCTGGTCGCAGCGGGGGGATTGGCCGCCGCCCTGTCTACAGCTGCGGGCTTGCTATTGGCTATCTCATCGGCAATTTCCCATGATCTGTTAAAAGGGATTGTCGCCCCCAAGATCAGTGAAAAACAGGAGCTAGCCGCGAGTCGACTGGCGATGGCGTTTGCGGTGCTCGGGGCAGGCTACCTGGGATTAAATCCTCCGGGCTTCGCTGCGGGTACGGTGGCACTTGCATTCGGGCTTGCGGCTTCATCTATATTTCCGGCACTGATGATGGGTATCTTCAGTGACAGAATTACCAAAGAGGGTGCAATAGCGGGCATGGTTTCCGGTATTGGCGTGACTTTGTTTTATGTCTTTCAGCACAAGGGCATTATGTTTGTTCCGGATACCAGCTTCTTGGGCGATATGCAGCCTAACTGGTTCTTTGGTATTGAGCCGAATGCGTTTGGCGTCATCGGTGCGATCGTGAATTTTGTTGTTGCCATGGTCGTGTCTCGTATGACTCAAGCGCCCCCCAAGAGCGTTCAGAACCTGGTGGCGAGTATCCGCATTCCTGCAGGCGCTAGTGCCGCGCGAGATCACTGATCATATGCGTATACGCGGTGCGGCTTATGCGCTAGCGAAACGCCTGCCGAGACACCTAGCGCTGACTGTATTGCAGCACTTGAGCTGACTTGAGAATCTGTAGTTGTGAGCAACCGACATATTGTGATCGCGCTTATTGTTGCTCCAATGCTTGCGCTTCTAGCATGGTTTTTTGCAGGCAAACTCAGTGGCGAACAGCCTCTGGCGGCACAGCATGGCCAGAGCTATCCTCTTCTAGCCAAGAGCAACTGTCGACGGACCGGCGGTGTTTGCGATCTGGTGAACGAAGAATTCCGCTTGAAGCTTACCCGCTCAAATGATCGCCGAGGCCTCCTGCTGTTGGCGTCACATCCACTGCAAGGCGTACTTGTCGCGGTTGGTCCTGATGGAGAGGCAGAATCGCCCATACCTATGCGGCAAGTTAACGGTGAGGGAACACAGTGGCGTCTTGATTTTGCAGCGACACCGCAGAGCCAGCACGCTGTCCGCGTCGCCGCCGTGGCCAACGGTGCCCGGTATTTTGCCGAGACAACAGCCTTATTTCTGCATTAGGCGCTACGAAGCGTGCCATCACCGTCTTGATGTTTGTTGGAGATCTGTTCACACAGGCTCTGCAGAAATCACGCCGCGCTCAGGCGAGCGGGTAAGCAGCGATAGCGCCGCAATAGTTTCAGCGAAGAAGCCGGGCGTGCTGCCTGGCCAGCTTCGCTGTGACCGGCATCAAGCGGCGGCTAATCGAGCTTTTGCGGCCAGGTACTCGCTCTCTAGTCTAGCGACAAGATCTCCGGTAGAAAGAACTGCCTGCACCGCACCAATGCCTTGACCGCAGCCCCAAATATCCTTCCAGGCTTTGGCATCGGTATCGCCACCTGAACCGAAATTCATCGTTGAAATATCGCCATCAGGAAGGTTGTCTGGATCCAGTCCCGCGGCGGTAATGGATGGTCTGAGATAGTTGCCGTGCACTCCAGTGAACAAATTGCTGTTAACGATATCTTGTGAAGAGTAATCCACAATCGCCTGCTTATAGGCTTGCGTTGCATTCGCTTCTTCTGTGGCAATAAATGCCGAGCCGATATAGGCCAAATCAGCGCCCATGGCCTGTGCTGCCAGAATGCCATCGCCGGTAGCGATAGAGCCCGAAAGCAACAGGGGACCATCAAACCACTCACGAATCTCCTGGACCAGCGCGAAAGGCGAAACTGGGCCTGCATGACCGCCTGCACCAGCGGCTACAGCGATGAGACCGTCAGCCCCTTTGTCAACGGCCTTACGGGCAAACTTGTCCGAGATAATGTCGTGTAGAACAATGCCGCCATAGGAATGCACCGCTTCATTCACGAATTCTTTTGCGCCCAAGGACGTTATAACGATGGGCACTTTATACTTGACGCACATTTCCAGGTCGTGCTGTAGGCGATTATTGGAGCCGTGAACGATTTGATTGACGGCAAAAGGTGCTGCAGGGCGATCGGGGTGCTCGCGATTATGAGCCTCCAGCTCACTGGTGATGCGCTGAAGCCACACTTCTAATTCCGATTCCGGACGCGCATTGAGAGCCGGAAAAGAACCTACGATGCCCGCTTTGCACTGGGCAATCACTAAATCTGGATTGGACACGATAAACAATGGCGCTCCGACCAGCGGTAGAGCCAGTTTCCCTTGAAGACTGCTGGGCAAAGACATGATGTAACTCCTGAAGAAAGTGGAATCGACAAAGCGCGCGTAGTGTAGTATGCAATATATTGCATATCAAGAAAAATATGCAAAAGCATGCATAAACAGGGTAAACGGAGTTATGCTGTACCACTAATAAGACAAGAGGCTACGCCATGGCGCTTGGGCACGCGATTATGACTGCGTTGCTGGAAGACGACCTTTCCGGTTACGAACTGGCGAAGGATTTTGAGACTTCTCTTGGATTTTTTTGGCAGGCTTCGCACCAGCAGATATACCAGGAACTGCGCAAACTGTCAGACAAACGCTGGCTTAGCAAACGAGAGGTTACACAAAAGGGTAAGCCGAACAAGATAGTGTACGGTATGACGAAGGCAGGCCGAGAAGCGCTGGCAAAATGGGTCTTCGATACCACCCGAATGCAAGCCGCCAAAGACGATTTACTGGTCAAGCTCTATAACCTGAATGAAGATAATGCGTCTCACATCGCTGCGCAAATCAGCACTCGCCGCAAAGAAACGATGCAGCGTCTTTATCTGTATGAAAAAATCCGGCGTCGCCACTACGGCGTCCCCGAGTTTCTTCCGACTAGACGCAAGGGTGTGTATCTGGCGCTTGCCCTGGGTATCCAGCAAGGCGAACAGTACCTTTCCTGGTGCGATGAGGCTATCGACTTACTCGCTAAAGTCAGCTCTGAAACCGCCTGATTTCCAAGCGTTTTTATGAATAAGTATCTCTACTTTTTGCCACTTATAGGTGGTGCTTGGCATCGCCTGTCTCTACGCTTGGCTCTAGTGCGTAGTTCGCGAAGGAAATAGAGATGCGTTATTTAATGGTCTGCCTGCTACTGGTGCCCACCCTGGCGTCGGCTCGGGTATTTATGTGCGTGGATGAGACGACGGGGAAAACAGTCTTCACCGATCAGGCCTGTAATGGGGCTGATATGCGAGAAGAAGTCAAAGTACAGAACACCAACACAACCTCGGGCTCACGAGAGAAGCCAGCCAAAAATGTTCGTGCAAAAGTTTGGCTAAGTGATCGAGATACGCGCAAGTCAGGGCGCGACTACCGCTCCGAGGGCCGCGAATCAGAGCCGAGCCACTCTACGGCCAGTGTTGAGAACAGCGTGTCTTATCCCGGTAGCTGAGCGCTCAGGCACAACGATCACTACAGATCGGAGAATTTGCGGCCATGTGGCGTGTAAAACTCCTTTGATATTATGTAAGTTATTGAAATATATGACTTAGCTATAGAAATTTGACTGTTTTTGGCACAATTTAACGGTCGATTAGTATGTTTATTCTATTCCTGGTTGCTTCAATAAGGTACCAAACCAAGATCTCATAGGAGGTATGATCATGGTTGCTGACACTCTTGTTGCAGTCGGGCTCTCGATACTCGCTGCTACAGCAACTTACGCTTCGAGCGCACCAATGCACCGGGTTCGTCGCAAAACCAGGCTGGCCAACGACGAAAACAACGAAGCTGAAACTGAATAGCAGTAGCCTCATATGCACTTCGTGATTTGAAATCAAGGAACGAAGTGCATAGCTTTGAAATCACCCCTTGGGCATAATGCTCGCCAGTTCTCTGCTCATCGGCGATCAGCCACACGAGGCATGTACCACCAATATTTTGGTCTCTCAGAAGCGCCATTTTCGATAGCGGTTAATCCACGCTATCTGTATATGAGCCCGCGTCACCGGGATGCGCTGGCCCACCTGCTTTATGGTGTTGGCGCCGGCGGCGGGTTCATCCTGCTAACCGGAGAAGTGGGCACAGGCAAAACCACCATTAATCGCTGCCTGCTGGAACAGCTGCCGGACGATACGGACATCGCGATCATTCTCAATCCCGCGTTGAATGCGATAGAGCTATTGGCGACGGTGTGTGACGAACTCAAAATCCAGTACGACACTGACAAACATTCGCTCAAGACGCTCACTGATAAGTTGCATCAGTTTCTGCTGCACAACCATCAGAACGGGCGCAAAACAGTCCTACTTATCGATGAAGCGCAGCACCTTAGCTTCGATGTCCTCGAGCAGATTAGGCTTCTGACCAATCTGGAAACCAATAGCGAGAAGCTTTTGCAGATTATTCTGATTGGCCAGCCGGAATTGGCGCAAGTTCTCAGCCGACCGGAGTTGAGGCAATTGAATCAGCGGATAACGGCCCGCTACAATCTCGAACCTCTCAGCCCCGAAGAAACTAGCAGCTATATCCAGCATCGCTTACAGGTCGCTGGATTACCACGCGGTCAGGATGTGTTTCCCGCCGGCGTCGTACGGGGGATCCATCGCTATACGAGGGGCATTCCACGTCTGATCAACGTTCTGTGCGATCGCATGATGCTCGGTGCATACAGTCGAAACCAGTCGTATACCGATAAGACTATCCTGCGGATCGCGGCAAGGGAGGTAATGGGCGACGGTGGCTCAGACTTGAATAAGTCCAGTCGATCACCCTGGCCGGCAGCCCTCTTTTTCGGACTGCTGGTCGCCGGTGCCGGCGCAGCAGCGTGGTGGTACCAGAGCATCGGTTCGATGGCTGATACCAAGGCGCCGCAAGCAGCAGCCGTCGTGCCGACACCGACGAAGCCTGCAATCGCATCGATACCCGTCGAATCATCTCAAGCGGCATCTGTCGAACCTCCGGAGCTAATACCGGCCTCCGTGACTCCTGAAGCGTCGTCGTCCAACTGGCTGTTGTCGCCAGTAGAAGCGGAGCGTTTGATGTGGGGCCTGTATTCCAGTGAGCCAATGCCATCCCCTTTTTGCGTGGAGGATGAATTTGATGGCATGGCCTGTACGGTCGGTGAAGCGGAGACGTGGAGTGAATTGGCTGAATTGGATCGTCCTCTGCTGCTTGAGATGGTGACACCCGCTCGGTTTGGTGCAGCCGTGGTTTACCTGGGGAGCAGAGATCGCTCGGCTGATTTGCTCACAGATCAGGGTGTTGAACAAGCGCCATTAGACCTGCTCGGCCCTCTCTGGAGCGGTCGCTATCGCCTGCTGTGGTACCCGCCTGAGGGTTTTTCTCAACCGTTGCGTCTGGGCGACAATTCGCCTGCGGTCGCGCAA
>JBCDFM010000073.1:0-16379 GCA_039178015.1 Pseudomonadota bacterium
ACTAGAGTTTTCGGGTGGTCCGAGGCGAACCGGGGAGACACCCAGCATCCGTGGCCGAGGGGGAGAAAACGTGCTGATTCTGATTGACGGGGCCCGTCAATCATTTATTTCGGCCCACGATGGGCGCTTCTTCCTGGAGCCAGAGCTGATCGGTCGAGCTGAGGTCCTTCGCGGACCTGCGTCGGCGCTATATGGCTCCGGTGCGGTAGGCGGTGTGTTGGCCTTCGATACCGTCGACGCCGCCGACTTACTTGATACCGACGAGGGTGGCGGCATTCGCCTGCGAGGAGGCTATCAGGATGTCAATGAAGAGACGTTTGGAACCGCGACAGGCTACTATCTTGAGGGTGATTTAGACTTGGTAGGCAGTGTCTCACTGCGTGACTCTGACGATATCAAATTGGGATCGGGTGACACGCTCCCCTCGGATGATGACCTTCTCAGTGGTCTATTGAAAGCGGAGTACCAACTGACAGACACTTTTGGTATCTCAGGTTCCTGGCTGCACTTTGAGAACGATGTCCAGGAGCCAAACAACGGTCAAGGGGTGAATGTCGCCGACCCTACCCTGAGCGCTCTCGTGAACAAAGATATCGAATCCGACACCTACCGCGTAGGGCTATCTTTTAACCCGCTAGATAACCAATGGGTAAATGCCTCAATAACGGCTTACAACACTGAGACCGAAGTGAAAGAGTCTGAGGTCAATACAAGCCGCCAAACCGTGCGAAATATCGATACCCATGGGGTAACGATACGCAACGTATCTGACCTTCCTATCGGTGATTCCACCCATCGTTTCACCGTCGGCGGCGACTGGTACAAAGATGAGCAGAAAGGTCGTGATAACGCCAACGCGGACGGCTTACGTAATGGTGTGCCAGATGGCGAAGCCAGCTTCTTCGGTGCGTTTGTGCAACTGGAATCCACATTCGAGCAGCCTCTCGGACTACCGGGCCAGCTACTGGTAGTGCCCGGCGTGCGTTATGATGATTTTGAGAACAAATCGGACAGCGTTATTGCAGAAGATAACGAAAACGACGAGACTTCACTGCGATTTGGTGTCAGCTACGGACCCGTTGAATGGATGCGGGTATTTGCAAACTACGCCGAAGGATTTCGCGCACCGTCGATCAACGAGCTGTACCTGGATGGCACCCATTTCGCTCTGCCACATCCTATTCTTGGAAGCGCCGGTGTTTTCATTACCAACGAGTTTATTGCCAACCCCAACCTGGTGCCCGAGGAATCCGAAACCATCGAGGGCGGACTTGCATTTGATTTTAACAGTGTCTTCGCCGATGGAGATCGTATCGCACTGAAAGGGTCATACTGGGAAAGTGATGTAGAGAACCTGATCAATCTCGGTGTCGATTTTGCATTCGATAGCACGTGTTTTATTCCCCCCTTCCTACCCTGCTCTGCAGGCACAAGCTTTAGCGAAAATGTCGCAGACGCTGAGCTCGACGGTGTGGAGGTGGAAGGCACCTACAACAGCTACTACTTCTACTCTCGTATCACTTACAGTCGCGTCAACGGAGAGAACAAGGTTGATGGAGCTGATTTAGGGACACTGACGCCCGACCGACTGGATTTAGATCTGCGTTTCAAGTTGCCAAGCTACGGAGCTGCACTGGGTACACGCATCCAACTGGCCGATAGTTTCGATCGCAACCTGTTGAACGAGGACACCGGTAACATTGAACTGGTCGAAGAGCGCGACGACTATGCGGTGTTCGATATCTACGCCAGCTGGCAGCCCGCTTTCCTGAAGAGTGTTATCCTTGAAGCGAGCGTCGAAAACGTCGGAGACAAAGACTACGAGCGTGTTTTCGAAGGTGTCAGCGAACCGGGGAGAAACTATAAGTTTGCCGTCACCTGGCAGGGTGATTTCTTGTAAACGTTTGACTGGGCGGCCTGTTCCAACGTCGTGCCACGTACCAGCGCAGCCGCCTAGCTCGCGGTTGATGATGGCTCGCGTCATATTGGTCAGCGCAGCGGCCTGCTATCACAAAGTTAACGCTACGGGAAAACAAACATGAACAAAGGTGTCAGGCGCGTATACTAGGGAGTCTAAATCAGACTTGCTGAGAGCGTTCCCTTATGTACCGTTTCATAGCTGATGTCGTACCCGCACTCGTCATGGCATTTACCTTTACGCTGGGTTCAACGGGAGTCATGTCAGAACCTTATAAAACTGGCGGTGAGAAGAACACGCAAACGCTGGGAGGCGGATTCGAGCAGGATCTAGAGACCGGCGACATCCGCTTTGAACCAGCGGAGCCGAGTCCCGCCAATAAGCTGAACTCGACGGAAGAGCTCGACGATGTCCAGGTCGGACTGGAGGCTGCAATGCCCGCGAATGCAGTAGAGGAAGAGTGGGATCACAGAACCGAGTTCGCTGACGCGCCTTGAAGGGAACAACTAGTTGCTCAAGTTGTAGCCACTGACCAGTGCTAGTAGCACCAGCACAGTCGCTGAGTAAAATCGATTTGCCGTAGATATTGCCTGATTGTCGCCATTCGAACGCACCTAACACTCCATTTATCACGCGGTACTCTGTTGCGGTGGTGTCGCGATAGCGAAGCATGAGGACGACCGACAATCTGAAGGAGTTATCGATCGGCGCCCATGGGAGGACGCGTCGAATCGGCCGCCACTTTGCTGCCAGGAGCACAATGCGGCGGCCTGGCGAGGTGAAGCACTTAGCCCATCTGGGTCTGCAGATAGTTTTTCATGCCGACCTTTTTAATCAAACCCAACTGCTGTTCTAACCAGAAGGCATGATCGACTTCCGTATCTTCAAGCAAGGTCTGTAGAATGTCGCGAGTCACAAAGTCTTTTACACTTTCACAAAGCGCAATCGTCTCTTTCAATGCGGCTTCTACAGCGACTTCCACATTGAGATCGTTTTGCAACATGTCAGGTACTTCCTTGCCTATCTGTAGCGGTTGGCGAGTAGTCATATCTGGCGTGCCTTCGAGATACAGCATTCGACCTATCAACGCATCGGCATGTTTTTTTTCATCATCGAACTCGTGGTTGATTCGTTCATACAGTTTTTGCAAACCCCAATCTTCATACATCTTGGCATGAATAAAATATTGGTCCATCGCCGCGAGTTCAAAACTGAGCAAGCGGTTGAGTGCTTGAATAACCTTCTTTTCGCCTTTCACATTCATCTCCTGTTCTGCCCGGCTATATTTGCGCCTGCAGGTAATTCTCTAACCCAGTGTTTGAAATTAAGTATTGCTGCGTCTCTATCCAATCGAGATGCTCTTCCTCGGCTTCGAGGATACCTTCCAGTAAATCTCGACTGACATAATCCTGCTGTGTCTCACAAAGCAGGATCGCCTCCCTTAGCTTTTCCAGTTCATTTGCCTGGAATGTGAGATCACACTGCAACATTTCTTCCGTGTGCTCGCCAATCAGCAATTTATCCAGCTGTTGTAAATTCGGCAGGCCTTCTAGGAATAAGATACGCTCAATCAGATCATCCGCCTGCTTCATATCGACAATAGATTTTTTGTAGCTTTTGTCATTGAGTTCACTGAGGCCCCAGTTACGATACATCCGCGCGTGGAGAAAGTACTGATTGATAGAAGTAAGTTCCGTCGTCAACAGACTATTCAGAGTCTGTAAGACTTTTGCGTCACCCTTCATGAAATTGACCCTCGTCATTGCTTGCGTTTAGTGAGTGGCTTCACTCAGACAGGCGGCAGTCTACAGGTTAAGCACTGAAAGTCAATTTTTCCTTATAAATCAATTAGATAGAAATGATAATCAGGTTGATTCTCATTAATTAGGAAAGCTCAAAAAATCCGTCGGCACGACCTTTGCGTATACCCTTTTTGCCAGGTCACTGACCATTTTGATCCTGGACACAATGATCTGAACCGTGGTCTGTCGTACAGCGACCACCGTCCGGTAGAGGATAATGCAGAGCATAAATCGCGCATCGACAGGCACGTTAAGATATCGCTTTCGCGACATTTTAATGGCCGCAAACTTACAGCGCTTTGTCACATGATTCCCATTTGCATTATCCGCCTGGACCACGTACGGTTTGGAGTTCTTGCCGCTACTGACTTGTACCAAAGGAGAAAGATAATGAAGAAACTACTCGCCGGATTCGTCGTGCTGTTTGCGTCTAATACAGCGCTGGCCGAGTGCGTGTTTGATGTAGACGTAGGGGACAACCTCGCATA
Source organism: Pseudomonadota bacterium (assembly GCA_039178015.1). GTDB lineage: Bacteria > Pseudomonadota > Gammaproteobacteria > Pseudomonadales > Halieaceae > JARRPM01. Next base: position 4,209 of record JBCDFM010000073.1, read on the forward strand.
CAGCGTAAGCGAAATTACGGTAGACAAAACCTGCGCGGAAGTCACGATCAATCTGAAACATACCGGCACGCTGCCGGCGACTGCAATGGGTCATAACTGGGTACTGACCAATACAGCGGACGTCGCAGCGCTGGGCACCGCCGGCATGGGCGCTGGACCGCAAAACAATTATGTGCCGGTCGACGACTCTCGTGTGTACGCCAATACCAAGATCATTGGTGGTGGAGAGTCCACTAGCGTAACCTTCTCAATCGCCGATCTGGATCCTGCCGGAGATTACACCTACTTCTGTTCTTTCCCTGGCCACTGGGCCGCTATGAAGGGCGTATTTAAGATTTCTTAGCATTCGTACTCTTTCATGCCAAGGTAGGCAACAGCGCGCGCCAAAAGGCGCGCGTTTTTTATCGAGCTGATGTTTCTCGCGGGGGGCGGACAATGAAGTTAAGCACCAACACTAACCGTGCTGCATTAAACGGGCGCGCGACCTTTTTCTTATCTGTTTTTTTGTTGGCTAGCGTGTTTACGGCGGGTCATGCCACAGGCAGCGGCGCTATAGGCGACCATGTCAACGACATGTCTGCAAACATCGACAGCTACAACGATGAGGTTGTGTGGTTGATTGGCAAAGTTGACGTGATTGTCGATACCTATGAAAAAGAGGGAGCAAAAGCCGCAGCCCCAGAGGCGGTAGTCGATCATTGGGAGGCGGTTGATTTTCACTCAGCAATTGAAGTTAATTATATCCCTCTGTATGCCAGCATCTGGCAGGGACTGTTCGGCGTTCGAGTCGCGATTGAGGAAGGTGCTCCTATCGACGTGGTACGCGCCGAACAGGATAAGCTAGAACAAACACTTTGGCAGTCACTTGGAGCGGTGAAGGTCGCGGCGCAGTATCAGGAACGGGGCCTGCTGCCCGATGTCGAGGCCACTACCCCCGACTCGCCAATCGAGACCATTGATGTCATCAAACAGCGACTGGATCGGACGCTGGCAAAATATGCAGAAAAACTAGACGATGAAGCGATCGGTATCGTGCAAGATACCTATCTAAACCTGTTTGAAGGCATTGAGGGTATGCTGATCGAACAAGACGCAGATTTGGTTGAAAGCCTGGAAATTGACTTTAACGTCGCGCTGCCAAAAGCAATCCAAGATGGCAAATCGGTAGATGACGTACGCGGGGTCATTAACACCATGCAAGATAAACTTGACCGCTGTAAAGCCCTGCTGCGAGCGGCTGAGGAGCAGCGCAGCGACGTCTTCTAGGTGAGACGACGCACCTTCGTCAAAGGCCTTTCGGCAGCAGCAGCGGCCCCTCTGCTAACGCCTCGACTGGCCGCTGCAACTTCCGTAGACGATTTAGATCCTTTAGTCGGCGAACTCACACTGTACCTGGGTCGCGGTGAAGGCGGTCTCTACGAGAATGTGTTGGAGGCTATCGAAAAGCGCAATCCCGACTTTACCCTGAAGATTCGACGGGGTCCCACGGCAGCGCTTGCCAATGTCATCGTTGCAGAAGCGGGCGCAGGTGTTCGCGGCCCCGATGTGTTTTGGGCGGTTGATTCAGGGGCCATTGGGCTGGTCAGCGATGCCGGACTGGCTAAACCGCTGCCGACGGATCTCACCGATTTACTGCAAGAAGAGTTTCGGTTCGAGCGCTGGGCGCCCGTTACTGGGCGTATACGCACCCTGCCCTTTCACACGGGTCGTCTCCAGGCCACAAATATACCCGACAGCATCATGGCGCTACCTGACTCAGACCTCAGTTTAGGCTGGGCCCCCGCCTATGCGTCATTTCAGTCCTTTGTAACGGCAATGCGCATTTTGCAAGGCGATGCAGACACCGAAGCCTGGCTGCGTCGCATGGATAAGCGCGCGAAGCCTTTCGCAGGCGAGTTAGGTGTTGTTATGGCTGTCGAACGCGGCGAAGTGGATGTGGGGCTGGCGAATCACTACTACACGCTTAGGCTAAAATCGGGCAAACCCGACGCCAGCGTCGACCTGGCGTTTACCCGCAATGATGCCGGTTGCCTGGTCAACGCCTCCGGCGTGCTGGCGCTCAACAACGATGACCTCACCATCAACTTTATCCGTTACCTGTTCACCACACAGGTGCAGTCGTTTCTCGCCCGCGAGGCGTATGAAATACCGTTAGTGAGTGGCGTCAATCCACCAGCTGGCCTACCGCCTCTCGATACCATCTCCCCACCAAAGGTAGATTTAACGCTGCTGGCTGACTTGAAGCCCACTCTGGATCTCATGCGCAAAGCTGGCGTTTTGTGAAGCCGGTTTCAATGTCTTACCCGCTGGCACTGCCTATTGCGGTGCTGGCATGTTTACCAGTATTGGTTTTGCTCTGGCTCGCAGACACACCGCAGGCGATATTCCAAACGCGCAATCTCACACTGCTAACGAACACAATCATGCTGACTGGCATGACCGCGTTGGGAGCGGTCGCAATCGGCGTTCCCTTGGCCTTGGTCACGGCCTACGTGCGCTTACCTCTCGGCAAACTCTGGTTAGTGTTACTGGCCGCCCCGCTGGCGCTGCCAAGTTATATCGGCGCGTTCACAATGTTTGCGGCCTTCGGACCTGGCGGCGAAATCCAGTCCCTCACCGGCTTAGCAACGCCCGCTTTTTCCGGTCTAATCGGTTCCAGCATCGTCATGGCGCTTTACACCTATCCCTTCGTACTCATGACAACGCGTTCAGCTCTGCTCAATCTGGATGTCAACCAGCTAAACGCGGCACGCACCCTTGGGCTGGGCGTCTGGGGCTGTATCTGGCGAGTGGTACTGCCGCGTATCCGCAATAGCGTTGCCGCCGGAGCGTTACTGTGCGCTCTGTATGCACTGTCCGACTTTGGCACGCCCGCCATTTTGAATCTGGATACGCTTACCCGCGTGATCTATGTGGAATATAACGCCTTCGCCTTGGGCCAGGCGGCGTTGTTATCGCTGCAACTCTTATTCATTGTCGGCCTCGTCATCGCACTGGAGTCTCGCGTAGCGGCAATACCTGAGCGCCCAGGTCGAGCCCTATCGCTTTCGCCTGCACGCTGGCAGGCCAGACTCATTCCCCTGATGTTTATCCCGGTTATCGGCTTCGCTGTGTTGCTACCGCTGAGTATTTTTAGCCTCTGGCTCTGGCGCGAGGGTGGCGCAGGATTCAAATGGGACTACGCGTTCAATTCCTTGCAGGCGTCACTGCTGGCGGCGCTGGCTGCCGCCGTGCTGGCCCTGCCGCTGGCCCATGCTGCGCTGGTAGGACGTTTTGGCCGCGTGATGGAGCGCGTCACGTATCTGGGCTTCGGTATTCCTGGTATCGTCATGGGCACCGCCCTGGTCTATCTAGGCTTACAGTTGGCCTTTCTGTATCAAACCCTCGCACTTCTGGTCATCGCCTACGTGATGCGCTTTCTACCGCTGGCTGTGGGTAGCACACGGACTGCACTCGAGTCTCTGGAGGGCAGTTTACCCAAAGCCGCCCGCACGCTGGGTGCTGGCCCGCTGGAGGTATTCCGTCGTGTTTCGCTGCCCCTCACGCGGCGCGGTATGATCGCAGGCATGGCGCTGGTCTTTCTTGAGTCGATGCGTGAGCTGCCCGCCACCTTATTGCTTGCCCCCACGGGTTTCGAGACACTGGCAACCTATTTGTGGAGAGTCTATGAAGCGGGCTACTTTGGCCGGGCCGCAATACCGGGCTTACTGCTGATTTTGTTGTCGATACTGGGGCTGGGCTTGATGTTGATGGGTGAAAAACGCGCTGATTTCGCGGTGCTAAATGACAAAGAGCCAGGATAAGAGGACGATCACGCAGCGATGCTCACGCTCAAAGACCTTTCTGTCGACTACGGGCCCACTCGGGTCATAGACAGCCTAAACCTCGATTTACAGCACAACGAGATACTGACGCTGGTCGGGCCAACAGGCTGTGGTAAGAGCACCATTCTGCAGGTCATCGCGGGTTTGATCCCGATCGCCGAAGGCGAGATATCAACAGCGCAGTGGCTGGCAAGCCCCCAGCAATTGATTGCGCCGGAGCAGCGCCGGGTCGGTATGGTCTTTCAAGACTTTGCACTATTCCCGCATCTCTCCGTTGAAGAAAACATCTGCTTTCGAGTGACGGACCCTGAACCCGCACTACATTGGTTGCAAGCTCTGGGCTTGTCGACACTTCGCAACGCCAGGCCCGATCGCTTATCGGGAGGACAAAAGCAGCGCGTGGCGCTGGCCAGAGCACTGGCACATCGGCCGGCAATCATGTTGTTAGATGAGCCCTTGTCTTCTTTGGATGCTGCGCTGAAAGATACACTGCGTTGGGAGATACGTGACGCGCTCAAGGAAGCGCATATCCCGGCCATTTGGGTCACTCACGATCAGAACGAAGCGCTCTCAGTGGGCGATCGTTTGGGAGTCTTGCGCGCGGGGCAGCTGGAACAGATAGATACGCCTGAGCACTGCTTCAGCGCACCGGTGACCCCGTTTGTCGCGCGCTTTCTGGGCGAAACCAGCTTTTTACCCGCCCGGCTCGAGGGCAGTGTCGCACAATCAGCACTGGGTAGCGTGCAGACTATTTCGTATGCCGATCTCGGTCAGGAAGTCCTGATAATGGTGAGACCTTGGGACTGTGCGATTGTGGCAGACACCTCCGCAGGAAATGGACAGCTGGAAAGCAGTCATTTTGAGGGCAGCACGCGACTGTACGAGGTCCTTTTGGATGATGGCAGCAGAGTAAAAGTGCGCACGAAGGCGAACATCGCACTCGCTGCCAACAGCCGCGTAACAGTATCCGTGATATCAGAGCAGGCATTGCTGGCCTATCCCGCCAACAATTGAACCGCCGCAATTGCAAATGAGTGTCAGTTACATAAAAATAATCGGCTCTATTATCGAAACTACTAACAGGCCTGACTGGCACACTATGATCAACCAGCATACTGCAACGCTAGGGCTCCTCATTTGCCTACTCGCTACGCTCTCGACAACTGCACTCGCCCAAGATCGCGTCGTCTCGGTAGGAGGTGATGTCACAGAGATCATCTACGCCCTTGGCGAAGGTGATCGCATCGTCGCCAGCGACTCCACCAGCGTCTACCCGCCCGAAGCTGAGCAAACACCTAAGGTTGGCTACGTCCGCAATCTATCGGCCGAGGGCGTACTTTCGGTGGAGCCCGATCTGATTCTGATCAGCGGTGCAGCAGGCCCGCCGCCGGCACTGGAATTGCTCGAGGCTTCGGGCGTGCCCATTATTTCTATGGAAACAGCCTATACCATTGAGGCAATCATCGACAAAACGCAGCGTGTAGCGGAGGCACTTGGCGCAACTGCTGCCGGCGAAGTACTGGTGCAGCAAATTGAGCAAGATTGGGCGCAGGCGCAGTCGGTGCTGGCGGAAGCCGAACCGATGACCATGTTGTTTTTTGCTACGCCACCAGACGGCTCACCGCTTGCAGCAGGCACAGACACCGCTGCCCAGGGCATTATTGATCTGCTCAACGGAACCAATGTGTTCGACAGCTACACCGGTTACAAACCCTTATCCATGGAGGCGGCTGTGGCTGCCAACCCGGATATCATTCTGGTAATGCACCACCACGCCGATCGCGTCGGTGGCATGGACTCCGTTAAATCGCATCCGGCCTTGAGTCTCTCGCCAGCCGCGATGGAGGATCAGATTTACCCTGTAGATCAGGTAACGGTCATGCAATTTGGGCCGCGAACGCCCGCTGCTGTGGGGCAACTCGCTGAAGAAATCCAGCAGGGTCAAGCCAACGTGAATGAACGTTGAGCCCTATTCTCTTTCGTCTCCCACCCAACTAATTTATCAGCGTCGCAGGCGCGGCAGGTTAGTCTTACTGGCCTGCGCCTGCCTGCTCATCCTCGGTGCACTGCTTTCGGTGATGTTGGGCCCTCTGGATATCAGCGCACAGGACATAGTCGCAACTTTTGCCAGTCGACTCGGCCTGGCGCCGGATGCCGAAATCGGCATGGTGCAGCGTGGTGTGATTGAACAGATTCGGCTACCCCGAGCCCTGCTGGGGGCATTGGTTGGGGCTAGCTTGGGCGCGTCTGGCGCGATCATGCAGGGGTTTTTTCGCAATCCCTTGGCAGACCCTGGTCTGATCGGCGTGTCCGCTGGGGGCGCGCTGGCGGCCGTCGCGTTTATTGTCCTGGGCGCGGGGCTGATGTCGACCGTCATGGCTCAGTTTGGCAGTTTTGCTTTGCCAGTGGTGGCATTTTTGGGATCACTGGCGACCGTTTTTATCATTTATCAATTAGCGAATCTGGACGGTCGAGTCGTGGTCACAACCATGTTGCTGGCGGGTGTTGCCGCTAACGCCATGGCGGTATCCGGCATCGGCTATCTCACATTTCTGGCCGACGATACCCAGTTAAGAGACCTGACGCTGTGGACACTGGGCACACTGGGCGGGGCCACCTGGGAGCGCGTGCTGCCGGCTGCAGCGCTGATGGTGATTGGTTTGCTGGGTATGTTGCGACTCTCTAGACCGATGAACGCGCTGCTGCTGGGTGAAGCAGACGCCGGCGCGCTGGGTGTGAACGTAGAACGAGTCAAACGCCAGGCTGCATTGTTAACCGCACTGAGCGTAGGCGCGGCGACGGCGGTATGCGGTATTGTGGCCTTCGTGGGTCTCGTTGTCCCGCATCTGGTCAGATTGGTCACCGGCCCAGATCATCGTTACGTTCTGCCCGGGTCAGCGCTGCTGGGTGCGGCATTGATGCTGTTTGCTGATCTTGTCGCCCGGCTATCGGTCGCGCCGGCAGAATTGCCACTGGGCGTCGTCACCGCCGCCGTAGGCGGGCCATTCTTTATCTGGTTGCTGCTGCGCGACAAACACAGGCACCAAGCACCGTGACCGTAGAACTGGAAAGGGCCAGCGTCATCAGAGGTCGTCGACCTATCCTCAATAGCGCCGACCTCATTTGCCAGCCGGGTGAACTTACCGTGCTGATGGGCCCCAACGGTGCGGGCAAATCCACCGCGCTGCAGGTACTGGCCGGTGTGACGGGCTGTGATAGCGGTCGCTGCCTGTTTCATGGCCAGGCGATAGCGCGACTTTCGCGCGCGGAACTGGCGCGCCGCCGGGGCGTTGTCGCGCAGACGTCCCAGCTTGCCTTTCCCTTTCAGGTTCACGAAGTTATATCTATGGGCCGCACGCCGCATTACGGTTATCCTCGCGCCCAAAACGACGAATCCGTGATGAATGCCGTCATGGAGCGCATGGACATTTTTGAACTCGCCAGTCGCAACTACCTCACTCTCTCTGGTGGTGAACGCCAGCGCGTCAATATCGCCAGAGTGCTTGCTCAGCTATTCGACCACCCACCCACCGAAGTACCCTGGCTATTTTTGGACGAGCCCACCGCTGCGCTGGACCTTAAGCATCAAATTGAGCTGATGAAACTACTCGAGCAACTCGCCGCCAAGGGCTGGGGACTGGTCGTTGTGCTGCACGATCTGCGGCTGGTGCGCGACCACGCCGATAAGGTCGTGCTGTTTCGCAATGGCAGCGTCATAGGCGCTGGCTCTAAATCGCAGTGGCTCACCCCTGAAATGATACAAAGCACATTTGGCTTGGAGGAACCTTACGATCTGGGTCTGGCAGATTAAACACACTTCCTTTGGCCATAGTGGCTGCGAGTGACAGCAAAAAATGTCACCCGGAGGCTGACTATTACTGCACTGCGTCGTGTCGCAGGATCCACCTCTCAGAATTTGCTCGGTCACCCGTCGCTAGCTTTCAGCATCGTGAAAAATGATACCTAAGGCATAGCGCTTGCCTTCGCTCACCTCGGCAATCCCATGCTCTACATGGCTTTGTCGATATGAATCAGCAACCAATACAGGACGGCTATGCGTCGCAAATATAATCATCTCTCCCAACATCGGTGAGACCACGTGCGCTCGCTTTTGGGCGTCAGCCTGTTGTTGCACTAAAACAAACTCACCACCCATATAGTCTTTGTTGGGTCGGCTGAGGTTAATCACGGCCTGCAGCGGAAAATACACCTCGCCATATATGTCCTGGTGCAGTGCATTAAACCCGCCCTGTTCGTACTTCAACAGCAGCGGCGTAGCGTGATGTTGATTATGCGCGTGACACCGAGCCTGCATCGCGCGTAAAGAAGGTGGATACTCAGTTGTGCTATGCAGCTGCCGCATCCAGCGGTTAGCAATCCTCGAAAGTGGTGTGTACAGCGCTTCACGCACGGTCTGCACCAGAGACGGCAGCGGATACTCAAAATACTTATACTCCCCTTTGCCATAGCCCTTATCTTCCATAACGACTGCTTTACGGTAACGTTGGTTATCGGCATAAAGCGCAATCAAAGACTGACACTCAGACGGCGAAAACACCCCGGCCAATTGTGCATACCCATTGAGCTGAAGCGATTCCTCGAGCTGAGCCCAGGGGGCGTTTGTCACGATACTGGCGATGCTAGGCAAAATTGAAAAACTCCTTTGGTTTCTGTCTGTTTAGCGCCGTGCAAGATATCATGGTTATCCCAACACAGCGGAACAGTTTAGACCTGTCAGAATATAATAATGGGCTGGCGCATACCGCTCTCCGTCCTGCCATTGTAGGAAAAGCAACGCATGAATTTTGATATCCCCGAAGACATCGCCACATTTCTGGCTGAAGTCGACCAGTTCATCGACGATAAAATCAAACCTCTGGAAGATCGCGACGATAATCGCCGCTTCTTTGATCACAGGCGCGAGGACGCGCGCACGGATTGGGACAGAGAAGGTCTGCCCAACGCCGAATGGGAGGCGCTGCTGCACCAGGCAAAGCAGCTAGCGGTAGAGGCCGGTATTTACAACTATCCAGCTCCCCAAGCCCATGGCGGCCGCGATGGGGGCAATTTGGGTATGGCCATCATACGAGAACATTTGGCGCGCAAAGGCCTGGGTTTACATAACGACCTACAAAACGAACACTCGGTGGTGGGTAATAACATCGGCCTCATGCTGATGCTGGCCTATGGCAGCGAGGAGCAGCGCGCCGAATGGCTGGATGATTTGGCGGCCGCCAGGGCGGGATTCGCGGTGGCTATTACCGAGCCGGAGCACGGTTCCGATGCGACCCATATGGACACTCGCGCTGAGCGCTCTGGCGATGACTGGTTGATCAACGGTGAGAAAACCTGGAACACGGGTGTGCATATCGCCAAGGCTGATTTAGTGATGGCGCGCACTTCAGGGAAGGATGGTGACGCCTTAGGCATTACCGCGTTCCTGGTTCCTATGGATAAGGAAGGCATCAAAATCGAGGAATACCTGTGGACATTCAACATGCCCTCAGATCATGCGCGCGTTTCCTTTACCAACGTACGCGTACCACACAGTGCTATTTTGGGAGAAGAAGGCAAAGGGCTGATGGTGATTCAGCATTTCTTTAACGAAAACCGCATTCGGCAGGCGGCGTCCAGCCTCGGTGCAGCGCAGTACTGTGTTGACGAGTCCGTGGCACACGCCAATGCGCGTAAACCCTTTGGCAGATCGCTATCGTCCAATCAGGGCATCCAGTTCCCGCTGGTTGAACTGAACAGTCGTTGCGAAATGTTGCGCGCATTGATTCACAAAACCGCCTGGCTTATGGATCGTGACGGCGCCTTCTCCGTTTCCGATAAGGTATCCATCTGCAATTATCAGGCGAACCGACTGTGCTGCGAAGCAGCAGATTTTGCCATGCAGGTGCACGGTGGTATGGGCTATTCACGCTACAAACCGTTTGAACATATTTACCGCCACCATCGGCGCTATCGCATCACAGAAGGCGCTGACGAAATACAGATGCGTCGCGCGGCGGGCTATCTGTTTGGGTTTATGCAGCAGCACAAACCCAAGGGGGTCAGCTGATGGGGCGCGATGCGGACTTTGACACGGCACTGGCAACTGTACTGGCAAAAGCGATCAATGATTTTGAATCGCTAATCAGTTACAAACCCCTTACCGCAGGTGCAAGCCAGGAAACTTATCGTATTACGGCGCAAACAGAGGCCGGGGAACGCCAGCTGGCGATGCGCCGCTCGCAAACCACGTTGGATGGTGACTCCAGCGTAGGTTTCATCTCATTGGAGACAGAGGCGCGCCTGTTTCAGGTTGCCAAGCTTGCTGGAGTACCCGGGCCAAGCATTCTTTATGTTCTGCAGCAAGGCGATGGTCTTGGCAATGGCTTTCTGATGGAGTGGCTCGAGGGCGAAACGCTTGGCCATCGCATTGTCCGCTCGGATGAATTAGCCGCGGTTCGACCAACGCTGGCAGCGCAGTGCGGCGAAATACTGGCACGCATCCACGCCATCGACTGGCAGGCAAACGCTCTGGATGCGTGTTTGCCCACGCTCTCCCCTGGAGAGCTGGTCGAAGAAACCTTCAAGGCCTACTGCGAGTTTAACGTTCCTGTGCCGATGATCGACTACAGTTGGCGCTGGCTGCAGGATCACCTCCCCCAACACTCGCGCACGACACTGGTACACGGTGATTTTCGCAACGGCAATCTGATGATCACGCCACAGGGCATTAACGCGGTCTTGGATTGGGAGCTAGCGCAGATTGGCGATCCTGTACGTGATTTGGGTTGGTTGTGCGTAAACTCCTGGCGTTTCGGTTGTGACGAGTTGCCTGTCGGTGGATTTGGTGAAATGGAAGATTTGCTGACCGCGTACAGCACGGCCTCGGGTGTTGACGTTACGGCCGAAGAGCTGCGATTTTGGCAGGTGTATGGTTCCTTCTGGTGGTCAATGGGTACGCTAAGAATGGCGAACGCGTGGCGCTCGGGCGAAGTACCCAGTCTGGAGCGACCCGTGATCGGGCGGCGCAGCTCAGAAGCGCAGATGGACTGCGTCAACTTATTGATACCCGGCCCGGTCGATGTACCCGATAGCGAATTACCGCTAACGACAGGGACTGTTCTGCCATCGCAGGCTGAGCTTATGGAGGGCGTCGCTCGATTTCTCAAGGACGAGGTCGCCGGGCAACTCGCCTCTCATAACGGCTATCTTGCCAAAGTCGCGGCTAATTCCCTACGCATCGCACAGCGCGAAGCACTCATCGGACCCACTTTGCGCGCTCAAGAGTTGGCACGTTTAAATGACCTGTTAGGTACGAAGGCAACACTCGATGAACAGCGCTGGGAGTTAGTTAAGCAGCTGCGCAATAACTTGCCATTGGACACACCGGGATTGACGGACCACTTACGACAAACTGTCGCTGGCCAGTTGGCTATCGACCAACCTCGCTACCCCGCCCTGCACACTGCTCTCAAGCAAAGCTAAGCGACTCTCTTTGATCGGCGAGATACAGGTAATTTCGACTTCTTTGAGCCGCTAACTCCGACCCAGAATGAGCCTTAGACTGGCACTCGTTTTCTTCAAACAGTAAGCTTTTGCAACGACGGCAACTGCTGACCTATGACTCGTATCGCCTATAGCAACATGAGACATCTACTATCGTCATCGGGACTGCCCTGGGCAAAGATCATGAGCCCATAGCCCGTGAACAATACCGCACTTAGGTCAGTGCATATCTTATGGCAGGAGGTGTCTGTAACAGGCAGCTTGCTCAGTCGCACTATCTGCCCATCAATACAACGCTTAAGACACTGCAATATCTCGCGGCGTATAAGAAACACCTAAGGGCAGGAGCACACGCTGCCATAAGTCTATTGCACGCCCCATCCTGCTCATGGTCCCGTGTTATTTCAAAGTTGCAAGATGTAACACAGACTGCGCTTGCTCACGATATAGACACAGGCGCAGCGCCTGCGGCTCTGCTGTCGAAATCCGATATCCAGTCGATGTCATTACGCGTCAACGCTAGTTATTGAGAATGAGCATCAATTGTATCTTTTGGTCCAGAAAGAAATTCGTTGAAATACCGTAAATTTCCGCGCTAAACCTGCCCGTTTCCATCTGACAAAACCCACTATTCACCAGCCTTATACTCATATTTTTGACGGGCTTGAATGCCGCGGCGAAACCCGAAATCAGGTAAACTACGCCTATACTTTTAGCGAACCGCCACAGTAGCGAGGTTTTAAAAACCCATGAGTTTATATGCGGAATACTTACAAGAGATAGAGCAGCGAAAGCAGGAACTCGGCCTGCACCCCAAGCCTATCGACAGTGCTGAACTGCTGGCAGA
>JBCDFM010000074.1:0-16203 GCA_039178015.1 Pseudomonadota bacterium
CTCAAGCGCACTCGCGTCAGGACCAGCCGCGCTTTGGTAGGACGTTTCCATCAAAGTCGGCAAGAACCCGGAAGCGCGTGTTGACCTCCAGTACATTGCACGCACTCGTTCGCGTTTCTATACTCCATCTCTTTCACGACTGAACTTACAGGCCAGGCATCCAGAATGACTGAACGCATTTTTCTGTCTGCATTGCGTAGCTATCAACATCTGGCTGCACTCGCTCAGACTGCAGCAACGACATCACTCAAAAAGCTGTTCGCGGAAGACTCTGACCGCGCTGATCGTCTCCACCTCACCGCCGCTGGGCTGGCGCTAGACTATTCGAAACAGCTCATTACACCGGAGATACTGACCGGCTTACTCACACTTGCCCAAGAAGCGGGCCTTGCAGCAGAAATCGCCGACCTGTTCGCTGGCGTACACATTAACAATACAGAGGACCGCCCCGCCCTGCATATGTTGCTTCGAGCCGCATCAAGTACGGGTTCAAAACCACGTTTAGAGCAGGTCGAATCATCGCGTGAGCTCATGCGTACATGGTCGGAGCAGGTTCGCAGTGGCGCATGGGTGGGCTTCTCTGACGCGCCGATAACCGATGTCGTCAACATTGGGATCGGAGGTTCAGATTTGGGTCCCAGGCTGGTCACCGAGGCCCTGCAACCCTTTCAGGGGGCCGTAGCCTGCCATTACGTGGCGAACGTCGATCCGGCGGATCTGCAGGGTTGTTTGCTGGATCTGAATCCGGCGTCGACTCTTTTCATAATCTGCTCCAAATCCTTTCGCACGGAAGAGACACTCACAAATGGCCTGGCTGCCAGGCAGTGGCTGATCAACGCTGGAGCAAGCGACAATAACTTGGCCAGACACTTCGTCGCAGTGACATCCAATGTTGAGGCGGCGCGGGAGTTTGGGATCCTTGAACAACACTGTCTGCCCATGTGGGATTGGGTGGGGGGACGGTATTCAGTTTGGTCCGGTATTGGTCTTAGCTGCGCGATCGCAATAGGCTGGGACAATTTCGCTCGCTTTTTGGCTGGTGCAGAGGCTATGGATCAACACGTGCAATCAGCCGCTTTGTCAGAGAACATGCCGGTGCTGTGCAGTTTGCTAGACATATGGAACTATCACTTCCTCGCGGCGGGCAATCATGTTGTGCTGCCTTATGACAACGGTCTTCGACAACTGCCCGCCTATTTGCAGCAACTGACGATGGAGAGCAATGGTAAAAGAGTAAACACCAATGGAACGCCTTTGCCCTACAACACTGGACCTGTTTTGTGGGGATCCGCCGGCACCATGGGTCAGCACTCTTTTCACCAGCTTCTACACCAGGGCACGCTGCTGTGTCCGGCTGATTTCGTACTGCCACTGACTACACACACCGGAATGCAAGCACAACACCGTCGATTGGTAGCGAATTGCCTGGCGCAAAGCCGAACGTTGATGATCGGGCGGTCAATTGAAGAAGCTGAAGCCGCGCTGCGCGAGCGCGGCCTATCTCATGAAGAAGCTACAAGTCTGGCACCACACCTCGCTATGCCGGGCAATCGACCCAGCAACACGATTACGATGCTATCGCTCACACCGAACACCTTGGGCGCTTTATTAGCACTCTATGAGCACCGCACGTTTTGTACGGCCCGCTTGTGGGGAATCAATCCATTTGATCAGTGGGGTGTAGAGCTCGGCAAGGAGATCGGTGTTCAGGTTCTTGAAAAGCTGGAGAATGCCGAAGCCAGCACCATCATGGACGCTTCTACTGAGCAACTCATCAGCCACTGGCGACAGGCGCAATCCTAGCTATCGATGAGCGCGAGTAATTCCTGCGTCTTTGCGCTCATCAACGCGGCGTCACCCCTGCTTTCTACATTCAGGCGCACAACGGGTTCAGTATTCGACATGCGCAAATTGAAGCGCCACTGACCCATAACCATGCTCAAACCGTCGACATGCTCTATCAATTCCGCATCCTGGGCATAGTGCGTCTCTATGCGCTCCAAAACCTCTGCGGGTTCATCAATCGTACGATTGATCTCACCGCTGCAGGGATAGGCTGTGACGCGCTGTGCCACAAGAGACGACAAGCTCTGTCGGGATAGACTGATCAGGCTGGTCACCAACAGCCAGGGAATCATGCCGCTATCGCAATAAGCAAAATCACGGAAATAGTGATGCGCGCTCATCTCCCCTCCATAGACTGCATTTTCGAGCCGCATCCGCTCTTTGATGAAGGCGTGACCCGTCTTACTTTGAACAGCTTCGCCGCCGCGTGACTCAACGATATCAATTGTGTTCCAGACCAAACGCGGGTCGTGTACCACGCGGGCCGGCCCTTGTTGTTTTAAAAACGCCTCCGCCAGCAGTCCCACCACATAGTAGCCTTCGACAAATTCGCCATTCTCATCAAAAAAGAAACAGCGATCGAAATCCCCGTCCCAGCCAATACCGAGATCCGCCTTATGCTCACGCACGGCCTGAATGGCCGCAACACGGTTCTCAGGCAGCAGCGGGTTGGGCACTCCATTGGGAAAGTTGCCATCGGGCTCATGGTGTAGCTTGATAAATTCAAACGGCAGATGAGCTTCCAATAGATCAACGACTCTCCCGGCTCCACCATTGCCAGCATCAACAACGATTTTCAGAGGCTGCAGCGTCGAGACATCGATGTAAGACAAGAGATGCTCAACGTAGGCAGCGGAGGTATTCAGTGAATATCGTTCGCCCGCGCTGGAGGCTGCCTTAAACTGGTTCTGCTCCGCCAGACGTTGAATATCAAACAGACCCGTATCCCCGGAGATGGGCTTAGACTCCTCTCGCACAAACTTCATGCCGTTGTAGTCTTTCGGGTTGTGACTTGCGGTGACGGCAATACCACCATCCATGCTTGCATGTGATGTCGCGAAGTAGATTTCTTCTGTGCCGCATAGCCCGATATCGTAGACATCAACGCCCTGCTCCAGCAGCCCCTCAACAAGTGCGGCTTTGATGGCTTCGCTTGTCAGCCGAATATCATGGCCCACCACGACTTGAGCCGGTTTGATGACGTCAGCATAGGCGCGACCGATGCGGCGGGCTATGTCTTCATTCAGTTGATCAGGAACCCGGCCGCGTACATCGTAGGCCTTGAAACAGGTCAATTTCTCCAAGGCCAGTAATCCTCAGTCTTTTGAATAATAGTTTTCGTACACAAAATTCGTCGCTTCAACGAAGCCGGGTACGCTGCCGCAATCAAATCGCTGCCCCTGGAATTTATAGGCCATCACGCAGCCTCGGTTGGCCTGAGCTTGCAGTGCATCAGTCAACTGTACTTCACCATTTGCCCCCGGCGGAGTCTCTCTGATGATTTCAAAAATGTCCGGCGTCAAAATATAGCGGCCAATGATTGCCAGATTGGAAGGGGCATCTTCCGGGGCCGGTTTTTCAATCATTTCGTCCACGCGATAAATACCGTCGCGAAGGCTTTCGCCGGAGATGACGCCATATCGATGAACCTCATCTTCCGGTACTTCTTGAATCGCGACTATGGAGCAGCGGAACTGCTTATACAGCTCAGCCATTTGGGCCAACACGCCCGGGCCATCATTGAGACATAAATCATCCGACAGCAGTACTCCAAATGGCTCATTGCCAATCAGTGACTGGCCTGTAAGTATCGCATGTCCGAGGCCTTTCATCTCGCGCTGTCGTACCATGGTAAACACGCCCTGGTCTAATACGCTGCGAATGCCCTCAAGAAAGCTCTCTTTGCCGCTCCCAGAAATTTGATGCTCCAGCTCGTAGCTGATGTCGAAATGGTCCGCAATTGAGCGTTTACCACGGCCGGTTACCATGGCACAGGTGGTCATACCAGCATCAATTGCCTCCTCAACACCATATTGCACCAGCGGCTTGTTTACGATTGGCAACATTTCCTTGGGCATGCTCTTGGTGGCGGGCAAAAACCGCGTGCCATATCCCGCAACAGGGAACAAACACTTCTTGATAGACATAAAGGTTTCCTGTGAACTATGAGCTACTTGCCACGCCCGTACACATCCTCGTAACGAACAATATCGTCCTCACCAAGGTAGGCTCCGGATTGTACTTCTATAAGCTCGAGTGGAATACGTCCTGGGTTGGCAAGTCGGTGCTTATGGCCCAGTGGTATATAGGTGGACTCATCTTCGGCCAGCATAAAGACTTTATCATCGCAGGTCACTTCTGCCGTACCGTGAACAACAACCCAGTGTTCTGCACGGTGATGATGCATCTGTAGCGAAAGGGTTTGCCCAGGATTAACAACAATACGTTTTACCTGAAAACGTTCCGACATCACCAACGATTCGTAAGATCCCCAAGGCCGGTATACGCGACGGTGGTGGGAGGCTTCGGAACGCTGTTGGTCCTTAAGCTGATTCACGATACGTTTAACGTCTTGTACGCTTTCTCGATCGGCCACAAGTAAGGCATCAGCGGTCTCAACGACTACCAGATTGTCAACCCCAATGGCGGCAAGCAATCGTGAGTCACTGCGGAAATAGCTGTTGCTGCAATTATCCAGCACGACATCGCCCTTACTGACGTTGCCGCGTTCATCCCGATCGGCTACTTCCCAAAGCGCAGACCAGGCTCCGACATCACTCCAGCCACAATCCAGAGACACCACACCACCACTGTCGGTGTTCTCCATAACCGCGTAGTCAATGCTATCGCTTGGGCTCTCCAGGAATGCCGGTGCATCGGGCCTCACAAAGTCGAGATCGACTTCCGCTGACTCCATAGCGCGACGACAGCAATGGACAATGCGCGGCGCATGGGTAGACAATTCTTCGAGGTAGCGTGCAGCGCTGAGAAGAAACATGCCGCTGTTCCAAACATGGCTGCCGCTTTCCAAATAGGACTGGGCGGTATCGGCGTCTGGCTTTTCCACAAAACGTTCAAGCTCGAACAATCCCGCATCAAGTTGTTCACCGCATTTGATATACCCGTAGCCAGTTTCGGGGCTGGAAGGTACTACTCCGAAGGTCATCAGCCTACCTTCATTCGCTAGCGGCATGGCCTTGGACACAGCCTCGGTGAAGGCATCCACGTCTTGTATGAGATGATCCGCCGGCAGAACCAGCAATACTGCTTCCGGATCAGTGCTCAGCGCCTGTAAAGCAGCCAGTGCTACGGCTGGCGCGGTATTGCGTCCCTCGGGTTCAAGAATCAGCGCCGCAGCCTCAATATTTACCTGACGCAATTGTTCCGCCACCATGAAGCGGTGTTCTTCATTGCATACAACCAGTGGTTCAGCAGCATCCAGATCGGTGCTCCGATGCAGCGTTTCCTGCAACATTGATAGCTCACCCGCGAGCGGTAAAAACTGCTTGGGATGCGTTTCGCGAGAAACCGGCCAGAGACGGCTTCCTACGCCTCCGCAAAGAAGGACAGGTGTTAGCATGGTGCTCCCCATTTACCGGTACTAACTGCGGCTGACAGTCACACTATCGCGCCAGACAAAACCCCGGTATTCATCATCGGCGGTATGGTAGCCCATGGTTCTGGGCTTTACTAGCGAGTGGCAGAAGCAGCATCCCAAGCTGTGATCAAGCTCAAATAACAGGCTTTTTATCCGCTTTCAAATGCGCTGGACTTGTCTGGATGAGCAATTAGAATAGTCTTGCTCGCAGGGGCGCCGCGCACAACTTGTCCCCTAGGCCGTTGCAATCAGGGTGCCATTGCACACTTATCAGCCACTAATGGATGCTCTATGACAGCTAAAAGTGCCTACGGCAAGGACGAACTAATAACCTGTGGTATCGGCGAGCTGTTCGGTCCTGGTAATGCACAACTGCCCACAGACAATATGTTGATGCTCGACAGAATCGTCCATATAAGTTCAGAAGGTGGCAAATATGAAAAAGGCGAAATTATTGCTGAGTTGGACATTCATCCCGATCTCTGGTTTTTTCAGTGTCACTTTCCCGGCGACCCCGTTATGCCGGGCTGTCTAGGACTGGATGCGCTGTGGCAACTAGTGGGCTTTTTCCTTGGATGGAGGGGCAATCCAGGGCGCGGTCGAGCACTTGGCTGCGGCGAGGTCAAATTTAGTGGTCAAGTACTGCCGAGCGCGTTAAAAGTTGTCTATAACATTGATATCAGGCGAGTGATAGAGCGAAAGCTGGTGATGGGTATTGCCGATGGCACGGTCGCAGTAGACGGCCAGGAAATCTATCACGCAGCAGATTTACGAGTAGGCTTGTTCACCTCTACAGAGGGCTTTTAGGCTCATGGGTAAACGCGTGGTCATCACCGGATTGGGCATCGTCTCCTGCCTGGGTAATGATGCTGATTCGGTTAGCCAATCTCTACGAGAAGGCCGTTCAGGCATAAGCTTGCGTCAGGAGCAGGTGGATAATGGCTTGCGGTCACATATTGCCGGAGCGCCGGAAATCGACGTTGCCGCAGCGATCGACCGCAAACAGCTACGCTTTATGGGTGATGCCGCTGCCTACGCCTACATAGCAATGCAGCAGGCAATCGAAGACGCGAAGCTATCAGAAAATGATATATCCAATACACGCACTGGCATCATCGCTGGTTCTGGCGGTGCTTCGGCTGCAATGCAGGTGGAAGCTGCCGACATATTACGGGATCGCGGTATTCGCCGCGTAGGGCCTTATCGTGTTACACAAACAATGGGCAGCACGGTCTCCGCATGTCTTGCCACACCATTCAAAATTAAGGGAATCAACTATTCGATCTCGTCGGCATGTTCTACCAGCGCTCACTGCATCGGTAACGCGATGGAGCAAATACAGATGGGAAAACAGGATATTGTGTTTGCCGGTGGGGCCGAGGAATTGCACTGGAGTCTGACTTGCCTGTTTGATGCGATGGGCGCTCTTTCATCTAAATATAACGATACACCTGAGCGCGCATCGCGAGCCTACGACGCAAATCGCGATGGTTTCGTCATCGCCGGTGGCGGCGGCATGCTGGTGGTGGAGGATCTGGATCACGCCCTACAGCGCGGCGCCAAGATTTATGCGGAACTGGTAGGTTATGGAGCAACTTCAGACGGCTACGATATGGTAGCGCCATCGGGCGAGGGCGCGGTTCGATGTATGCAGCAAGCGCTGGCAACAGCGGACGGACCTATCAGCTACATCAATGCGCATGGCACAAGTACACCAGCAGGCGATATTCAGGAACTCAAGGCCGTACGCACGGCATACGAAGGCCACGAACAAGTTCCAATCATCGGCTCCACAAAGTCCTTATCCGGCCACTCACTCGGCGCAGCGGGTGTACAGGAGGCTATCTACTCGCTTCTTATGCAACAGCATGGCTTTATTGCGGCCTCGGCTAATATTGAAACCTTGGACCCTGAGGCAGAGGGGGTGCCTATAGCACTGGAGCGACAAGAGAACGTTGATCTGGAGCGCGTGATGTCGAACAGCTTTGGATTTGGGGGTACCAACGCGTCGCTGGTCTTTCAAAAGTACTCAGATTAGACCAACAAATCGAGTAACAGAATATCAACCCAATCACCTTCGCTGATCGTGGTTCCAATTGGAATTATCGCCAGAGCCTGACTTTCACTCACCGAGCTCAGGACCCCCGAGCTCTGATTCGCAAACCGGCTTGCCTGCAAGCCTTCGGGACATGACGTCAAAGATACGCGCTGGTAGTCTTGTCGAGTCCCAGGCTTATCGACCGTAAATGAAGCTCGAGCTTGCAAAGTCGGAAGCGGCGCCTCACGTGCCCCTTGCAGCGCTCGTAAAAAAGGTCTCGCGACCAGGCAGAACGTCACGAATACTGAGCTGGGGTTACCCGGCAGACCAATAAAAGGGGTGCTGCCTATGCGCCCGAAAGCGAGAGGCTTTCCCGGCTTAATCGCCAGACGCCATAAATCAAGTGCCCCGCGTTTTTCTACTTGTGCTTTGACGTGATCCTCTTCACCTACCGATACGCCCCCTGAAGTGATAACGCAGTCAGCCATGGCCGCGGCTCGGGACAGCGCCTCCCCTGTTGCCCGGGCATTGTCGGGGACGATCCCGCAATCCACACAATCCATTCCTAACGCGTGGATGAGACCAGCCAGGGTATAGCGATTGGAATTATAGAGCTGACCGGGTTGTAGACTGCTTGACCCAGGTTCAACCAGCTCGTCACCGGTTGATAGCACGGCGACCTTTAACGGTCTGTAAACCGTCACAACCGACCGCCCCACCGATGCCAGCAGACCAAGATCCTGAGGCCGCAATACCCGACCCTGTCTCAGAACCGGCGCACCCTTAGCGATATCCTGCCCCCTGGGCCGGATATTCTGCCGCTCACTTACCTCAGCATGTACCGACACGCAGCCGCTCTCTTCGCTGCACTGTTCTTGCATCACAACAGCATTCGCACCAGCTGGTATTGGCGCACCCGTAAAGACACGTGCTGCAGTACCTGCTGGAAGTTCTTTCTTGGCCACCGAGCCTGCAGGGATTCGCATTCCTACAGGCAACGTGAGATTGGCTTCCTCCGCGCGCAGTGCATAGCCGTCCATTGCGCTGTTGTCATCAGCGGGAACATCGATTTCTGAAATCACATCCTCAGCTAAGACCTTGCCAAGCGCGTCTACCAGCATAAACTCTCGTGTCGACGGACACGGCTTTACGGCACTCATCACCCTTGCAAGTGCTTCATCCAGCGGCAGCAGTGGGGTCAACGTAGTGCGTCTCTCACGTTCAATACACCGACAAAATTGCAGGGCCGGTGGCTGCTATCCAGCTGCTCGCGAATGATACCGTTCCAGGCAGTTTTGCAGGCACCCGTGGAGCCGGGCATACAGAACACAACGGTATTGTTTGCAAACCCGGCGACCGCCCTGGACTGCACCGTGGAAGATCCGATTTCAGCCAGAGAAAGCGCTCGAAACACCTCGCCAAAGCCGTCAATCGCCTTGTCAAATAACGGCGCGAGCGCTTCAGGCGTGGAATCTCTACCTGAAAATCCCGTACCACCGGTAACCAGTACCGCGTCGATATCTGCATCTGCGATCCAAAGCGACACAGTCGCCCGGATCTGGTACACATCGTCAGGTACAATCGTGCGGGCGGCGTTGCGATGACCGGCTGATTCGAGGGCATCCTGCAGGAAGTCGCCGGACGTGTCGGTGTCAGGCGTACGAGTGTCCGACACGGTTAGCACCGCGATCGATAGCTGTTGAGTGTTTTCATCAGTCGCCCTGGCCATAGGCATTCCTCATTCTTGGGTTTCCAAGGTTTCATAGTAGCGTTTAACAATAGCGGCGATAGCACCGCGCCAGGTGGCTTGCTTGATCGCAAAGGTATTACGTATTTTGTCGCAGTTCAGTGAGCGGTTCAGAGGCGTCGCATTCTCAGGCTGTGGCTGTTCCTGGACGGCAACAGGGCTAAAGGTCGAAAACTGTGACGCAGAGGCGAGCAGCGCTTCGGCAAACTCGTAATATGTGGCGGTATCTGAACTGCAGTAGTGATAAATACCTTGGGCCTCGACGCCGGTACTGAGCTGATCTAGCAAAGCCGATACCACGCGGGCGCCATCATCGGCAGCGACCGGACAGCCGCGAAGATGATTGTCCATGATCAAAGCGCTATCCTGCTCCCCAAGCTGCGCCAGCATTTGGGTAATGAGATTGGTGCCTTCAAAAGAAAACACAGGCCCAAGACGCAAAATCAAATGGCGTTCACAGGCATCACGGACCATCTGCTCACCGCTGGCCATCATTGCTCCAGGGCCTGTTTCATTGTCAGGGAAATCTTCCTCTGTGTAGGGTCGGTCGAGCTGGCCGGAAAATACCCGTGAACTGGAGACGTAAACATAGGTAATCTGGCTTCGCTGGCAAGCCTTCGCCACCCAGTGACAACGTTGCAGATCCGCTTCCTGGAGCTGATCGATTCCCTCAGCGGCGGCTGCAATACGCAGATCGACCAGGGTATCGCTTTTGGCACGCACCACCGCTTTTTTTGCCTGGCGCTCGCTCTTCCAACGGCAGTTGGCACGAGTGAGAGGCACCAGCTCATGGCGAGCGAGCGGCGTCATCAATTTGATCAACGACTGGCCAAGAGGGGTGTCAGATCCGAGAATCAGTACGCGCACGAGTTGTTTTCTGGGCTAGTGCTCAGAAGGGTATATCGTCGTCAAAATCCCCAAAATCAGCGGGTTGAGAGCTGCTCGTGGCGGCTCCACCGGCCGCGGCTCCGCCCGCGGCGGCAGGGGCACTTGCGGTATTGCTGGAGCTGGCAGAATAATCCGCACCACCGCTGTTGCGACTGTCTAGCATTTGCATCTCGTTTACCAGGATTTCTGTCGTATAGTGGTCTACACCCGACTTATCCTGCCATTTTCGCGTCTGCAGGCGTCCCTCAACGAAAACCTTTGAACCTTTCTTGAGATATTCGCCAGCAATCTGCCCAAGCCGGTAGTTGCCACGATCCCTAAAGACGACGCGATGCCACTCTGTTTTTTCCTGCATCTGGCCAGTTTGCTTGTCCTTCCAGGTCTCGCTGGTCGCAATACTGGCGTTCGTGACAGCACCTCCATCAGGAAAAAAGCGCGTCTCAGGATCATTACCCAGGTTGCCTACCAGAATGACCTTGTTGACTCCCCGTGATGCCATAAAAATCCCTCGATCTGGATCTGTTGCATGTTATCAGATGAACCATCGACTATAGCAATCCCACTGTGCAAATGCGACAGCCACGGCAGGCAGGATACGTCACAAGCTGTCAAAACGCCCCGGATTAATGCAACTGCGAGCCGTCTTTGATTTCCGAGAGCGTCCTTGGTGCCCGCGTCATCCAAAAAAACCAAAGCACACACAGTATCATGCATAACGCGAGCAGATAGTGAGACCCACCTCTTTCCAATACCCAGCCGCCGATCGCACCACCACAGAAAATGCCCATGAACTGGCAGGTCGCGTAGATTCCCAGCGCTGTACCCTTTCCATCTTTGAATACCGATCTACTGACTTGAGATGGAAGTGTTGCCTCCAAGTAATTAAAACCAACAAAAAATACAGTCAGTAGCGCAAACACCGTCCAAAGGCCGTCAGCCATACTCAGCCCGCCCAGCGCCACTAACAGCAGTACAATGCCCAACAGGCACATCTCGCGCAGCCGCCCACCGCGTTCGGCCACTCGCATCATTGGTACGATTCCCAAGATGGACACCCCTAAGGTAGACAGATAGAGCTTCCAGTGATCAGCGCGATCAATGCCTGCAAGTTGTTCAAGGGCGTCGGGTACCACCAAGAAGCAGGCCACGAGAACAAAGTGTAAACAAAACACTCCCATGTTGAGACGCGCAAGATTCATATCCCTTAGCGCACGGCCTAACAAGTCAGGCTGAGCTCCTACCTCAGCGTAATGTGTCCCGGTACGCTCTGGTGTGGGGACAAGAAAAAGTACAATTGCGATACCACCAACGGCAAGCCCTGCGGTCAGCCAAAATACGGCGGGCAGGCCTCCAGCCCCTGCGACCACAGGACCAAGCACCAACGCCAGTGCAAAAGAAATCCCAATCGTGATGCCCACCAGGGCCATCGCCTTGGTGCGCTGTTCATCGCGGGTCAAGTCAGCAACGAGCGCCATAACAGCTGCCGTGATTGCCCCGGCCCCCTGCAGAGCACGCCCGATTACAATCACCCAAAGGCTATCTGCGATGGCCGCAACAATGCTGCCAATCGCAAAAATCGTGAGCCCAGCGACGATGACAGGCTTGCGCCCGATGCGATCTGACAGCCAACCAAGCGGTACCTGTAAGAGCGCTTGTGTCAGGCCGTAGATACCCATGGCCAATCCGATCAGGCTCGGTGTCGCGCCGGGGTAATCAGCCGCATAAAGCGCCAGCAGTGGCAACACCATGAACAGGCCGAGCATGCGAAAGCTGTACAGCAACGAAAGCGAGCCGACACTGCGCCTCTCTGACGCTGTCATTGGGTGTTCTGTGATCACAGGGAATGGGGTCTGTCTCGATCGAAGCCTCATGATAGCAGTTTCCCTTGACGTCGCACATCCATGCGCAGATGCGTTACGTAATCTCTAAGGGCTTTTACAGTAACAGGTACCTCGGCCTATACTGCTGGGTTTGCGGTCACGAAACAGATTATGGACACCATTCAAGTACGCGGGGCACGTACCCACAATCTAAAGAATGTCGACCTGGATATACCCAGAGACAAGCTGGTGGTGATCACTGGTTTGTCCGGCTCAGGCAAGTCATCCTTAGCCTTTGACACGCTGTATGCGGAAGGCCAGCGCCGCTACGTGGAGTCGCTTTCGACTTACGCCAGACAGTTCCTTTCAATGATGGAAAAGCCGGATATGGATCATATCGAGGGCCTTTCTCCCGCTATATCAATTGAACAGAAATCGACGTCACACAATCCGCGCTCCACCGTGGGCACCATCACCGAAATCTACGACTATCTGCGCCTGCTGTTCGCCCGTGTGGGCGATCCGCGCTGTCCAGATCACGGCTTAAGTCTGCAGGCCCAGACAGTGAGCCAGATGGTTGATTCCGTTCTGGCTTTGCCAGAAGGCACCCGGCTCATGCTGCTGGCACCAGTGGTGCGCGATCGCAAAGGCGAACACCTTCACGTGTTTGAAGAATTACGCGCAGGAGGTTTTGTGCGCGCCAGAGTGAACGGTCTGGTATGCGATCTGGATGACCTGCCGGAGCTCGACAAAAAAAAGAAGCACCGTATTGAGGTGGTCGTGGATAGATTCAAGGTACGCGAGGACCTCAAGGTGCGCCTGGCCGAGTCGTTTGAAACAGCCTTAGGTCTAACAGACGGTCTGGCGGCGATCAGCTTTATGGACGGCGATGAGGAAGACATCAGCTTCTCGGCACGCTTTGCCTGCCCAACCTGTGGGCACAGTATCGACGAACTGGAGCCTCGATTATTTTCCTTTAACAACCCTGCAGGCGCTTGCAGTACCTGCGACGGTCTGGGAGTCGTGCAGTATTTCGATCCGCAACGCATAGTGATTCATCCGGAGGCCAGCCTGGCGGAAGGTGCAATACGCGGCTGGGACCGGCGCAATGTCTACTATTTTCATATGTTGAATTCCCTAGCCGACCACTACGGTTTCGATATTGATACACCGTTTGAGCGCTTGAGCAAAAAGCACCAGCAATTTATTTTGCACGGCAGTGGCCGAACGAAAATACCCTTTTCGTACGTCAATGACCGAGGAGACGTGTTTCAGCGGACCCACGCCTTCGAAGGCATCATCCCAAATATGGAACGAAGATACCGCGATACAGAATCCACCTCAGTCCGTGAAGAGCTGGCCAAGTTTATGGCGACCCATCCCTGTCCGGACTGCGAAGGTACACGCCTGAACCGCGATGCCAGAAACGTCTTTGTCGATGAGCGCACGCTACCCAGTATTACCAACATGCCAGTGGGTGAGGCCGAGGACTATTTCAGCCAGCTTTCTCTGCCTGGCAGAAAGGGCGAAATTGCAGACAAAATTCTCAAAGAACTACGCGCCCGATATCGATTCCTGGTGGATGTAGGGCTCAACTATCTGACACTTAATCGCAGTGCGGAAACCCTATCGGGCGGCGAGGCGCAGCGCATTCGGCTGGCGTCACAAATCGGCGCTGGCCTGGTAGGCGTGATGTACATTTTGGATGAACCCTCAATTGGTCTGCATCAACGTGACAATGAGCGTTTACTTGCGACACTGACTCATCTGCGCGATCTGGGCAACACCGTGCTAGTAGTGGAACATGACGAAGATGCGATTCGCACGGCAGACCATATTATCGACATTGGACCCGGCGCCGGCGTACATGGCGGAGAAATTGTAGCCCAGGGCCCTCTCAAGGACATTGTGTCGAACAAGGCATCACTGACCGGCGCTTATCTTGACGGTAGACAAAAAATTGACATTCCCAGTGAACGCACTGCGGCGGACCCCAAACGACAACTTGTGCTTACCGGTGCCAGCGGCAACAACCTGCAGGACGTAACTTTGACAATACCTGTTGGGTTGTTGACCTGTGTAACGGGCGTATCGGGGTCTGGCAAGTCCACATTGATCAATGGTACCTTGTATCCTCTTGCGGCAACCCAGTTAAACGGCGCCACCTCGTTAACGCCCGCGGGCTACGAGTCAATCAGCGGGATGCAACACGTCGATAAGTGTATCGATATAGACCAAAGCCCGATCGGTCGTACACCACGTTCCAACCCCGCCACCTACACCGGCATCTTTACCGCCATAAGAGAGCTCTTCGCTGGTACTCAGGAGGCCAGATCTCGCGGCTATAAGGCGGGGCGATTTAGTTTTAATGTCAAGGGTGGACGCTGCGAAGCCTGTCAGGGCGATGGTGTCACGAAAGTCGAAATGCACTTTTTGCCCGATATCTATGTGCCCTGCGATGTCTGCAAAGGTAAGCGCTACAACAGAGAGACCCTGGAGGTTCGCTACAAAGGTAAAAATATCCATGAAGTTCTAGAGATGACGGTGGAAGATGCCCTGGCATTCTTTTCGCCTGTGCCCGCCATCGCACGGAAGCTGCAGACCTTAATGGACGTGGGTCTGTCGTACATTCGTCTTGGGCAGGCAGCCACGACACTGTCGGGAGGCGAAGCACAACGGGTGAAACTATCGAAGGAACTATCCAAGCGCGATACAGGTAAGACGCTCTATATTTTAGATGAACCCACCACAGGCTTACACTTCGAAGACATCAAACAGTTGCTAGCCGTGTTGCACCGTCTGCGCGATCACGGCAATACCATCGTCATCATTGAACACAATCTCGATGTGATCAAAACGGCTGATTGGATCGTCGATTTGGGGCCTGAGGGCGGCAGCGGTGGAGGCCAGATTATTGCTACCGGTACACCAGAAGATGTCGCCCGAGATAAAAATTCATTCACCGGAAGGTTTCTGGCCCCGCTCTTGAAACAGGCCAAGAGCGGGAAACGCGCAGCGTGAGCCGCTACCAAGGTTTGTAATTTTAGGGATATCCCGCACGCGCGGCTGGCGCGCGATATATCTCTATCTGCCCCGTAGGTCGCTCAGCTGCCTCTGCTGCATCACTCGATTGTGCAGTCAGCATAAACAGATCGCGACCATCACGCCCTCCGAGCATGCAGGCATAACAATTATTGTGCGTGGTAACCCTTCTGAGCACCTCACCGCCTTGCGCAATCAGGACGCACTGCGGAGCAATAGCATCTGCAAACCAAACGTTTCCATCCACATCCAAACAGATTCCATCGGGCGCCGATGCACCCACATGTGCCCAGATCCGCCGGTTGGAGAGAGAGCCATCGCCAGCAATATTAAAGGCCGTTAAACACATGCCAAGTGACTCTGCAATGATGAGCGTACGCCCATCGGGTGTGATGACCGTTCCGTTGGGAAAATGCATGTCTGGCGCTACCAGTTGTAAACTGCCATCGGGATCTACGCGGACCAGAGAGCTTGTTGGATGATTGGCTAAAACGCCTTCTACACCTAACTGTGCAATCTCAGCGTCAAGATTGAACCCGAAGTCTCCAATATAGGCGCGACCCTGCGCGTCCACCAGCATCTCGTTACACTTATAGCGGCTGATCGAGGAGAGATCTGCATGTACCAGAAAGTCGTCTCCTTCCTGTCGCAGCACACTTAGTGCTGTCATGGACACGACTAATAAGCGTCCGTCGGGTAACCAACCCAGGCCCGATGGGTAATCGTCGAATTGATGCTCTATGCGAAGCTGCCCGTTGAGATCTAAGGACTTGACCGCATAGTCGTAGAAATCACTGAACCACAGTCGACCATCGCGCCAGCGGGGGCCCTCGCCAAAATACAGTCCGTCTATCAGAATACTGGTGTCGGCCACCGTTCTTCTCCCTAGCACCCCTTTGTTTCAGACCCGAGGATATCAGATCGACTGTCGGCCGACCCGTGTTGGCACATCCCGGCGGCGAACAGTCAAACCGAAAAACTCTATAGCCCGTTACATACCTTCTAATGCTCACTGCGCGATCAAAAGACTACAGAAGCTCGGTTCAGCAGAGACCTGTAAACCGATGTGGGCGCACAAAAAAGCCGGGGCATGCCCGGCTTTTCTATAGAGACGACCTGCTAACCGCTGACGCTATTCGTCGTCGTCCTCGTCGATCTCAATCTGCGGTCGATCAACCAGCTCCACATAGGCCATAGGCGCTTTATCTCCCGCGCGGTAGCCACA
>JBCDFM010000075.1:0-15716 GCA_039178015.1 Pseudomonadota bacterium
CAGCATCGTGCGCCAGCACCTGAGCGATGGTCGCCCCGCCATTTGTGACGCCTGGCAGGTAGCGACCAATGGTGTCCTCCAAGGCCATATCACCCGCTTTGATGGTGGCGAGGGCCACGGATGCGACCACGGGTTTGGTGACGCTGCCTATACGAAAGATTCTGTCGGCAACCAAAACTTCTCCCGTATTGATCTCGTCGATACCTTCCGCCAAGAGCAATGGCGTTTCCTCACCGACTTGCACGCCCACCAGTACACCCGGCGCGCCCGTGGTTGCAAGAAAATCCACCATCAAGGCTTCGATATCAGACTGTGCTGCTTGCAGGCTTCGCAATTCGTTATCCGAGTTGTTTGAGCTGTCGGAGCCATTGGAACAGCCGGACAGGGTGACGGTAACGCCAAGGGTGGCTGCGATTAGGTAACTGGTCAGCTTTGATGCCGTGCCCATGTCCAAAGAAGCTCCATGTGGGGGCGGCGCAGTATAGCGCCGCAAGTGGTAAAGGCCAGCTGATTGTGAGTGCCGCCGGAAGCTTGCAGGGATATTGAGGATGCGAGTAGAGCATCATGCTCTCGCCACCAAAAACCTTCTTTATATACAAGCTTTGATGCCAGCATTCATCTATTCCTCCAGCGGGGGTGGTTCGCTGACACCGGGACGCGCCATGAGATGGACTGCGGCTTGCTTGACCCAGAGCTGCAGTTGATTATCGATAACGTACTCGTCTGTCACTAAATGGCGATGCGCGGCGAGGCCCGAAAGGAGGGCGCAGAGTTGAATGAATAAAAGACGCGGGGCAATGCTGTGCGGTTTGCGCCGCTTGAAGTAATGCTTACCGGCGGGATCGTAGAGCTCTACCGTGCGCGCGACTAGCTGCTTTAGTTCCCCCGCAAGCTCTGGATCGTGCTGACTCGCCGCCAGCAACTCTAGGTAAGCGGTGAAACGTTGTGTTCCAAACAAGGTCTTCCACAGTTCCTGGACTAACGCTTCCAGGCGGCGGTTTTCCTCTGCAATGGATAGCACCAGCTGTCCAAGATCTTTATAGGTTTCGAGCAGCAGGTGCTCCGCCGTGTCAATCATCAAGATCTGCCGCGTTGGAAAGTGATGCACCTGCGCGCCACGAGACACGCCTGCGCGACGTACAATGGCGCTCAAAGTGCTCTTTGCGAAACCCTCTTCGGCCAGACTTTGCACGGTCGCCTCCATTAACCGCCAGCGCATGGCCGCAGTTCGCTCCGGCTGGCTGCGGCGCGGGTTATCGGATGGTAGGACGGCAGTGGGGGAGGGCATAGGCTGGCGTACTCCTTAGCTTTGGCGTGAGTAATATGGGCAGGGCCGGTCTGTAATGGGATATAAACATACAGTCCGGACTGTATTCAAGTAAGCCCCTTGTTTCGCAGTAAGGAGCTTCGACTGAAAAGCGATACTGCTAAGCGTCGAGGGGTGTTGTACCAATCGTCAGACTGGAAACTGCGCGCTACTCAATGGCGCAAGCGCGCGTGCGCAAACAGATGTCAATATCACTTGGAACGCTCAGGTAGGCTATCGCGTAGAAGGGGCGTAATACGATGGGCAGCCTATAAACTGCTGTAAAGTCGGTCGCGCGACGCCGCTTTTCTGTCGACTGCATGGGCACAATGTAGCTGTTTAAATGCGAAGGCGTCTCATTTACACTAGGCCACCCAGTTAAATCATCAAGTTATAAACACATGTCTAATCATCCCATAAAGTTTGGGCTCGTTGGCCCGGTGCTGATCACGGGTTCGTTGTCTTGCATGCCATGTGCCTTGGCGCAGGATGCTATTAGTACGATCGAACAGGTGGTTGTGACCGCGACCCGACGGGAGCAACCTATCAATGAGGTCTCGCGCACGGTGGTGGTTTTGGATAAGGCCGTCATTGCCGAGGAACTGTCTAAAACATCGAATATTGGCACCGTATTAGGCAACCGCGTGCCTGGCTATGGCGCACCGAACCATATTGATCAGCTGCGTACCCAAACGCTGCGCGGACGTGAGCCTCTCTATTTGATCGACGGTATCCCTCTGGCGTTCAATGGCGGCGCAGGCTTTCTGCAGGGCCCGTTGACCAAGTTTGATAGCGGCATGATTGACAGGGTAGAGGTGCTGTACGGTCCCACTGCCCTGTATGGAGCGGGCGCAGCTGGCGGTGTCATCCAGTTCTTTACCTATAACGCGCCGCGTGACACCCCACTTGAGCTGAATTTCCGTCAGCAGTTTGTCAGCTACCCGGAAGCCGATGACCCCTTTGATGGCGATGCCTTGAGCTGGAAGAGTGCGATTCGAGCCGCGGGCACTGTGGGCATGTTCGACTACGTAGCCTCCTATAGCTATGACTCGCAAAACGGTGTTTACGACGGCAATGGCGATATTGCGAATCCCGTATATTACGGGTATGCCGATGACTCCAGCTATTTCGTTAAGCTGGGATTTGAGCCCGATGAAAACCAGCGTTTTACGGCGATGTACTCCTATGTTGATCGCGAGTTCGAAGATACAAACTTTGCGACTGAAATTACCGACGATGATTTTGCGATTGCGGTGCCGGCTGAGGACGATACACGATTTCGCTACCTTGGTAACAACGAGCCCTATGACGAAAAGACGTTCTACAGCTTCAGCTACGCCCATGCCGATCTGTGGGGGACCAGCTTGCAGCTACAGGCGTATCATCGAGAAGATGATATAAGAGAGCCTCTTGTAGACCTTAGCATTGCTTTCCCTCCTTTCCCTGACAACTACCAAAATGTCAAAGTCGATGAGAGCGACGGTGTGCGTTTTCAGCTAAGCCGAGGTTTCGGTGACCAGATCACCGTGCTGGTGGGCGCTGACTATGAAGAGCAAAAGCGTGAAGCGGTGGCCCTTGTCTATGATATTGGAACCTTGAACGATCGCAGCCGCGATGTGACAGAGCCGGTCAGAGACGGCCTGTTTATCTACCCTTTCACTCTCGATACTTTGGGGTTGTTTGCCCAGGTGGAATACGTGGCCACGGACGACCTGCGCTTTAGCGCTGGTTTGCGACATGAAGACGCCGAATTTGAAATCGGCTCCGGCTTGCGCTTGTTCGATCCGCAACAAATTGAGCGTCCTGGCGGCAGCGGCAGTGATAACGGCTATGCCTACAACGTGGGCGTGACATACGATCTGATACCGCAGCTGACCGTTTACGCCAGCTACGCCGAAGGCTACGAACTCCCCAGTCTTTCCCAGGTGTCGAGTCTGGTACCCCCGGATCAGCCACTTGAGAGCGACGAAGCCATCGAGCCCCAGATAGTGGATAACTATGAGATCGGTCTGCGCGGCCTAGCCGGTGCTTTTACCTATGCGCTGGCCACCTACTACTCAGAATCAGATTTCGGTCAGAACTTCCTCTACGATACCGCGACAGGTTTGGGACGTTACAATCGATCCCCCGAAAAAACCTATGGCTTTGAGGTCGAAAGCACCTGGCAGGCCACTGATAGTTTGCTGCTGTCTGCCGCCTTCGGTTGGAATGAAGGCGATTTCGATGAGCTCGACGACGGTAATTTCGCGTCGCAGTCGGGTCTCGATATACAGCCCTGGAAAGCAACACTGCATGGCTACTATCAAGTCACAGATAGACTGTCCTTCAATTTCCTGGTGCTCGCGGTGGGTGATCGTGACGAGGCGTTTGAGGACGAGGTGGATCTCTGGGAAGTTGAAGGCTACGAGATCATGGACATTGGCATGGACTATCGGCTCGGTATCAATTCATTCTCGGTGCAGATCACCAATTTGTTTAATAAGACCTATCTCGCGCCGAGCAGCCAAAGCTATACCAACAGTATCCCGTTTCGTCCGCGTGTTGCCGGTGCGCCTGGCCGCGCTGTGGCCTTAAACTACGAAATCACCTGGGATATGTAGCGCCTGCTTCTTAGAGTCGGTGCTAAAGCCCGCAACGGACGCCGCTCCTCAACCCGAAAATCTGATCGGCTCTAACTGAGTGAGCAGACCACTAACCGGATAGTGAGGCCACCTCTCTACCGGCCGATCTGACGCTAAAGTATTGATCTTTATCTATTTTTAGGTTGGCCAAGGTCAATCTTCGGGTAGGTCTGTAGCGCGTTTTTGCGTAAATAGCCTGTAAAAGATCCCATCACACAACATTTTTCCTAATCCAAAAAAAATATACTGCCGTAGATGTAAATGGTCCTAACATTAATGTTAGAATCTACAACATCAATGTTATAGGCATTTACATTAGCGGCCGGTGGAGCCCGGCCAACCGAGGTATCCGAACATGAAAACGCCAACCACACTGGCGACACACCCAGCGAAGGGGTCCTCTCGCACTAGCATACTCGCCGTTGCCGCTGCCGTGGTTTTCACGGCGGTTCTCGTCTATGTACTGTACCTACCCAGTGGCTCGCAGCGTGAGTTGGAAACCCGCGCACCGTTGCCAGTTGCAACGGTTACCTATACCGAGCAACAGGGCTATCAGCGTCCTTTGTCCTTTCTCGGTCTGGTTCGAGCCGATCAGGAGTCGCATCTGGGTTTTGAACTGGGAGGCGCAGTTGCCGAGTTGATGGTCAAAGAAGGTAGCCAGGTCAAGCAGGGAGATGCGCTTGCAGCGCTCGATGCGAGTCAGCTACAAACCCGGCGCGCGGGTATCGCGGCTGAGTTGACCAGCCTGGAGTCCGAACTGGAGTTAGCGAATCTAAAAGCCAGCCGCCAGGGGCGGCTGCAGCAGACTGACGCAGTATCAAAACAAGCTTACGATGAGACCCGCCTCAGTGCCAAGTCTCTAGAGGCGCAACTGGATGCCAAGCGCGCCCAACTGCGCGGTATCGAAATCGATCTGGAGAAATCCATTTTGCGCGCACCCTATGATGGCGTGGTTGGAGAGCGCTTTGTCAATAGTGGTGTGGTGATTGCAGCGGGCGCACCGGTGGTGAGTCTGGTTGCCAGCGCGGCGCGTGAGGCGCATATCGGCATCGCCGTTGAACAGGCTGCGCAGCTCACGCCGGGTGAAAACTACATACTCATGCTGCGCTCAGAGCCAGTGAACGCAAGCTTCAGAGCCGTTCGGCCAGACGTGGATCCGAACACATTGACGACCCGGGCGGTGTTCGATTTGCCGAGCGGAATCAATGCGTACGACGGCGAGCCGATCACGTTATTACTGGCCGAGTCTGTGGATGTGCGCGGCGCCTGGATGCCCATCTCAGCTTTGATTGAGGGTGAGAAGGGTATTTGGAACGTGCTGCGTTTAGACACCAGCAAGACGCCAGCGGTTGCCGTTCGCGAAGTCGTCGAGGTCCTCACGATAGATGACGATAAAGCCTTCGTACGCGGAACGCTCGTCGACTCTCAACAGGTGATAGCCGATGGCGTCCATCGCGTTACACCGGGCGTGCCTGTGCTCGCCATGGGGGGTTGATCATGTTGGCCAGTATTCTGTTCAAAAATTCGCGCTACGTCGTTTTGATGTTGATGGTCATTGTGCTGGTTGGCGTGGCCAGCCTGCGTGAACAGGGCAGACAGGAAGACCCGAGTATCACCAACCTGCATGCCAAGATCCTGACCTTTTTTCCAGGCGCTAGCCCAGCTCGCGTTGAGGCATTGGTGGCCAAGCCGCTGGAGGATGCTATCCGTGAAATTGCGGAAGTTGAGGAGTTGACTTCAACCTCCAACACGGGCGTTTCCCTGGTTTTTGTTGAACTACAGGAATCCTTGGACGTATCTGAGATTGAGGCTGTGTGGACGGAAATTCGAGACGCACTCGATGATGCTCGCCAGCAAATGCCCGCCGGTGTATCCAAGCCACAGTTCGACAATGACATGACCGTGCCTTTTGTCAAAATCCTGGGCCTGCGTCCGGCGCCCGGAGTGGAGTTACCACCGGGTCTACTGGCGCGTGTGGCGGATGATCTGGCAGATCAGTCACGCAATTTTCCCGGCACTAAACTGGTTGAATTGTTTGGTCAGCCCAGTGAGGAAGTGCGGGTCGAGATAGACGAACGTGCCCTCGTCGCGCGTGGCTTGCATCTGGATCAGGTGGCCAGTGCCTTGCGCTCGGCAGACGCTAGACAGTCATCCGGTCGCGTCAGTGGAGCCGCCAACGATATGTTGGTTGAGGTGCGCGGAGAATTTGATTCACTGGAGCGTATACGAGACGTCATCGTCAGTACGCTGCCCAACGGCACGGCTGTGCGAATCGCCGATATTGCCAGGGTTTACAAGACTGAAGTCACGCCGCCCAACAGCGTTGCGCTGGTCGAGGGCGACAGGGGCGTCATGATCGGTGTTGCGATGGACGATGGCTTACAGGTGGATCGTTGGAGCCAAGATTTTGGCGCTTTTCTGGATGAGTATCGCGCCAATGCGCCCGGCGGAATTGTCATCGACGTCACTTATGATCAAAGCGGTTACACCATAGACCGATTGCAAGGCGTCATGACAAACATGGCCATCGGTATCAGTCTGGTCATTCTGGTGCTTTTATTCAGCCTGGGCTGGCGCGCGGCGGTCGTTGTCGCTGCTATTTTGCCGCTGTGTACGCTGATGTCGATTACCGTCATGAACTTCATCGGACTGCCGATTCACCAAATGTCGGTGACGGGTCTGATTGTTGCGTTGGGTCTTTTGGTGGACGGTTCGATTGTTATGACGGACGAAATCCGCAAACGCCTGCAGCGCGGCGAAGAGGCCGCAGATGCGGTGCGTGGCTCGGTGCGTCGTATGCGTATGCCGCTGTTTGCTTCCACCGTCACGACGATTTTGGCCTTTATGCCCATGGTATTGCTGCCCGGGCCAGCAGGTGATTTTCTGGGGTCAATTGCCAAGTCCGTGGTTATTATGCTCGGTGCTTCTCTTCTGCTGGCGCTGGTGTTAACGCCGGTGTTGGCTGCCTGGTTGCTGCCCAATGGTTTGAATAAGTCATCACACCACTGGTGGGATCAAGGCATGGAAGCAGGCCGTGCGGGAACGGCATTGAGCGGCGCGCTGGACTGGTCATTGCGTCACCCCTGGGGTTCGGTAGCGCTAGCATTGGTGCTACCGGTTGCCGGGTTTCTCGCGTTTCCAACGCTAACGGCGCAGTTTTTCCCTGGAACGGATCGCGATCAGCTGTACATCCAGGTGAAACTACCTGACGGTCGCTCACTGCAGGATACGCTGGCGGTGGCAAGGCAAATGGATACGCGCTTGCGTGGGTATGATTTGGTGCGTCGCGTCGATTGGATGGTCGGTACCAGTGCCCCCGGTTTTTACTACAACATGATGCGCAACAAAGAAGGCGTTGCAAGTTGGGCAGAGGCACAGGTGCTAACAACGGATGAGAATCAGACCGATGCCTTGATCCGAACTCTGCAAAAAGAGTTCGATGAAGTCTTTCCCCAGGCGCGCACCGTGGTTAGGGGCATTGATCAAGGGCCGCCGGTGCTGGCACCGCTAGAAATCGATTTGTACGGTCCGAACCTCGACCAGCTACGCGCTCTTGGGCAGGAGTTCCGCTTGCGCATGGAAAAACTCGCCGATGTCACCCACAGTACGACAACACTGGTTGCGGGCGCACCGAAGGTTGTGTTCGAGCTGGATGAAGAGCGTGTGCGCCTGGCGCAAGCCAATCTGGGGGACGTATCGCGAACACTGGATCAATCCCTGCGAGGCATCACTGCAGGTGAAGTCTTGGAGGACACCGAGCGCCTGCCGGTGCGGGCGCGCTTGGCCGAGGCAGATTGGTCCAGTGTAGATCAAATTGCCAACCTGCGGCTTCCCATACCGGGTACTAGTAACGGGGACTTTCCGGGCGTTGCGCTCAATACTCTTGGTGACTATGAGCTGCGCCCTGCCAGTAGCCCTATTACTCGCAAAAACGGTGAGCGGGTGAATACCGTTCAGGCGTTTGTACAGCGAGGCGTGCTTGCCGAAGAAGCGCTAAAGGTTTTGGTTGCAGATTTGGAGGCGAACCCCATTACCTTGCCTGCGGGTTATCGCTATTCCATCGGCGGGGAAGCCGATGACCGTGCCGGTGTGGTACAAAACATTATGGCGCCCTTTGGCCTGGTGATGGCGATGTTAATCGCCACAGTGGTCATCACTTTTAATTCCTGGCGTTTAAGCGCGATTGCGTTCTTTGTCTGCCTCTGTTCTATGGGCCTGAGTTTGTTAGCGCTTGCGGTATTCCGCTATCCCTTTGGCGTTCAGGCGTTGATCGGTGTCATTGGCTCTATCGGCGTATCGGTTAATGCGGCGATTATCATTATGACGGCGCTGCAACTTGATGATGACGCAAGGCGCGGCCATCTCGAGGCCATGCGCAATGTAGTTATGGACTCCAGCAGACATATCGTTTCAACGACGGTTACCACCTTCGGTGGTTTTCTACCGCTCATTCTTGAGGGTAGTCAGTTTTGGCCGCCCTTTGCGATGGCTATTGCCGGAGGTGTGTTGCTATCGACTGTGGTCTCTTTCTTTCTGGTGCCACAGCTCTTCTTGCTGGTCAATTCCAAAAGAGGAGGTGCAGCCATCAAGCAATTTATGTTAGAAAGTCCTTCAAATAATAAACTAGACAGGATCGCCAGTTGAAATCCGCCACCAAAACAGTTTGCAGCGCTAAAGCGGATTGCAGCAAAGCCTATCACCACGGCAACTTGCGCAATGA
Source organism: Pseudomonadota bacterium (assembly GCA_039178015.1). Lineage (GTDB taxonomy): Bacteria > Pseudomonadota > Gammaproteobacteria > Pseudomonadales > Halieaceae > JARRPM01. The sequence continues at coordinate 8,648 of JBCDFM010000075.1, forward strand.
ATTGATTCTGGCGGCCTGCGCTCTGATCGAGGAACGCGGCTCCAGCGACTTTTCTGTTGCTGAAGCAGCCCGTCGTGCAGGGGTCAGCAATGCTGCGCCCTACCGACATTTTCGCGACAAAGATGAACTGCTCGAGGCGGTATGCGAGCTGGGTTTTCTGGGCCTTGCGCAGTCGGCCCAGGACGCGCTTGAAGGACAGGAACCTGGCACGGAGGCAGCCATTATCGCACTGGGTCACTCCTACATTCGCTTTGTTGTCAGCCATCGACACTTTCACGACCTGATGTGGGGGCAGCACGGAATAAGAGCGATGAGCACCGATACGGCAGAAGATCTGCGCGGGTCTGGCTTCTACATCCTGGTCTACAATCTCAATGAGATGTGCAGGAAGGAAAATATCGTCGGTGTTGATACGACCGATCTCGCCACCAAGCTTTGGGGCCTGGTACACGGACTGAGTGCACTGTCGATGACAAGTCAACTCGATCGCTTTAAGGCGGATGCAGATCCCTACGAAATGTTGAGTACGGCATCGCATATCTTCTTTGCCGGCTTGCGACAGAGCGCGCGTTGATCTTGCGCTAGGACAGCTACTTCCCATGCACCCCGCGCTTACTGTGCAATCAAGCCGGTAATGTCGTTATAGAGTTCTCCCGCTGCTTTGTTCCTGGTCGCTGAGTCGTTCGATGGCTGTTACCGTTTTTGTGACGCGACCACTTGTCTGAGTGTGCTCTAAATTGACGATAAAACGCCTGTACAGAGACACATGACACCAGCGGCCAATAGAATACTCGCTGGAGTCCTTGCTGTGTTCGGGTATCGCGAACTGAAAAAATTGGTCGTTCCATTCGATGTACAGCTAATTTGTGCTAGTTTTATTAGCTCTGGCCGCATAGGTACAGCCAGGCAATCGCGCCGCGCAGCAGAGCGCGAGCCTGCGCGCGTAGAGCTCAGGCGAGTCTGTGTGCGTAACTGCAGGGATGGCAGGTCGGTCGAAGGCTGTCATTCGAACGTTTTACCAAGGAGACTAAAATGATTAAGGACTTTCTTCCCGGCGTTGCGATCACGCTGACCGTCGCATTGCTGGCCGCCTGCGGCGGCACGCCCTATACACCGGTGAGTAACAGAGCTGCCACAGTTGATACCACTGATTTTGAGAAAAAGGTGGACACCTTTGCCGTGCTGCTGGATACCTCAGGATCTATGAGTGATGACGCTGAGGGCAAGCCCAAGATTCATGTGGCTGAGGACGTGGTAGCCAGCTTTAACAGCGCTGTCCCTCCGCTGGATTTCAATGCCATGATGTTAACCTTTGGCAAGGGTGTGCACGCCTGTTCAGGCTACGGGGCTGTGTCCAACATCTACGGCCCTGCAACTTACAATGCCAACGAGTTCGGCACCGCGCTGAGTTCCATCAAATGTGCGGCCAGCACCACGCCGATTACTGATGCTGTGACGACCACCAGTGGCCTGCTGGTCGAGGACACAGGCAATATCGCCGTGATCATCGTCAGTGATTTCAACTGGGATGAAGCGGATTCCGCCATGGCGGCCTTGAAAGATCTTCAGGCACAGCACGGTGAGCGACTCTGCGTTCATGCAATCAAAATTGGTGATAATCCCGAGACGGCCGCTCTGGCTAGTTCAGTAGGCAGTATGACCAGCTGCGGCAGCTCTATGACCGGCGCGCAGCTGGCCTCCGCTTCCGCCATGACCACCTATGTTGCCGACACGCTCATGGCGCCTGTACCCAAAATTGAGTACGAGAAGCACACAATATCAACAACGGCGCTGTTCGACTTTGACAAGGCGGTAGTTAAGGAGCAGGGCAAAGAAGCGCTGCAGGCAGTGGCTACCAAGATCAGTAGTCAGGGCATGACAGTGGGTGATATTGATGTTATCGGCTACACCGATAGCATTGGCTCAGCCGACTATAACGTTGGCCTGTCACTGCGCCGTGCAACGGCTGTCGCTGAGTACTTGGTGAGTCAGGGTGTGAGTGCTGATCTCATTGATGTATCTGGCATGGGTGAGGCTGATCCGGTTGCGAGTAACGATACGGCCGAGGGTCGTGCTCAGAACCGCCGTGTTGAAGTGCACGTAGGAACCACGCGCCCCGCTCAATAGTGCCTGCTCGAACGGTTGGCCCGGGCTCTCGTGAGTAGAGTCCGGGCCGCTAGTAGATCGCACGAAGCGAGGTCGTGTTTCGATTCCGGAGGTGGTGGTCCACACCACCTCAATTGGCTGCGCTACTTGCAACGCTTTAATTGATTCCCGATCTACAATTGTAGGCCCAAAGCCCAAAGCCCAAAGCCCAAAGCCCAAAGCCCAAAGCCCAAAGCCCAAAGCCCAAAGCCCAAAGCCCAAAGCCCAAAGCCCAAAGCCCAAAGCCCAAAATCAAAAGACTGAACCTTAAGCCAAGCGCTATGCCATATGGAGTATGTATCGGCTTGGGCGCAGCTGTATCAAATGCTGCTTGCTATCTGCTCAGCTATCGCCAGGCAGGCGGTTAACCCGGGTGACTCCATGCCATGCAAACTGACGACGCCACTGAATCCGTGATCACGCTCAGTCAGAATGACGAAATCGCCGTCCGGCTCGCCTGCAGCGACCACTTTAGGTCTAATACCTGTATAGGCCGGCTGCAAGCGGGTGCTATCTACCCCGGGGTAATAGCGGCTTATCGCCTGCGCAAATGTTTCTCGTCTGCTGTCGTCGAACTCATAATCAGGCTCATCCACCCATTGAACATCCGGTCCGAAACGCACCTGTCCCATGAGATCCACGGTCGCATGGATTCCCAAGCCGCCCGCCGCGGGAACGGGGTAAACCAGACGTTTGAAAGGGGCATTCCCCGCGTAGGTGTAATAGTGGCCTTTGGCAAAAAACTGCTCTGGCAAATTTGTGTCAGGATACCCATAGAGAAGTTTTCTCCAGGTTTCGCGAGCATGAAGCCCCGAGGCATTGACGACGTATCGGCAACGCAGGTCTGCCGTGTGCGCACCACCGGCTGTCAGCCTGTGATGTCCGCCACGACTTAGTTGACCCATCTCGAGTGGGGTGGAGAAGGCGACGTTGCCGCCTGCTGACTCGAGCTCACCTTGCAAAGACAGCATAAGCTGATGGCTATCGACGATACCGGTCGACGGTGATAGCAGGGCTGTCTTGGCTTCCAGTTCCGGCTCTAACTCGGCTACCTCTGTCGCGTTTAGAAACTGCAGGTTGCTGACGCCGTTTTTGATAGCACGCTTCGCTATCGCATTGAGCTGCTCTGCCTCCTGCGCGCTGGTGGCGACAATCAACTTACCGCAGCGGGCATGCGCTATTCGATGCGCTTCAAGGTAGTCGTAGAGCAAGGCTCTGCCGCGCACACACAACTTCGCCTTCAGGGAACCCGGCGGGTAGTAAATGCCCGCATGAATGACTTCGGAATTGCGGCTGGATGTTTCGCTGCCGATGCGCGTCGCCTGCTCCAGCACGATCGACTCCAAACCCTTGAGGGCCAGAGCTCTGGCGATGGCAAGACCAATAACGCCGGCACCAATCACCACTGCGTCGGTTGTAAACTCGGGTTTATTCACTTTGCATCACAACTACAGTCTAATATCGAGACAAGCTGCGTTTTAAATTTGAGGCGTGTCTTTCTCCCAACCGAGGAGGTGTCCCATAAAGCTAGACTGTTCTTTCTTTGATGGCGCATCGGGTTTGCCCTCAAGCCATAGCGCAACCATTCGATCATGGAAACCGTTTACCTGCTGTAGCTGTAACCAGTAGTTCAAAAACTGACGTAGCTCTGGGGCTCCCTTGGGCAGTAGGTAGGCTATTAACATTTCACCTCCCAGGTCGCCAGGCACCACTGCAGTATAGTTCTGTCGCGTTGCTGCCCAGGCCTTTGCTTGCTCTAAAGTCCAGATCGCGGCATCGATATCGGGTAGATCGGCGAGGTTTGAATAGTTGCTGAGAACGGTCAGGTTCGCACCTTTAAAAAGGCCTTTTGCAATCGGTAGCAGCACCGGATCGTCGAACACCGCAACCTTCAGGTTTTCTTGTGCTTCGATAGATGACCTGCTCAGAAACTTTTCCGCTTTATCCGCATGTACGATAAGCGCTAAGGGGCTTCTGTAGTAAGGTGCTGATACATCCAGTTCTCGCAAGCGTTTTTCCGTGACATAAATCCCGGAAGCAGCGAGGTCAAAACGATCCTCACCTAGGTCCGCAACCATATCCTGCCATTGGAACGGAACCAATCTAAGATTGACGTTTAAGTCTCTAGCCAGTTGATACGCGTAGGCGATATCGAAGCCCACAAGATCGTTATTCGCATTGCGATAGCTGAATGGAATCACATTGGCATTGAAGCCGACACGTAGCTCCCCGCTGGCGCGAATCCGATCAAGTCGAGATAGTTTTTCTTCTTTCTCAGACTCTTTGGCTGGTGGTGTTCCGTCTAACTCGCCCATGGCGACCTTCAAGCCCTGGGTTAACTCGGTGGGTAGGGTAAATGACATATAGGGCGCTGAGGGGTTGTAGGGTATGTGGATCTGAATATTTCTCCCGATAACCGTGACGGCGACCAATACCACGCAGCTCACGACGACAGACTGCGCCATTTTCTTGGGACGAAAATGCAACTTGCCATAGAAGTTCAACGTGACAAGTATACAGATGAATGCAAAGCCCATGACTGATGCCACGACCTGGCCGTAACGAGTGACCGTCATCAATTCAACGTAGAGATTGGTAGACGCGGTCGGCAAATCGAGCCAGCTGGCGAGAAAAGCCACCGCGTCAATGGACGAGCTTGGTGAACCAATTCCGGATAACAGCACCACAATTGGGAGAGCGATCTGATCCGTTAAATTAATAGGCACGCGGTAGTAGAAGGCCGCAAATAGAATAAACAGCCAAATAAAATAGTTGCCCAGCTGTCCCAGCGGATAGCTCACCGCCAGGGTAGTCTGCAACACCTCAGATCGATCTTTGTCTTCTATCTCCAGTTGCGTGGCCAATTTTTCTACCGCGCGCTGTACGAAAGGTAACGCTGCTACCGATAGCGTGGTAACGACCGCGATTACCAGTGCACTTTGCAGTTCTCGAACAACTTCTCGAGTGGTCAGTGGACACAAAGCAGCAATAAATGAGGGTAAAACCCAAAAAGCGAGGATCAATGTGCCACACAGGACCGTTAAAATGTATAGCGACAGATCCAGCAGTTTATCCGGCTCCAGTGTGCCAACCGTGTTGGCGAACAGTGCGAACACACCCAGAGGGGCGAGCAACACTATCCAGTTCCAAATTGTTACGCTAGCGGTGCGCATAACGTCCAGCACGGACAAGAACGCTTCTTTGTTGCTGGCGCGCTGAATGGCGATACCGAAGGTGATTGAAAAAATGACGACCGCCGGCACGTGGTTCTGAACAAGATCAACGAATGGATTAGACGGAATCAGGATTTCCAGGAGATTGAGTCCCTTGGCCGGTGTGTTGGCGTCAATAAAGCTCGGTGGTGGTGCCGGCGGTATCGCAAAGGACAACAGAAAAATGATGAAAAAGGTGATACCCCAGACACCTAGATAAATTAGCCAGCTCGACTTGAAAAGCCGCATTGCGGTGCTGGTTGTGAGGCTGCCGAGGCCGTGCAACAAGGTGCAGATGATGTAAGGAAATACCACTATTTCCATCATCAACACGTAACCGGTACCAATGGGTTGAAGAAAGCTCGCACTGTCGCCAAGTAATGCGCCTGCTGCGATCCCCAGAACCGCACTTAATAGTACCCAGGCGGGCAACCGAGCGCTGTAAGATGATTCGGCAGTCACGATTCTATGCTTTGGCCATGAACAAGAAGTAGCCGATACTGCCGAATAGACTATCCGACTCGGCTAATCTGCTCAGTTCTGAGTGCCATTCTTCCAGTTCGTTATCGTTGATGATACCGGCACTTGCAGCATGATTACCCACGTTTTCGAAATACTCTTTTGCCAGGTTTTGTGGGAAAACCAGGACACGCGAGTCCACCGCAACGTCGGTGAATCCCAGTCGGGGTAACATCGCGCGCAGTTGACCCGGTAGCCAGCTCTGCACCACCGCCGTGTCGACTTCGTGTGCCATAACCTTCCGCACCACTGAGCGATTGGGTAGATTGATAGTGGTAGATGAAAACTCTGGCTCAATCAACGCTAGTCTGCCGCCGGGCCGTAATACGCGCTTCGCTTCGCGTAGCGCAGCGGCAACATCCTCTAGATAAATCAGTACACGCTCGCAGCGTACCGCATCAAAATGGTCTTCGTAATAGGGCAGGTTAGTCGCGCTGGCGACCTGAAACGCAATCTCGAGTGATGCCGCCTGTGCTCGCACTCGCGCAAGGCGAATAAAGTCCTCACTGAGGTCAATGCCTGCCGTCGAGCCATCGCGGTTACGGTGCGCCAGCCGGAGTGTTTCCAGACCAAAGCCGCAGCCCACATCCAGCACCTTTGAGCCATTTGAAATATCACACCACTCGATTGCACCTTGTTTCAGCGCCTGGAGTTGTTCAATCGAATCGAACGCTTCCAGAGCCTGAACATAGGGAGATGTGGAACCGGCCTCGTCCAGCGCGGTGAAGGATTCGAGGGTGAACTCGCTCAAGGGTGGCCCTTTTTTCGTTTTGAAATGCTTTTCTCAGGGAGAGGAGACTACCATAGTCGTCTGATAGCGGCGATTCTCGATTAGGAGGCTTTTAATTGATGTCGATGTCGTGATGGTGAGTCCTAGGATGGATAAAAAATCTAAAGTTGCTCAACGTCTGTGTCGCTGTGGACTCAGCAGGGTTGCTAGCAGTTAGGGGATCTTGGAGAACACGCGGACGACCATCGGCTTGCCACAACAGCACTGAGTCTCGATTTGGTAGCCGTGCATTAATGAAGCAAGCACGACGAGGTGTTCCCAACGACAGAACCCCTGGCTTGACGGAAGTGTCAAGCACGCGACAGCCTGTGTCCGGCTTTCTTTTAACAGCTCGGGTCGCTACAGTGGCTTATCATGGCTACCGACTGCAAATATAAAGCCTTTATCAGTTACGACGTGTCCG
>JBCDFM010000076.1:0-15568 GCA_039178015.1 Pseudomonadota bacterium
AATTGACAGCATGAGTCAGGCAGAAGAAATGGTCGTGGCGGCATTGGGCAACGAACTCGGCACCATTCATTTAGTAGGCGGTTCCAGTGGCGATAACTGGCAAGTCGTCCGCACTCCCGTACTCTTTGATGGTGAGATTCTCGATGACAGCGCCGTTGTGCTGTTAGTTCATACGACACTGGACTTCCGCCATTACAATTTCCACAACTTTATGGCGAGTAATAAGCGTGGTGTGATCACCGCCGCCACCCCCGCGCGGCGACTCGTGCATGAAATCAACGGCGTACAGGCGGTGAAGGAATATGCCAGGCTGTGTTCTATCAGCGAAGATACACTGGATCAGGAGATTCTCGCCATGCATCCAGCTATCATTACCGTGGGAGACAGACCTTACCCCAGAGGTTTTATGCAGATACTGAAGGACGGCTCGTTACAATCCGCCTGCGCGATTGACGAGGGTGTCGTGTTCCGAATACCGACGCAATTGGATTACGTCGGTCAGCTAAAAGAGGCTTTCGCGCGAATGCGACAGGATCTAGGTGCGAGATTGCTCGTGCTGGGTTTTGAGTGTGCCGGGCGCAAACAGTTAGTACAGCTAAAACAGCTTGAGGCCGACGTATTCGCACTGTTCTCTGAAAATAACGTGTGGGGCTTCTCCTGTATGGGAGAACAATCGAATTCCATCAATATGAATCATTCCTTCAACTGCCTGGCATTCAAACTGCCCTCATGAGTTCCCCGATCAAAAGCAACACGCAGCTGCTGGTGGACGCCCAACGGCTGCGCGAGCTTGAACAGGAAGTTGCCAGGCTTCGTAAAACCAATGATGTGCTGTTGGATAGAGTGGAGCATCGCATTAACGCGGAGGGTGGAGCCTTCGCGGCATTCCAGGCGGCCACTAATCTAGAGAAGACTGTCGCCGACCGCACCACAGAACTGCGCTTACTGAATGAACGTCTGGAGCATGAGTTAGGACTACGCCGCAGTTTTGAGGCTGCGCTACTGCGCGCAAAAAGCCAGGCCGAGGAAGCGACTGCCAGTCGCACCCGATTTGTCGCCGCAGCGAGCCACGATTTGCGCCAACCACTGAATGCCGCTGTGCTGTACCTTGAGACGATCAACCAACAGGAGCTCAGCTCTACAGACGCTGAGGGCTTGCGCGGTGTGAAATCTGCCCTGGGCACGCTGAATAATCTGTTGGCGACCCTGCTGGATATTTCGCGCCTTGATAGTGGCGGACTACATCCGGAACCGGGTTATTTTGCTCTGCAACCGCTGTTTGAGCGTCTGTCAGTGGAGTACCAGTCACAGGCGCAAGCCAACGATCTGACACTCAACGTAATGCCTACATCCGCGGTGGTGAACAGCGACCACATGCTGCTTGAAACGGTGTTGCGTAACCTGCTCAGCAATGCCATCAAGTATACGCAGCGCGGCCGCGTCATTATGGGCGTACGACGCAGAGGCGATAAGATTCGAATTGAGGTGATTGATAGCGGAATGGGCATCTCTGCCGAGCATATCGACAAAATTTTTCAGGATTTCTGGCGCGCACCCGGCATGAAAGGTGGCACCGATGGCAGCATGGGCCTCGGTCTGTCTATCGTACAGCGGATATCGCAGCTGTTAGGTTCGACTCTCGAGGTTAGATCAACGCCCGGCAGAGGCAGTTTGTTTTCTCTTGAGCTACCCCGGGCCGATCATGCCAGCGCGGACGCTGCCGCTCAAACAGAACCCAATGTGCAAGCCGTTGGCTTTAATCGCTGCGTCGTCGCGGTAGTCGACGACAACACCCAGGGGTTGCGCAGTATGGCGCGCTTGTTAGAAAGCTGGGACTGCCGGGTCGTGGCGGCCACTGCGGTGGAAGAAGTGCTCACCACTATCATTGATCAGGATGTCACACCGCAGCTGATCATTGCAGACTACCATCTTGCTGATGATTATAAGGGAACCGCCGCGGTCAGCGCGATCAATGCGGAAATTCCGACACCAGCACCCGCGATTATGATCAGCAGCGACAACTCTGCGCTACTGGTGGAGACGCTGGAGGGGCTAGACATTCCACTATTGACCAAGCCCGTGGATCCCGCTCGACTTAGGGCGATGATGCATCACCTGCTGCTCAAAGGCCGAGGCTGAGCGACTCAACGTTTCAGCGCACGCGCGGCAACGACCGCCTGCACCCGGTTATCCACGTTCAGCTTTCTCAGGATCGCAGAGACGTGTGCCTTCACCGTAATCTCACCAATATTCAGCTGCCTTGCGATACTCTTGTTCGACATGCCTTCTTCCAAAAGCGCAAGCACAGCAAGCTGACGCGGTGTTAAGCCAGCGGCATCGCCCTCCTCCGTCGCGCTGGACTCATGTTCTTCATTCTGAGCTGCCACATTGGCCACCGACTCCATCAGCGCTTGAGAAGGCACATACACCCCCCCGCTTCGTACCAGCTTCAGGGCATGCTTGGTGACTTCGGTGCCTGACGATTTAGGGAGGTAACCTGATACGCCCAGCTGAAAGGCTTCGCGTACAAGCGCGGGGTCATCGTGGGCAGAGCAAATGATCACTGGCGTCGCCGGGCTAGCCTCGCGCAGCCGGCGCAAACCGTCCAAGCCCTCCGCGTCTGGCATTGATAAATCCAGCAGCACAAGATCGATCTGAGTGGCCGTTAATTCTGTCAGCGCAGAGGCGATATCCGCGCTTTCGCGTACCCGGACATCATCAAAGGCAGACGTCACGAGATTACTTAACGCGTCCCGGTATAGTGGATGATCGTCAGCAACCAGCACATAGTATTCAGTCATACCGCGACCTCACGTTTTGCATCTCATGCATGCACTTTAAGCGGCTTGTCCGGCGTCCCGTACTCGGATCGAACCAGTAATTCATCATAGTTACGTCTATCGATCTGCCCTCTTGCAGAACGATCTGTCACCGACACCCACCAGGTGATGACAAGCGCTAACGGTAGCGTGAACAAGGCCGGATAGTTATAGGGGAACAGGGCCTCGTCGTGACCTAAAACCGATACCCACACCTGCGGGCCTACAACGATCAGACCAACGGCTGCGACTAACCCGACGATACCGCCTGCTATCGCACCTCGGGTCGTCAACCCCGGCCAAAATAGTGACAAAAACAGGATGGGGAAGTTGACTGAGGCTGCTACTACCATTGGCATGGTGGCGATAAAAGCCACGTTCTCATTCTCAAACATAATGCCCAGGATAACGGCAATGATGCCTATCGCGAGAGTGGTTGCCCGAGTAAGGCGCAGTTCAGTCTTGGGGTTGGGCTTGCCTTTACAAATGACCTCCGCGTAAATGTCGTGGGAAATGGCGGCAGCACCGGCGACTGTCAAACCTGCCACCACAGCGAGAATCGTGGCGAAACTAACCGCGGACATAAACCCCGTCAAGAAATCGCCGCCTACTGCGTTGGCCAGGTGTATCGCGGCCATATTATTGCCGCCAATCAGCTTCCCATCAGGCCCAAAATATTCAGGCTGACCATACAGCAGATACGCTGTACCAAATCCGAGAATGATAATAATAAGATAGAAGTAGCCCATGAACAGCGACGCAAAAAAAACCGACTTACGTGCCTCACGCATATTCGGTACTGTGAATAAGCGCATCAAAATATGCGGCAGTCCCAGGGTGCCAAACATCATTGAGACCAGTATGGTTGCAATCTGAATTGGATCTTTGAACAGTACGCCGGAGCTGAGAATAGACTCGCCTCGAGGATGATTTTCGACAGCGCCTGCCAACAGTTTATCGATGCTAAAACCTACCTGATTCATGACCAGAACAGCGGCTAGCGTGGCACCAAAAATCAGCAGCAGCGCTTTGATAATCTGCACCCAGGTTGTCGCCAGCATACCGCCAAATGCAACATAGGCCATGACCAGCAGCGTGACGATCACGACCGCTGCTTCATAGGGTAAGCCAAACAACAGTTCGATCAGCTTGCCGGCTCCCACCATCTGCGCAATGAGATACAACACAACGACAGCGATCGTGCCGGTGACGGTGACGATTCTGATGGGGCCGCGCTCTAGGCGGAGCGATATCACGTCGATAAAGGTATAGCTGCCCAGATTGCGCACACGCTTGGCCAACAAAAAGAGCATTAACGGCCAGGCAGCGAATGCACCCAAAGCCAGTACCAGCCCGTCAAATCCACCGATAAATATGAGGCCTGTTATACCCAAAAAAGACGCGGCAGACATAAAGTCACCGGCGATCGCTGTGCCGTTTTGCAGACCGGAAATACCGCCGCCGGCGTTATAGAAATCGCTGCTGCTCTGTGTTCGACGGGATGCCCAATAACTAATCCACAGCGTGACGACCACAAACACCAGAAACAAGCTGATTGCCGTAAGGTTTAATGGTTGATCCTGCTTGGCGGCATCAACGGTCTCTGCCGCCAGAGCTGCACTTGAGTTCACTGCCATTATCGCAAACACAGTCGCTAGCAGGCGCAAGATACACCGACGCATATCAGGAACCCCCGGCGCCGGAATCGTCTTCCGTATCCACAAATAAAAACACAAATTCAAGCACGATAAAGGTGATGATCAGAAGCACAAACATCGCCAGTGACCCGGTAATCCAGGAGTCACCTATGCGTTGAGAGAGGCTGTAGCCCAGAGGTAAATAATTTAATGTGAAGGCGAAATACAGTACCAGTGTGACTACGGTGAAGGCCAAACGCAGGCGCGTTTTTCGGCTGATGGCTGCGCGCAGTTTTTCGTCTTCCACTTCAGCCCTCCCCTACTTTGTTATTGTCCAATGGAATATACCAGAGGCCACCATGGTCCAACACGCAAACAGCCTTGACAAGACGCAACAGCGACGCCGTCATTCGGGTGAAGCTGCATTAGGCCAGGTAAAACCCCGCCGCCCAGACGAGCGCCTCTCGCGCCTAACATCGCTCTCGTGATAGTCGGACATCACAAGCCGCCAAAGCGTTGCTTGTAAGCGGGAATCGCCGCCGGCAGCTTACCCACTGTCGTTTCCATCGTTTGCCTGATGTAAACCTCCGCGGCACTTTCGATGAAACGATAGATCGTCGACACCAGAGTGAGCGCTCTGTGCCCCGCCCAATCGTCGGGCAGCAGGCGGGCGGGTAAATCACTGTCGCGAAGTAGAATCCGACGGTACTCGTGAACCAGCAGCGTGCGCAATTGAAACGCGCGTTCCGGGCAAAGCTCTGCCGCCCCAGACAGTGATCGTTGCACCGGTGTAAATTGGCGAAGAAACGCCTCGTAACGCTCAGCCAGGTCATCGAGGGGCCAGCATTCTCGGGCCAGTTCCTGTAACGCCTGTTCCGATGTGACACCTGCAGTGCTGGCATCGATCACCACGACTTGCTCGCTCAGGCCCATTTCCTCCAAGGTCTCGGTAAGACTGTGAGACTGACTGCCAGCATGCAGCAGTATGTTACTGTTAATTGCCCCGTAACCCAGCCAAGACAGCTCCTTGCGCAGCTGTTCCCGACCGCCCTCGGCAGACTTGTTGCAGATCAGCAGACTCCAGGTGCCGTCCCAATCCGGAGGGCTGCCGGCATAGATTCTGCGCGCAGCTTTCTCGTAGCGTCGCAGTCCGGCATCGGTAAAGCTGTAGTAGGAGCGTCTGCCCTGTTGCTCAGACTGCAACCAGTCCTCCTGCACGAGCCGATGGACTGCGGTGCGAATCAACCTCGAATTGAGCCCAAAGGGTTCCAGCGCACGAATAATAGACCCCAGCCAGACACGGTTGCCATGTTGTGAGATCGCATCGCCAAAGACAGTGATAATTAATGATCCACCGCGCAGTGGTCGCTGCTCTCGAAACGTTTCGAGTAAGGAGTGAGTGACTTTGCAGAGGGACATCAGTTCACGCCCCGGCGCATTACTTCTGATCGAAGTCAACGATCACGCTGTCGCTCACGGGATGGGCCTGACAGGTCAAAATAAACCCCTGCTCCAGTTCACCGGCCTCCAGGCCGTGAGTAATATCCATATCCACCTGCCCCTCCACCAGCTTGGCTTTGCAGGTGGAGCACACGCCACCTTTGCAGGAATATGGCAAGTCCATGCCGTGGTTGATTCCAGCATCCAGAATATTCTCGCCGTTCACAGCCAGGTCAAATTGGCTAGAGCGACCGTCCAGCACAATCGACACCTCGCTGCGCCTATCACCGTGCGCCAGGGCGCGCGCATGATGCTTTTTGATCACCGTTTCGGCGTCTTCAGCAGAGGAAGCGAACAGTTCAAAGTGGATCTGCGATTCCTCAGCGCCAACGGTTCGCAGGCCGCGCGATACCTCTGAAATCATCGATTCCGGTCCGCAGATAAAGTACTCGTCGAAGCTGGCCAGATCCACAAGGCGCTGATTCAGCTCAGCACCCTTGCGATTATCTAAACGACCATTGAGAATATCCGAGCCCTGATCTTCTCGGCTCAGAATATTTATCCATACAAAACGCTGCATATAGCGATTTTTCAAAAAGCTCAGCTCTTCGCGGAACATAATGGTATTGGTGCGCTTGTTGCCGAACAGCAGCGTGACGGTGCTCTCTGGTTCTGTCTGTAAAATTGCCTTGATATTGGAAATAACCGGCGTGATGCCAGAGCCGGAGGAAATAAACAGGTAGTTAGCACAGCGCGTGGGAGACAGCCTGGCTGAAAAACTGCCCTGGGGTGGCATCAACTCGATGGCATCACCAGCTTTCAACTGTTCATTGGCGTAGTTTGAGAAAACACCGCCCTCCACACGCTTGATCGCCACTTCGAGGAATCCCTCTGCAGGCGCTGAGCATATGGAGTAGGAGCGTTGGCAGGGTTCACCGTCTATGTCTGTACGCAAGGTGAGGTACTGTCCCTGCACAAACTGAAAGACGTCGCGCGCAGATTCAGGAATGTCAAAGCGAACGCGCACCGCCTGGTCGGTCTCCGGTGCAACGCGATCGATGGTTACCTCATGAAAACGGCTCTCTGCCATGGTCTGGCCTATAAATTTTTAAATAGATCGAAGGGTTCTAGACAATCACCACACTGATACAGCGCTTTGCAAGCAGTGGAACCAAATTCACTTACCCTCTCTACCTCGGTGGAACCACAGTGTGGACAACTCACTGCTTCCGTTCCCGGCGGGGCAATACCAAACTGGCGTAAACTGTCTTTTGCAGCGGGTGCGATCCAGCTTGTGGACCAGGCTGGTGCCCACTGCATCACTACTCTGCGGCGCGTGTAGCCCGCATCCTCCAGCGCTTTCTCGACGTCCTGCGTAATCGCATCCATTGCGGGGCAGCCGGAATAGGTTGGCGTGATGGTTACCACCACCTCATCTCCTTGCATTTCCACGGAGCGCAGAATTCCCAGCTCCCAAATGCTAACAACAGGAATCTCCGGATCTTTGACTGCATCCAGTACCTCCCATACCTCTGGAATAGCCGATTCCGCACGAGCCCGGCGCACCGCGTATTGCTCTGCTGGCATCAAGGGAATCGCTTCGGGCATGTTCACAACGCTACCACTGCAGCCCGGGGTAGGCGCGCTGCACAAACTGCATGTCGCTCAGCAGGTGGCCCAGGTGCTCCGTATGAATGCCCTGGCGACCACCCTCGACCTGCCAGCTGGTATCGGGAATCGTGACACCAGCTTTTCGAAGCAGGGTGCTCACCTGAGACTGCCAGCCATCGTGCACGGCCACGCGGTCCACTGCTATGCCTTCATGCAACAAGTTCGACTCTAACTCGTCCATAGCGAACAGCTCTGGGGTAAAACCCCACAGCTCATTTACGGCGTGCTGCAAGCGTTCCAGGCTTTCCTCCGTGCCCTGGCCGAGACGCATGATCCATTCACTGCTACGGCGCAAATGGTAAGTCGACTCCTTGATCGCTTTTGCGGCAATTGCGGCCAGCGCCTCATCCTTCGACTCACTCAGCGCTTTCAAGAAATCCAGGTTAAATACATCCAACATGAACTGGCGCGCCATGGTGAAGGCGAAGTCACCGCGGGGCAGTTCATAAATCAATAAGTTGGTGTATTGTCGGCAGTCGCGCTGGTAAGCATAGTCATCCTCACTGGTGCCGTCTTCACGCAGTTGCCCGGCGTAAGTGTAAAACATGCGCGCCCGGCCAATAAAATCAAGCGCGGTATTAGCCAGGGCAAGCTCTTCCTCCAGAAACGGCGCGTTGCTGGTCCACTCAGAAAGCCGATGACCCAGTACCAGTGCGTCGTCGCCAAGTCGCACCGCATAGTTCTCCAACGGAGACAGGGTTTCAAGCGTGCTCATCAGTTAAGCCATCCTTACATATTGTTTACGGAGTCAGGCAGCACGTAATGGGTAGCATGCCGGTAGGGTTTGTCGTCCATGGGATCATAAAAAGATTCGTTATCATCTTCCTGAGACGCTGATATGTCAGAGGACTTTACGACCCAAATGCTGACGCCTTCGTTGCGCCGGGTATACACATCGCGCGCATACTCCAATGCCTGCTCTGAGTCTTCCGCGTGCAGCGAGCCCACATGTTTGTGGTCCAGGCCGCGCTTGGAGCGAATAAACACCTCGTACAAATGCATGTTGTCTTCTGACATGATATGTCCTCGCTTAGGCAGCGGCCTGCTCGGCCCGTGCTTTTTGTTTCGCGCGATAGGCGCGCAGTGCGTCGCGCACCCAGGCGCCCTCTTCATGCGCATTGACGTGGTGCGCCACGCGCTGGCGAGAACAAGGGCCACCTCCCGTCATGGAGCGTCTAAACTCATCCCAGTCGATTTCGCCAAAGTCGTAATGCCCGCGTTCTTCGTTCCACTTTATATCGGGGTCAGGCAGAGACAGGTTCAGCACTTCGGCCTGTTTCACTGACTGATCGACAAACTTCTGTCTGAGTTCGTCATTACTCTGACGTTTAATCTTCCACTGCATTGACTTACCCGAGTGGGCTGAATCTGCATCATGGGGTCCAAACATCATCAGCGAGGGCCACCAGAATCGGTTAATCGCATCTTGCGCCATTTCCCTCTGGGCGTCATTGCCGCGCGACAAGGCGAGCATAATTTCGTAGCCCTGGCGCTGATGAAAGCTCTCTTCCTTGCAGATACGCACCATGCCGCGGGCATAAGGTCCGTAGGACGTACGTTGCAGGGACACCTGATTGACAATCGCAGCGCCGTCCACCAACCATCCAATTGCTCCGATATCTGCCCAGGTCAGTGTTGGATAGTTGAAAATAGAGGCGTACTTGGCTTCTCCGGATTGCAAGGCCGCGATCATCTCTTCTCGGCTGATGCCCAAGGTCTCAGCGGCACTGTATAAATACAAACCGTGGCCGCCCTCGTCCTGCACTTTGGCGAGCAAAATCGCCTTGCGGCGCAAGGTCGGTGCGCGGGTAATCCAGTTACCTTCTGGTTGCATACCTATGACTTCCGAATGGGCATGCTGCGATATCTGGCGAATTAAGTTTTTGCGGTAGGCGTCTGGCATCCAGTCTTTGGGCTCAATTTTCTGCTCATCGTCTATGCGCGCCTGAAACGCCGCCATTAACTCTGCTTCGGTCTTGTCTGTGGAATTACTCATGTTCCGCTCCTCAGATGCGTTCAATAATCAGTGCTATGCCCTGCCCCACGCCAATGCACATGGTACATAGCGCATAGCGCCCTGCGTTTCGCTGTAACTGCCAGAGCGCTGTGGTAACGAGCCTTGCCCCCGACATACCCAGGGGATGACCCAGGGCTATCGCACCCCCCAGCGGGTTAATACGTGCGTCGTCATCGGCCAGTTCAAGCGCGCGAGTTACCGCCAGCGCTTGCGCAGCAAACGCTTCGTTTAATTCAATAATGCTCATATCACTCAAAGACAACCCCGTCAGCCGCAGCACTTTTTGTGCAGCCTCCACAGGGCCATAGCCCATGATGCGCGGCTCCAAGCCACTGCATGCCATGCCCAACACGCGGGCACGAGGCGTCAGTTTATGTTGCGACGCGGCTGACTCCGAGGCGAGTAGTAAAGCGCACGCGCCATCATTAATACCCGAGGCGTTACCGGCAGTCACCGTGCCGCCTTCTCGAAAAGGCGCCGGCAGTTTCGCCAGACCTTCAGCTGTGGTGTCAGCCCGGGGATGCTCGTCTGCGCTCACCTCCAATGGCTCGCTCTTGCGACGAGGAATCGTGATCGGAATGATTTCATGTTCGAACTCACCGCGCTCGCCGGCGGCGGCCGTCTTGCGTTGACTCCAAAGCGCAAAAGCGTCCTGGTCTTCACGGCTTATCGCAAACTGCTCGGCGACATTTTCCGCCGTCTCAGGCATAGAGTCGACGCCATATTGCTGCTGCATCAGTTTGTTCACGAACCGCCAGCCCATAGTGGTATCGAACATTTCTGCGCTACGACTGAATGCGGTTGCTGCTTTAGGCATCACAAAGGGTGCACGCGACATGGCTTCAACACCGCCGGCAATCACCAGCTGTGCCTCACCTGACTTTATCGCGCGAGCGGCTGTTCCAACGGCATCCATTCCCGAGCCACACAGTCGATTTAGGGTGGCCGCGGGTACCGCTACCGGCAGACCTGCCAATAGGCTGCTCATACGCGCGACGTTGCGATTGTCTTCGCCAGCCTGATTGGCACAGCCGTAGAGCACATCGTCGACTTGCTCCCACTGCACATCTGGGTTCCGGGCGACGAGCGCGCGCAGCGGTATAGCCCCTAAATCATCGGCTCGCACGCTGGATAAGCTGCCGCCGTAGCGGCCAATCGGGGTACGCACAGCATCGCAGATATAGGCGTCAGACATGCTCTACAAGGCTCCCTGCTATTTGCAACGAGTTGCCGCGAAACAGGGCGATCTGTTCGTCATTCTGATTGCGCACAACAACGTCGTAGACGCCCGTTTTACCGCGCAGATGGATTTCTTGTGCTGTTGCTGTCAACTGATCTCCTTTGTGTGCCGGCGCGAGAAAATCAATGCGGGCTCCGGCAGCAACGGTGTTGGCGTTATGGCTATTGCAGGCAAACGCAAAGGCAGAGTCAGCCAGCGTAAAAATAAACCCGCCGTGGCAGATCTCATGGCCATTAACCATATCTGAGCGCACCTCCATCCTCAGAACGGCCCACCCTGGCAACACTTCCTGAATGACAATGCCCAGTGATTGTGATGCGGCATCACCCTCATACATCTTGTTCGCCGCAGCACGGGCAAGTGCCTGTTTATCCACGCCTGGCCTCTTCGCTGTTCACTTGTTTATCACGCTCCCATTCACTCACCACGATACTCAGGCTCGCGCTTTTCCAGAAAGGCCTGTACGCCCTCTTGATAATCGTGGGTTTGGCCGGCGGCACGCATCAGATCGCGCTCCAGTTCCAGCTGGGTTTCCAGGGTATTCGCCGCTGAAGCTGCAAAAGCCTGCTTGGTAAAGGCGAAACCGCGGGTAGGCTGTGTGGCCAGGCGCTGCGCCAGCCCAAGAGCAGTTGCCATCAACTCCTCGTCATCGACGCATTGCCAGATCATGCCCCAGTCTTGGGCCTGTTCTGCTTTAACTTTCGGTCCGAGCATGGCTAACCCCTTGGCGCGGGCCATGCCTACCAGACGGGGCAGAATCCAGGTGCCGCCAGAATCGGGAATCAGTCCCAGTTTGCAAAAGGACTCGATGAAGCTGGCAGAGCGACCGGCGATCACGATGTCGCAAGCCAGCGCAATATTCGCACCGGCGCCTGCGGCTACGCCGTTGACTGCGCAGATGACCGGCTTTTCCATGGTACTGAGCAAAGTGATAAGTGGACTGTAGTAGGTTTCGACGGAGTGGCCCAAATCGGGCATCGCCTCGCCCGGTGAGACCGAGCGATCATTGAGGTCCTGCCCGGCGCAAAAGCCGCGGCCGTTGCCGGTAAGCAATACACAGCGCACGCTTCTATCCTCAGCGGCTAAGGTCAGCACCTCACGCACCTCAAGATGCATGTCTACCGTGAAACTATTGAGCGCGTCCGGGCGATTTAAGCGTAAGATGGCAACGCCTTGATCGATCTCAAATTCAATATTTTGATAGCTCATAGCAATGCCCTCAAGCGTCGCGCCGGACAACCAGCGTCATGATGTCGTAAACGGCAACGGGTTTGTCCTCCTGGTTGGTGACTTCAATCGCCCAGACGACGACCCCATTGGGCTTTTCATCTCCGCGGGGGGCTTTCTTGATTTTTTGCTTCACCGTGAGTTTGACTTGGATGGTATCGCCCGCGCCCACCGGTTCGATAAAGCGCAAGTTTTCCAAACCGTAGTTCGCCAGCACAGGCCCCGGAGCGGGTTCTACAAACATTCCCGCCGCCGCTGAAATAATGAAATACCCGTGGGCGACACGGCGACCAAAGAAGGAATCCTTCGCAGCAAGTTCGTCGAAGTGTGCGTAAAAATGATCGCCGCTGATACAGCCAAAGTTGACAATATCTGCTTCCGTCACGGTTCGCCGATGCGTGATTAGCGTCTCTCCAATGCTCAGATCTTCAAAGTACTTTTTGAACGGATGAATATCGTCACTATAGGTCTGTGCCCCCGCATGATATTCACGGGTAATCGCCATTAGGCTGGTAGGTGAACCCTGTATCGCTGTGCGCTGCATGTAGTGCTTGATCGCCCTGGCACCGCCCAGTTCTTCGCCACCTCCGGCACGACCCGGTCCCCCGTGCACCAGGGGCGCTAACGGCGAGCCATGCCCAGTGGATTCGCCAGCGCAATCGCGATTGATTACCAGCATGCGCCCATGGTAGGCGGCCGTGCCGAGAATGACCTCTCTGGCTTCCGCATCATCATAGGTGAATAGTGACCCTGCCAGAGAACCTTTACCGAGCTGGGCGATGGTGATAGCGTCGGCCAACGTGTCGTAAGGCATCACGGTGCTGACGGGACCGAATGCTTCAATTTCATGCACCGAAAGCTTGTTATGCGGATCGCTGCATCGCAACAGCGTGGGCGGAAAAAACGCACCGCCGCGATTGTCTATACCGGTGATCGGAAAGGTTTCTTCAGCACCGAACACGATGTCGCACTCTTGACACAGCTCGTTCACTTTCGCGCGCACATCTTCCGCCTGATCGCGACCGACCAGTGCCCCCATGCGAACCCCTTCCACCGCGGGATCGCCAACCACCGTTTTCGCAAGTCGTGCCTGCAGAGCCTGCTCAACCACAGCCATCTTATTTGCCGGGACGATGACGCGGCGTATCGCCGTGCATTTTTGCCCCGCCTTGGTTGTCATTTCTTTGACAACTTCTTTGATGAACAGGTCAAACTCCTGGTCACCTTCCTCTACCGTTTCTCCCAGAATGCAGCAGTTCAGTGAGTCTGCCTCCATCGTGAAAGGAATGGAGTTGGCAACAATATTGGGATGCGTTTTTAACTTGCGTCCGGTGGTCGCCGAGCCCGTGAAGGTCACCACATCCTGCTCGTTGAGATGATCCAGCAAATCGCCTACGCTGCCGCAGACCAGCTGAATAGCCCCCTCGGGAAAGAACTCACCCGCAATCATCTCGCGTACCATTGCCTCTGTCAGATAGGCGCTGGGGGTAGCGGGCTTCACAATAACCGGTACGCCAGCCGCCAGGCTGGGTGCAATTTTTTCCAGCATGCCCCAACAGGGAAAGTTAAAGGCGTTGATATGCACAGATACGCCTTGCTTGGGAACCAATATATGGCGACCGACGAAGCTACCCTTGGCGGACAGCCGTTCCATATCGCCTTCTACCATAATCGTATCGTTGGGAAACTCTCTTGTAACCAGGCTCGCGTAGGTAAACACGGTGCCGATGCCGCCTTCGATATCGATCCAGCCGTCATTGCGAGTAGCGCCGGTTCGCGCGGACAGTGCATAAAACTGCTCTTTCTTTGCCATTAGATCTTTGGCCATGGCTTTTAGCGCCGCAGCGCGATCGTGAAACGTCATGGTGCGTAGCGCTTCACCCCCTTTGCGGCCATGGCTAACGACAGCGGCGAAGTCAATGCCTTCGCTGTTGACACCGCAAACCCGCTCGCCCGTAACGGCATCGTTGACGACAACGGCCGTACCTTGGCCCTCGTGCCATTGTCCAGCGACGTAACTATGCAAATTCATATGCGTTCTCCACCTTGCGCTGCCTCGTTATGCTTTTAGCCCACAGCCTGGTCGACATTATGATACATTTTTTAATTGATTCACAACATTTTTTGTAATACTTTATCCCACACCATAACAAATAACCAAAGGTGAATATCATGAGCTTGGAGCCCATCGAGACGGCCAGCCAAGATGAATTGCACGCACTGCAGCTTGAGCGCATGCAGTGGAGTTTGCGCCACGCCTATGACAACGTATCTCATTACAAACAGGCTTTTGATGCCGCCGGGGTGCACCCAGACCAACTGCAGTCACTGGAAGACCTAGGGCAGTTCCCGTTTACAACGAAAGCCGATCTGCGCGCCAATTATCCTTTCGGCATGTTCGCACCCCCAATGGAAGACGTGGTGCGCGTACACGCCTCCAGCGGCACAACTGGCAAACCCACCGTAGTGGGCTATACGCAGCAAGACATCGACAATTGGGCGAGTGTGGTGGCTCGCTCGATTCGCGCCGCAGGCGGCAAAAAAAGTGACAAGGTCCATGTCGCCTATGGCTATGGGCTCTTCACCGGAGGCCTAGGGGCACACTATGGCGCAGAAAAACTGGGCTGCACGGTGATACCCATGTCGGGCGGCCAAACCGAAAAACAGGTGCAGCTGATTCACGATTTCAATCCCGACATCATTATGGTGACGCCCTCTTACATGCTCAATATTGCCGACGAAATGGATCGCCAGGGCATCGATCCGCACAAGTTAGCGCTGCGCGTTGGCATTTTTGGCGCTGAACCCTGGACTCAGGCTATGCGTGCTGAGATCGAGTCGCGGATGGGAATCGATGCGGTGGATATTTATGGCCTATCGGAAGTGATGGGGCCTGGTGTCGCACAGGAATGCGTGGAAACCAAGGACGGCCCCACCATCTGGGAGGATCATTTTTACCCGGAAATCATCGATCCGGAGACGGGCGCAGTGCTGCCCGACGGTGAGGAAGGGGAACTCGTATTCACCAGTCTCACCAAACAGGCGATGCCGGTGATCCGCTACCGCACCCGGGACTTGACCCGCCTGCTTCCCGGCAGCGCGCGCAGCATGCGCAGAATGGATAAGATCACAGGGCGCAGCGATGACATGATGATCATCCGCGGCGTGAACGTGTTCCCAACGCAAATCGAGGAGCACATTCTGGCGGTGGGCAGCTTAAGCCCGCACTATATGATTGAGTTGGAGCGACGCGGCAATCTGGACCATATGACGGTCAACGTCGAACTGGTGTCAGGGGCGACGGAACCCAGAGAAGACGTGTCCAGCGCGCTGCAACAACGCATTAAAGCGCATGTTGGCGTATCATGCGCCATTGCCATAAAAGACTCCGGTGGCATTGCCCGCTCGGAAGGCAAGGCAAAACGCGTTATTGATCACCGTAAGGATTAGCCTGTATGCCAAACCCCGTTGTGACCTATCGCCAGACCGATGGGATTGGATTAATCACGATAGATAA
>JBCDFM010000077.1:0-15523 GCA_039178015.1 Pseudomonadota bacterium
AGACTGAGGAAAACGATTCGCTTGATCCAATCGGTAGCTGTGTTCGCTAACGGCCCGCCGATATTCCGCAGAGCGGGTTGGCAGTCGGCGCCAACACTGTCTCGTAATCGGCCGCACATATTGGCTTTCAATCGCTTCAGCTCGTTCTGTCTCGCGTTATCAGCCAGCAACTTCCAGATACCAGTTTGTTTTAGTTGCGGTTTCATGCATGCTCCTCGAGTTACCTTCTCAGCCTAATATTCACCCAGAGGCTCATAGGCTAGCCCATTAACAGTCGCATATTTCTATCATATTCATGTCCGCAGGAAGTGAGGAAAAGGTGAGGATTAACGATAGCTTAAAAGTGTCCAATCTCCCTGTTATCAGTCGCCTGAAAGCCCTATCGGATAGTTAAATGCTCCAGCCCTACAGCTCCTGGTGTGCACCGAAGAGTGCAAAGCCATATCGAGCTCGAGCTTACGTATCTGAACAAGGCTAACGGGGAATATCTCACCTGCTTAGAGTGGGCGGCAACATAAGGCCTGTAAAGGGACCGGAAGCGACCCTAACGGCAGGACTGCGCAAAACCCACCGCGATGGCTTGATGACTGCTCCTGGGACTAGTTCTGGGCGTTCTGCTGAGCTACGGATATGCTGGTTATACGATTGAGAGGCACGTGGCTATCTCTATAGGCGAGACATTGAGGACGCGAATCGCTATCTCGCTTGAAGCATGTATAGAGATGATCGAGGCTACTTATTTATCAATCAGCCCGCGGATCTGCGCCATGAGCAACTCCCTGGCGGGCTCAGGGATCTCCGGCCTCATTGCTACCAGCTCCGTTTCCTGTTCGTTTAGCATCTCCGGAGTGTCATACCGCGGCCCTAGGCCAGGTGCAAGCCAAAGGGGGTGCGCACCTAAAAGCTCAGCCAACTAGGTTGTTACTCCAAACTTTGCCCCGGGGCGGTTAATCAGCTTGCTAAGAGTCGGTTGCGCGATACCGATTGCCCCAGCTATCTCTTGCTGGGTCAGCCCACTCTCTTGGATCACCAATCTCAGTCTGGTTTGCAATGTGTCTTCCATACGACCTGACGGTATCGTAACCTCTACTGTTATCCAATGGAGATATAGATTATCTGAGCGTATTAGTAAACCCTGACATACCTAGTCATTGGTTTCGCTCATTTGCAGCTCTTTGGTAAAGATGGACGTGCTATCTGATGCTTGAGTCACTTCGCCACCGAGAGGCTATACTAAACTCTAAAGGTTTAGCGTAAGAGGTTGGGATGAAATCAATAACGCAGGTTCTTCGCTTATTGCTAGTAACCCTTTTGGTAACAGCTCCGTTCAACGGCTCAGTGCACGCCCTTCCAGATGAGCTTGTGGAGAAATACAACCGGTGCGTCAAAGATAACTGCAAATGGGTTGATAATGGGACGGGCGATGGATTTAGCTCTCGACAGTGTCGCAAGAGTGAGTTGGAGTTCTGTTGTACCCGGGCGGGGGATAGCTGCGAAGATCAATGTCCTGCCGATATCGCGAGCACACTCTACGGGATATGTTTATTCCGCTGTCAGACCGCCACAGAGGCCTGTTTAGCAGGTCAGATCGTCCATCCTACAGGTGATTCAGATGACCGGGAGCCCGAAGGCCAAGAGTACTCAGAAACCGTATTGACAGAATGAGCGCATCAGAAGACGATGCCTATAATTGAGCTGCTATAAGCCGGAAGAAAAATGAACGCCCGAGACGATTTTTCTAAGGCCTCCTAAACTATCCCACCACAGGCGCAAAGCTCGAAAGCCGGAATCAATGTAAGCGTAGTATGAGGTGCTAATCACCGTATAAGTGGAAGATAGTGCTCACATCCCCCTGGCATCAGCCTTAACTCCCCTTTTTTACTAGCCAACTGAGTGACCCAATGTCATCTTAAGTCGGGTAGTCACCTGTTGCAGCGTCTCGAATAACTTTAAAGCGGACCCATCTGATCCTATGAAAGCGAAAGAGAAGAAATCTCCAATCAAAGCACCCCCGCTGCGCAATCCAGGTCAATCGCTAGATGAAGAAATTGACAGACTCATCAACGACAAAGGGTCCCAGTACGCTATTATCATCGTCGTACCGATTATGTTGGCCGCGCTCGAATGGTATCGGTCGTTGACTGGAGCCACCTTAAACCCTTTGGTGTTCACCATTATCGCCGTTATCTGTGCAATGTGGGGTTTGTACAAGCTATCCCAGCTTCGACCACGAGTGAGGGCACTTAAACAAGGCCGCGATGGCGAGAAAGCGGTAGGTCAGTATCTCGAGCAACTGAGAGTGCACGGTTACCGGGTCTTTCACGATATCGTTGGCGACAGCTTCAATATCGACCACGTCATTATTTGCACAAAAGGTGTATTCACCGTCGAAACCAAAACCTATTCCAAGCCTGCGCGAGGTGAGGCGGTGATACGGCACCAGACCAACAGCATCATCATCGACGGTTTCGATAGCGGCTCGGACATCCTAGTCCAGGCAAAGGCCGAAGCAAACTGGCTTGGAACATTGCTCAATGAGATGTCCGGCAAAAAGTGGCAAGTCAAACCTGTGGTTGTTTTTCCAGGATGGTACATAGATAGCCGCACTGCCGGAAATGATGTCCGGGTACTGAACCCTAAAGCCCTCCCCACCTATATAGACAACAGCCCCGTTTGCCTGACCCAGGATGATGTCAGCCTGTTGGCTTATAGCTTGTCGCGCCACGTCAGAAATGACGAGCGTGCCTCTAGCAAGTAAACCTAGGCCCATCGCAGAGCATGCGCTAGCACGCTTAGTTCAGGACTAGCGCGGCCTGCTTCAAAGACGCCATACTGAAGACCGTTAGTAAGAGCAATGTGTCCCACCTGACCACCAACATGATCGAGGAGACGTTTACCGCACTGCCTCGAACGTCGTTGTTCCGTCTTATCCTGCCTATGTTCAGTGGTTAACCGCGCTGAGCCGACTCTGTCGGGCTTTTTTGTGCGGCCAAAGTCTTGACACTGCTTATCCATAACAGCAGTGCGAAATAGAAGGGAGTGATGGACGCCAAGGCGATTATCTATTTCACCATAGCTGCATTATTAGTATGGGGGTGTGTAGAATTGACCTAGTGTCTTGCATAGACTTGATGTACACCCTTTAAATTTGCATAGCCAAGTTGTAACCGAACAGCAGCTGTACCCAGTATTCGATGAGATGTGAAAAGGAGCCACCGTGCATAGTTCTCAAGTGTTTATTCGATACTTATTTTTAGCTGCTCTGTGCCTTTTTCTCGCTGCGTGCCGGATTGAGATAAACAGCCCTATTGGTGGATCGGTCAAGACAGTGAGTGATCGTTACAGCTGTGATGAAAATAACCGATGCACGATTGATGTAGTGGACACTTTGTTTACAGAAGACTTTTACGCTAAGCCTTTCTCAGGCTACGAGTTCGCAGGATGGAAGCAACAGTATCGCGGTTTTTGCGGTGGCTACGGAGGAAACTGCAGCCTATCCACGGTTGGTTTTGATGGATGGGAAGTGCTAACAAGTGTTCTAGACTCCGATGAGGTTTTCTATCTTACTCCCAGATTTCAACCGACCGAAGAAACTTGTGGCAATCTCGAAAGTAACTTCGGTATTAATCCGTCGGCTCCTGATTCACCTTCCTTAGAATCGACAATCACTCTGGATATTCTCACGAAAGACGATCCCACCAGTTTAGTGTCAGTAGAGTATCGCGGGCGAGGTGTCAGGAGCATGTACAACAGGGAAACTAACACCACCACAAACGAGAATGCTCGTTTGTTCGAAGCGATATTCGAATCCGGAAAGACCATAGAGCTGCAGGTTAATCCGGACTTCTCGCAGCGAATTGCATTGGAGTTCGCCGGGTCATATGCTGAATCCCTTGGGCGGATACCCGATTTTTTAATCCAAGCGGTAGACGTGATTTTAATTCAGCCAGGTGACGGGGGGTTGGCGGCCATTCCAGGTAATATACTTATTCATACTCAATCTGCTGAAGAGATATTTGCTCCCCTAGGGTATATAGAGGAAGCCATCCTACATGAAGCGACACATTCATTGATGAACAACGTGTACGATGCAGATCCAGATTGGCTAATGGCACAACAGCTGGACATGAGTTTTATCTCCGGCTATGCAGCAGATTTCCCTACCACTGAAGATCACGCCGAGAGCATGATGGCTTATTTAACCGTCCGCTTGTGGCAGGAACGCGTTGATCCGGAGGTTTACCAGCAAATTGTTGATTCGATACCAAACAGAATATTGTTCTACGACTGCCTTCTGCCGTCGATTAACTAGGCATGGGGAAGCCGATTCTGCCTCAAGCGGTGTGACCCCAGAGCGTGGGCTCTGAGCGCTCTCCCTGGTTACACAGTCTAGCCGGTATCCTAGTAATTTACCCTGGCAACGAAGAAGCCAAGGGATAGTAGACGTCTCATCAGTGAGTCAATTCGTAATGAACTCATGAAACATATTATTTGCTTCGAGCAATGTGGTTTCCGAACAACCCGTTTTTTCTAAAACCGCGACGAAAACATCATCAAAACCCATCTTACTACCCCAATTCACCATCATTTTGGGACCAATCTCTAGGTTTTGCCAAATCTGGTCTACAGCTTCTAATAACGCAGCTGGAACCGTGTGGTTATAGTTGAAAGTTCTCTCGTTGCTTCGCCCGCCATAGGAATTTTCATCCCAAGTCGCCATGCTATATCGATAGTCTGACACCCCTCCAGGAATCGATGTGGCACACTTTTGAGTAGCGACCTGTATATATGAACCCATAGCTGCATACATCATATTATGGTAGTCAGCTCTGATTAAGGGGGAAATAATATAGTCACGAGTTTGATGTAGTCTCGTATCGCTGATCGTCGAACTGTAACCCTCTCTCTGGTCTCTCAGAAAGACCTCGTACAAGAGTGCCTTATGGTTTCTGTCCGAAAATTCATAATCGCTGGCAGGTGCTCCTAGAATCGCTATCTGGGTTTTTATCCTTGGGCTATCGGGTGCATACTTATGGCCCTCGCGTTCTTGCCACTCTAAGAAGGAAGCCTCGAAGTCTGCAAGCATACAGTTCCCCTCTTCCTTGCACTGTTTTACAGTTGGTCCCCAGGCAGTTTTGGGGGTGCTCATAGACATGGGCTCTCCATATTGGAAGTGCCGGCTAACCACTGCCCTTATCTTTGGAACGCTCTGTCCGGACGCCCGCTTCTGCTGAATATCATCAGTGGTGAGAAACCCGACTTTCTCCGCAAAGTGGTTGTTAGAAAAGTAAATATCCATTGATACGACTTTAAATGCACCTCGCTTGCGCCTCTCTACCACCTCAGGACATACCAATCGCGCAGGAGCCTCCGTCTCCTCATGCACTCCGATAAAAAAGTCATCCGTCAGTTCGAGGCTGTCTAAAGCGCTTTCATTAATTACAATCGCCCAGTACTCGCAACTAATCGGCTCGCCGCGATTATTTAGCCCGGCATAGCGAAAAACGCTGTAATTCTCTGTTGAATGCAGGTGCTGTCCTGCTCCAATAATGTCTTTTTGTTCCACTATTTCTGCAGGTAGCAGCGTTTCTTCGGCCTGAATAGGGCAAGCGCTCGTTAAAACAACTGCCGAACCAAATGCGAAGAATGACTTTTTGAGCAGATTGGCGAGCAGCGGAACTTTGGCTATTTGGATTACCCTGATGAGCATTGCAAGAAAGCCTATATTAAAAAGATTTAAGCGTAGCATACGCTGATAATCTGTCTTCAAAGTTTCTCTGCCATAGCCTGTATCGGCCAGCGTTCCATTACTCCGCGCTTCTCCGTTAGGTAATGTGATCTACAAGGCTGCTTTTCGACCATTTTCTGAGGACATCAGTGGCCCATTGCTGGTATACATATACACAATCAATAAGCGCTCGGGGCTGGCTTCTTCTACGAAAACAGGGATTCGCGCAAGAGAATAACTCTCAAGGGGTACGACGATTAGAAAGCTACTTATGCTGCTTAGCTGTATGGCGCTCTGTGCATGTGTGGGGGTCGGTGAACAGCGAGTTGCTGAACCTGTTCCTATCATGGACTTGTCTGAATCCGAGACATTCAAGCCTGAAGTGTTTGAAGTCCTTGGCTTGCCCTGGGATATATTCCACAACAGTGAGTCGGATAGCACTGCATGGGTATATTTGTACTCCGAGATAGGTATTGGAAACCCACTTACTTATGTGCCGTACGTTGGTCTAGTGGCGGGCGGCGCTAACGTTTACAGTTTTGCGAGAGCCTACTGCTTCAATCCTAACGGTCAATTGTTCGGCCGAGCGATCTTTCAACATACAGACTACAGGAGCGTTCTAACTGAGTGGGCTCTAATGTTTGACGATGGTGAGAACGAGGCGCGCAAAGATCGTTTGCAACAAGAGATGCTGAACTCTGATATTGCCTACTCGGAGGATACGGTTCTCGAATACGAACGCAGTCATTGGATGAATGAAGACGAAGTCCCAGTCTTTCGTGATAAGTTATTCAAAGAATGCGAGCAAAATGGACTTGCCGAATTAGAGGGTTTCAAGAACCTATCTGACTAGTGCCTTGTAAATCGGAGCTTAATACTTCTCATCGCACGTCGTATTACTAGTTTGGGTAATGAAGTAATAGTATTGGAAGCATAGGGAAATTAACTACTAGATGGCCATAGCCGTTCTAGAGCAACTAACACCCACTCTTGTGCCCCTCAGCTACGTTCGCGATTTTCCCACAGGCTGGTCGGAGTTCCTGTCAGCCGCACTGCCAAGCAAGGGTGGAGCCCCGTGGAACCCTTGTATGTTTTACCTCTTAGAAAATGACTTTCTCATGAGCGATAACATTAGGGATTCCAAATGGTTCCAACTCTTCCACGTCCATCTCAATTCTGTAGGGTAAAGAACTCTTTCTGAGCCGTCTATGGGCGATTTGACTGTTTACGCAGGATTGAGTGTGCTTGCGCATTTGAGAGATAACTGGGACAACTAAATCCATCCCCCGGATGACACCGACGAATCTTCCAGTCAGGGGGGGCGTATTCACTGAGTTGTCCCAGTTATCCCAGTTGTTCCACTTATCCCTGTTATCCTTAAAATCCAATAAAAAGGGATAGCACAACCGAACGCCGGTTTTATTCATCGTACCAATCATCATACGGCTCTAAGTCATATCCCGTCGGCTCATCGAGTAATGTATAAATCCAACTGTTGCGCGACCCCTTCTCTCGTCCAAAGCCGATTAAGCTGCGATTTCAACGTCCGACTGATGGCTTTCCTTATGGCCCATAACTTTGAATCACCCAGACGCTCGTCCCACCAGTCCAGTACTCTCGTATGGTAGGTATCCAGACCCTTGCCGGCCTGCGCTCTATGCGCCTTGAACGATTTGATCAGCTATGAGAGCGATTCCTTTGACGTATTAGTGGAGCGGCGCAAGCCACTCTCCTGATCATTTGCCCAGATCTTTGCCTCGCGTTGCGATTTAAAGGATTTCGTGCGGCGCATCGCACCGATGCGTACATCAGTTGTGTAGCTCTTTCCTCGTTTACGAATGTTAGCCATTGTCGATAGTCCTAATATCGATCGCGGTTAGGGTTTTGGGAGTTACCGCTCCCAGGGTCCGCTCTTCTCCGTATAGATCAGTGCGGACACCTCCGATATGTAAGGCAGAGTAAAAAGTGCGTCAAAACGGTCGTTTCTGGCCGATTTTACGTTGGCATGTAAACCGCAAAATAGACGGAAACGCGATAAATGTAGTGGTTCCAGCATGTATAAAATGGAGGCTCGGGTCGGAATCGAACCGGCGTAGACGGATTTGCAATCCGCTGCATCACCACTCTGCCACCGAGCCTAAAAGGGAGCTTAGATCTGGAGATTGAAACGGCCGGCGAGGCCAGCCACTACGAACTCCTTAATCTTTATCGCTGCGATTACCTGTCACGATAAAAGTTGGAGCGGGAAACCGGGTTCGAACCGGCGACCTCAACCTTGGCAAGGTTGCGCTCTACCAACTGAGCTATTCCCGCACATCTATGCGCTTATCCACCGCCGTGGTCGCCGGAACCGCCGAGGCTGCGCGCCCGTTCTGCCTCAGCACGAGTGTGCCATGCCAACTGGGCGAAGCCGCGGGTCTTACGCGAAGGGCGATATTGTATTCGCAGCTTAGCTCGAGTCAAGGACTATCCAAGATTAATGCTGTAAGTAACTGAATCATATTACATTATCTTTGTCTTTCATCACCGCCCAAGCAGCCTTGAGATAGACCACCATAGACCAAAGAGTCAACACCGCCGCGGTATACAAAAGCAGATAAGATGCGGCTAAGAGCCAGTGATCATCATGCACAGGATCGATGGCGAGCAGCGCGGTGATAGCGGCCATCTGAAACGCCGTTTTCACCTTGCCCACATAGGATACTGCCACGGACGTGCGTTCACCGAGCTCAGCCATCCATTCACGCAGTGCAGAAACGACTATTTCACGGCCGATAATCACGCAAGCGGCTAGGGTAAACAACAGAGTATCATGACGCTCAACAAGCAAAACCAATGCTATGGCCACCATCAGCTTGTCAGCTACCGGATCCAGAAAAGCACCAAAACTTGTCATTTGATCCAGGCGTCGCGCGAGATAGCCATCCACCCAATCGGTCACTGACGCAAAGAAAAAAATACCCGCCGCCACCAGAAGATGGTTGTGAAACGGTAGATAAAACACGATGACCAGAACTGGTATCAGCAGTATCCGCATTACCGTTAGAGAATTCGGAATGTTAATAGACAACCGACTCCGCCCCCATCGATCTAGCTAGTACTCATTCGTAATTACGCGCTGCATCAAACTTCATTGTGACACTAATTTCGCAAAGTTTCTGTACGCTACGCTTTTGCCCCACGTCGCATCCTAGCATGGGAACGTATAGCAATAGTGGCAACAGCGTATGCAGGTATTCCCTGAATACAACTGCTCTGGCGACTCCAAGGCCTATGAACATCAGATCTAGCAAGACGCCCCAACCCGCTCTTCCTCGCTATCACATTCCAAGATATTCGTCGCCTACATCCCCTGCACTTCGAGGTGCAATCTATATCGCATGCGACTGTTTAGTCGGCAATATTGTGCAAATGATCGTAAATTTGCTGCGCCATTGCGGCACTGATGCCCGCAACTTTTTTCAGCTCATCTATATTGGCATTCTCCACGCCCTGGGCGCTGCCAAAATGGCGTAAGAGTTCTCGCCTACGCTTGGCACCTACACCGGCAATGTCTTCGAGGCTGGAGCGCTGACGCGCCTTATCTCGGCGTGCACGATGCCCGGTGATTGCAAAGCGATGTGCTTCATCGCGAATTTGCTGGATCATATGCAAGGCGGGGTTATCATTCGACAGCTGGCGTTCCCTGCCCGTTAACCCGTGCAAAAGCGTTTCGAAGCCCGCTTTTCGCGTCGTCCCTTTGGCAACTCCTATCACCTCCACATCGGTAATCTGCAAGTCCTCCAGCACCGACATTGCCTGACTGACCTGGCCTTTGCCACCGTCGATAAAGAGTATATCCGGCAGCGGCGCTTCACCTGATTTCAATCGCTTGTAACGTCGCTCCAACGCTTGCTGCATTGCGGCATAATCATCGCCAGGGGTAATGCCTTCGATATTGAATCGTCGATAGTCAGATTTGCGCGGGCCATTCTGATCAAAAACAACACAGGACGCCACCGTCGCCTCTCCGGAACTGTGGCTAATATCAAAACACTCCATACGCTCTGGCACTTCAGATAGCTCTAACAGCGCTTGCAGTGCCTGCATACGATCCAGCATCGACTGCCGCCCACTCAGGTGCGAGGCAAGGTTTGTCTGCGCTGTCTGCACGGCTAGTTGCATCCACTTTGCGCGCGCATCGCGCACCCTGGATCGCAGGCTCACTTTGCGCTCTGCAGCGACAGTCAACGCCTCCGCCAGCGTATCTGAATCTTCCGGGGTTTCATTAACAATCAATTCCGCGGGGATCGCCCTGGCACCGTTGAGGTAGTATTGCGGGATAAAGGCACTCAGTACTTGCGCAGGCGACTCCTGTAGCCGCAGCGGTGGATAATAGGTCTTGCTTCCCAGCACCCGCGCTCCGCGCACAAATAGTACCTGTACGCAAGCGCTACCGCCCTCGGTTGCAGCAGCAATAATATCCAGGTCACCCGCCACACCTTCTATACCCTGACTGGCCTGAACGTGCTGCAGTTGGCTCAACTGATCGCGCAAAGCAGCAGCGCGCTCAAATTCCAGCTTTGCCGCGGCTTGCTCCATATCATCAGCTAGCCTCACCATCAACTCCTGCGACTTTCCGCGGAGAAACAGGGTCGTGTTCTCCACCTGTTGGGCGTACTCTTCCTCTGTTACCAAGTCAACGCATGGCGCTGTGCAGCGATCAATCTGATACTGCAGGCAGGGGCGTGAGCGGTTACTGAAATAGCTATCTTCACACTGACGCACTTTGAACACTTTTTGCAGAAAGTGCAGGGATTCACGTACCGAACCCGCACTGGGATAGGGTCCGAAGTACTGTCCTTTTCGTCGTTTCGCCCCCCGGTGCAAACTGACGCGCGGAAAGTCATCATTGCTAGAGAGGTAGATATAGGGAAAGGACTTATCATCGCGCAGTAAAATATTATAAGGCGGTTGATAACTTTTGATCAGATTGTGTTCCAGCAAAAGCGCGTCGACTTCGGTAGAGGTCACCGTCACCTGGATATCCTTGATACGAGCAACCAGCGCCATGGTCTTTTCAGTGAGTCCACTGGCGCGAAAATAGCTTCCCACGCGATTTTTCAAGTTGCGGGCCTTGCCAACGTACAGCAGTTTATTATCGCCATCGTACATCTGATAAACGCCGGGCCGAGTTGTCAGCGTTGTCAGGTAGGCTTTGTGATCAAACTCACTCACGGGACCAGCTACCATACACTCGAGGCTCAATTTCCAGAGCAATATCAAAAACATCGAGCACCGAATCAGCAATCTCCCGGGCGAGGTGCAGCAAGGGCCGGCCCTGACCACTCCCATAATTCACCAAAACGAGTGCATGTTCCGGGTGCACGCCCAGGCCGTCGCGTCGGTAACCTTTCCAGCCACAGTGCTCGATAAGCCACGCCGCGGGCAGTTTAATGTCCCCATCCGATTGAGCGTATTGAGGAAGCGCAGCAAACTCCTGCCTAAGCTCTCTTGCGCGATTTGCATTCACAACCGGGTTCTTAAAAAAGCTACCTGCATTAGGCACATCTAACGGATCCGGCAGTTTGCGGCGCCTTATCGCCACGACAGCTTCAAAGATCTGTTGTGGCGTAACTTCCTCATGTGGCTTTTGCTGCAATTGATCGGCCAGAGCCGGGTAGTCCGTCTGGACCTGTGCTTCGCGTTGAAGCCGTAGATCAACACCAGTAATAACGAACTTATCCCTGAGAGATTGTTTAAACACACTATCGCGATAGGCAAATTCACACTGCTTGCGATCAAAATGTGTAGCGCGACCGTTTTCAAGCTCCAGACAATGAACCCGCTCGACTAAGGGCGCCAGTTCTACACCATAGGCACCAATGTTTTGGATAGGCGCTGCGCCAACAGTCCCCGGTATAAGTGCTAGGTTCTCCAGACCGTACCATCCCTTTTGAACGGCATTGGCAACTAACTCATGCCAGTTTTCGCCTGCCGCTACTCGCAGGACGATCGACGAATTCGTGTCTTCGATGATCTGAATGCCGCGCGTAGCCATATGCAGTACCAAACACTGAACGTCTTCGGTAAAGACGATATTGCTACCTGAGCCTAGCGGCATGATAGGTAAACGATGCTCCCGCGCAAATCCGATAGCTGCTGCCACCGTCTCATCGCTTGTGGCATGTATCAGATATTGGGCAGAGCTCTGCAGCGCCAGCGTATTCAGTGGCGCAAGTGGTTCATTACGCTGGACGTGCATTTACGATATCTGCGAGCAAACCTTCACAGGCCCACTCGACCAGATCGAGTACATGACTAAATCCGTTGGCCCCACCATAATAGGGGTCGGGAACCTCCTCATGAGGCACGCCCTGGGCATAGTCGAGAAATAAACCGAGCTTGCCTGTGTAGTGGCTTGGACGATGGTCCCGAATATCCGCCAGGTTTTGCTTGTCCATCGCGAGAATGTAGTCGAACCGATCATAATCTGCGGGTTGAAACTGCCTTGCGCGCAAATGATCCAGACGATAGCCGCGTTTCGATGCCTTTGCCGTTGAACGCTCGTCTGGGGCTTTTCCAACGTGCCAATGGCCAGTGCCACAGGAGTCAACTTCAATCCGATCGGTCAGGCCGCGCTCTGCGACCATATGCTCAAAAACCCCGTGTGCAGTGGGCGAGCGACAAATATTGCCCAGGCAAACGAATAACACTTTGGTCGTCAGAATATTGCTCATATCGGCTCGCATCTGTTCGCAGCTTGTGCCCTTCCCTTATCGCGAATACAGCGCAGCTCAATTGTATATGATGCTATATACGGGTGACACCGGGTGGCGGGTGACGTCGCTAGAGCGCGTCTAATACCTCTACGATCGGCATGGCAGCCATAAACGGCGCCAGAGCAGGATTGGCCGCTTGAAAATGGTCTGACTCGCGGTGCGCCTGAAGATCCTCTTCAGTGGCGTACTGCTCAAGTACCTTGTATTCCTGTGGATTCTCTCGGCTGCGATGCAGTAAATAAAAAAGATTGCCGGGTTCGTTGGCGCGCACCTCTTCAGCTAACGCCAAAAACGCACGTTCAAATTCTTCGTTTTTTCCTTCTTGAACAGTGAGTGTTGCCACTACCCCGATTGTCATACTGGAATCCTCTTTTAAAAAATAGGGGCACTCACTCAACTGCCCTTGAAGTTGGGTGCTCGTTTCTCCATAAAGGCATGCATTGCTTCTTTCAGGTCATTCGAGTTTAGTGTGGTCGTCATCGTCCACAGACCGTTTAAGAGCAGACTTTGCTCCGTGGTTAGGTCTTCGCTCTGCTGCAGGATAAACTTAGTGCCACGTACCGCCAGTGGAGCATTGGCAGCAATTTCCTGCGCCATTGCCATCGCAGCGGCATACACCGCCTCGGCATCTTCATAAATATCGTTGACTAAGCCGATCTTTTCGGCGCGGGCCGCGCTGATATCCTTGCCAGTATAGGCGAGCTCAGCCACATGACCCGCACTCACTATAGCCGGCAATCGCTGCAGCGTTCCGACGTCTGCCACGATACCAATCTTGGTCTCTCTGACGCCGAAAGTCGCGTCTGCCGCCGCCAGTCGAACATCACAGGCCGTGATGAGATCAACGCCTGCGCCTAAACAGTGGGAGTGAACAGCGGCAATGACCGGCACCGGGCAGGCGGCAACAGAGCTAATCGCATCTTGAAAAGCCTGGGTCACGTGTATCTGTTTCAGGCTTGCCGCTGCACCGGAAATCGGTTCGGCGTCGGCCGCCGCGGGCGTTTCGGCGAGGCTGCCCAAGTCTATGCCGACACAAAAACTCTTGCCTTTGCCGGCAATGATGACCGCGCGCACGCCCTCCAGCTCGGAGATTGCCCGCATCGCGCGCGGTAGATCAGCAACAACCTCGGCTGACATCGCATTGCGCTTCTCGGGCCTATCCAGCCATAGGGTTGCAACACCGCCCTCCAGTTCAATGGACAGTACAGCCGATGAAAATTCCATTATTCAATCCTCACTTTTGTATACACTAGCCTCACAGGCAGCTTCCGCACTTGCGACCACACAGGTTTCACCAGGGGCTGGCGATCTGCGATGTTGCATCATACAGATATCAGGCCTAAATTACTGTCTAACTCCAATAGGCTATTCGCGAAGACTCTCTGCAAAGGCCGCGATCCAACGCGCATACGGGCTTCACGTTCGCCTGTATACTCGCGCTAAACGAATCAGACAGTCTTTGCCGAGCTCATCTCACTCGGCACCGCACAGTTTACGCCGGCTAAAGTGAATGCAGCTCTTGAATCAACGCTGGGATCTCGCTGGGATGCATGACAGTGTGATGCGGATCAATGCCCAACTCCGCATCCAGCGGCTGCTGGTGTTGAATCCAGACCGATGTAATAGCGCTGTTTTGTGCGCCGGCAACATCGGCCGCGAGAGAGTCGCCAACATGTATCGCCTCGTGAGCTTCGCACTGCGCCAGCTTTAGAGCCTTTTCGAATATAGAGCGCGCGGGCTTTTGCTCAGGCTCCTGCCCGCCAATGATAATGTGATCGACATGGTCTTTAAGCCGCACAGCCTCCACCTTAGGAATCTGCGAATATTCGGGACCGTTGGTAATCACAACCAGTGTGAACAGCTTTCTGGCCTCCGCCAGAAACTCCTTAATGCCTGGATAAAAGTCGAAGGCGGTCAGGCGATTGGTATCAAAGCCGTCCTGCAACTGTTTCACGTCGTCGTCGCTGACCTTCACAATACTTCGCGCTGCCAGCAGATCCCGTATCAGCTGCAGTCGAAAGCCATTCTCTCCTCGCTCCTCGATCATGGGCATATAACGCGCGCGCTGCTCATTACTCCAGCGTCTATATATGCCGCTAACATACTCTGCTGCTAACGCTCGCGCATCAAGTTGCGCACCGAACATTCTCGTTAAGGCCTGTTCCATCTGTTCTGTGGCATAACGGTTCGCGCCCGCGGTATCGCACAGGGTTTGATCCATATCGAGGAATAAGGCTTTTAGCATCGTGCGATAGCGGTCAAGGCAGGAAAAGTGAGACTCTCAGGCATCGTCAAAACACCGGCGCACAGTCTCCAGATCTGCCTCTGTGTCTACACCGGCCGGCACCTGTTCGCGTGACAGCGCGACATGGATAGCCGCACCGTTATACAAAGCGCGCAGCTGTTCCAACTGCTCTACTGTCTCCAGGGGCGCTGGCTCCCAGTTGACATAGCGGTGCAGGAAGGTTGTGCGATAGGCATAGAGTCCAATGTGGCGATACCAACAGCCCTCTTTTGGCATTGAACGTTGTCTGGCCTGAAAAGCCTCTCGGGGCCAGGGTATCGTCGCCCGGCTGAAGTACAGCGCCATGCCATTTGTATCGAATATCACCTTGACGGCGTTAGGGTCGGTCAGTTCCGTGACGTCGGTAATTGCTTCACAAAGGGTCGCCATTGCCGCACCGCCTTGCGCTTTAAGATTCGTCGCGACCTGATCAATCACCGCAGGGGGTATCAGCGGCTCATCTCCCTGTACATTGACTACAATTTGATCATCAGCCCAACCGAGCTGCACGGCCACTTCCTGCAGACGATCAGTACCAGAGGGGTGATCGGCCGAGGTGATGCACACACTCGCACCGAAAGCGCTAGCGGTATCAGCAATACGTTCATCGTCAGTCGCAATATAAACCTTGCTTGCGCCACTCGCACTGGCCTGCTCCCAAACCCGTTGCACCATCGGTTTGCCAGCGATATCCAGCAGTGGCTTGCCGGGTAAGCGACTTGAACCAAAACGAGCGGGGATGACGATGAT
>JBCDFM010000078.1:0-15408 GCA_039178015.1 Pseudomonadota bacterium
ATACCAACGGGGCCTGAGATCGATGGGTGTGAGTATCTCACCGATCCCTTCTGCCCACGCTGTTCGTCCAACGACAAAGATCGGGACATCAGCTCCCAATTGCGCCCCAATCTGCTGTAATTCCATCGATGATCTACCGCAGTTCCACAGTTGATTGAGTGCCAATAGCGTTGTGGCTGCATTTGAGCTACCCCCGCCCAAACCTGAACCTGTAGGAATCCGTTTTACGATCCGAATTGTCGCCCCATTGTTTGAGTGTGGTCGTAAAGCGACTGCGGCGCGATAGATTAAATTTTCCTTATCTGGGACAGTCTGTTCCATACCGCGAAGCGAGATGGTCCCTGTTCGGTTGGTTTCAAATGAGAGTGTATCGCCCCAATCCACGAGCTGAAAAAGCGTCTGCAGCTGGTGGTAGCCATCGTTCCTGCGCCCGGTAATATGTAAGAACAGATTCAGCTTCGCCGGGGAGAGCAAGGTCAGAGCATCTGACATTATTCTTTCGGCAGTTGCCAGCTGCGAATAATAACGTTCACTGTCGTATCGCCGCGCTGAATGCGCATACGTGTTGGTAGGCTGAACCCGCCGAAGGTAGCGTATGCTTGGTAGTCGATCTGCCAGTCATCTTGGGTGAGCTTACTGATCATCGTGTGTTTATCATCGAGCTGTATCTCCTCAACGACTAAATCACCTGCGGGTAGTCCTTTAATCCAATTTGGCAGTGCCATCAAAGGAAAGTCCCAACCGGTCTCGCGCTCCAGCCAGGTGGTGTCTCGCAAATCCCAGTTAGAAACCGTATTACCCTGTCTGATTTCAAGGCTCTGTCCGTCGCTGTAGAAACTGGTGGCCGCTGCGCCCAGCGGTCCGCTAAGTTGCAAGCGACTAATAACACCAGTCTGGCGCCAGCTCATTGAAGCCGATTGTGATTGTTCGGGGGTGCGCAACGCGAGTTTGCCATCGGCGCGCCATACAGTGAGTGCTTCGAGCTGTTCTTTGTGCACCTGCCAGCCAGGGCTATCGGATTGTAAAGTTGGCTGGTTGACGCAAGCGGACAGTAGCAGCGCGAGCATCGCGGCAAACACCGCTACTGGCAATCGCACTAGGGCGTGATCTCCTGTTGCTCAGCCGCTGGTTTTGGCAGATCAAACTCCAGGCTGGTGACCTGCAGTCGTTCAAGCGTTTCAACGAGTACGGGGTTTGCTGGATCTCTAGACAGCGCTCCCTGCCAAACGAGGAGTGCGTTGTCGATATCGCCGGTCATCCAAAGCACTTCTCCGAGGTGTGCTGCAACTTCTGGATCGGGGAAGGCGGCATAGGCGCGGGTCAGATAATCGAGTGCTTCCTCATTGCGATTTAAGCGATATAGAACCCACCCCATACTGTCCAAAATGGCTGGCTCTTCCGGCTCTAGCGCGAGTGCTTTGGCGATTAACTCGTAGGCTTCATCGAAGCGCTGGGTGCGATTAGCGAGCGTATAGCCCAGGGCGTTGAGAGCAGTAGCGTTGTCTGGATCTCCATCCAGAATGGTTCGCAGGTCGGCTTCCATGTCGGTAAGATCGCCACGCTGCTCGGCCAGCATGGCGCGTGTATAGCGTAAGGAGCTTGCGTCCGGAAACTGGTCTAGTGCTGAGTTTAATATCGCTTCCGCCGCGTTCAGTTCATTACCGCGCATCAGCAAATCGGCCTGAATGCTGAAAAGCTGCTCGGCCTTTGCGGGATGTCGTGACCGGACATCATCGAACCAGGCGTTGTTGTCATCAATTCGGCCTTCGCCGATAAGGATCATGCTGGACCGACTGGTGGCAACCAGCAGTTCTCTACCGGAGTCGACCTGCTTGTATTCTCTCAATGCGCCAGGTAGATCACCTTCCTCTTCGGCGAACCGACCCAGGTAATAATGTGCTTCATCGACGTGTTGCTGCAAAGCGAGCAGCTGGCGCAGGTAGGCTTTGGCGGCTTCTGCATCGCCCGTTTCCCTGTTCACCAGGGCCAGAGAGAGCAGCAATTCGCCATCCCTTGGTGATTGCTCTGAAAGTAGCTCGAACTGCGTTTGTGCCGCCCGCATGTCGGTCGCGGTTAACAGACGGGCATACTGCAGACGAATCTGGGTATCTTCTGGATTTTCTTGGAGGATGCGCTCCAGTCTCGCATGAGGCTTGGGCGCGTTTTGAGCGATAAGAATGCGCGCCTCCAGAAGGGCGGCTTGACTCTGATTGGGCTCGAGTTCGAATAGTTTTTCCAGCGCGAGCAGCGCTGAATCGAGCTCTTCTTGCTCTGCTTTGACCATTGCCTGAGTCAGTAACAGCTGCACGTTCGTGCTTAACTCCAGCGCAAGTGCGTCTATTCCCTGAATTAAAGCGACTTGCTGTTCCTCGCCTAACTCATCAAAGCCACTTAGCAGAGCGGGGAAATTCACGGTTTCTCCGGCTCTTGCAATCCTCGCCATGTGAGGCAGAGCCTCTGTAGCCCGACCGCGCCGAATGAGCAAAATAGACAAAGTGTTGTTGGCTTCGATACTGTCTGGCTCCAGCTCTGCCCACAACTGCACCGACTCCAGTGCGGCAGGTTCATTAGCCATAAACTGAGCAAGGTGGGTGGTGTGTGCGCTCACGCCAGGGTCGCGCAGTGCGGGTGCCTGGACCATATATTGCTGGAGCGCTACATCATACTGGCGACGTCGCAGCGCGAATTCAGCGAGCAGCAAGGGGTAAATACTCTCATCCGGAAAGGGTCTCTCCTGTGGTTCAACCTTGGCCACAGGAGCGGGAGGCATTGGCTTGGTTGCACTTGCGTCCGCCGCTTTTTGCGGGTCTGAAGCGCAGCCGACAAGCACAGACATGACCAAACCGGCGGTGAGTAAGCGATACATGGTGAGATACAGCGTATGGGTCTCGCGAGAAAACAGACCCTATGATGACATATACCGGCTTTGAAACCCACATCGTCGCCAAGACGCCCAGTTGCTAGCGTCAGCTTAGGTTGACGTTAGCGCTGTCATTTAACTGTTAACTTGTTAAAATCTCGCCTAGTGTGCGAAAGAAGTTGCGAAGCGCCCACCGTTACACCCGCAAAATAAGTCATATACGGTGAAACGGCGGCGAAATAGCTGCTTACTGTCGAGAAGCCGATTTGTCATGAAGTTGATAGCGCTGGGTATAAACCATAACTCTGCAGCTGTAGAAGTGCGAGAGCGGGTGGCGTTCGCACCCGAGCAGGTTGTTGAAGCGCTGGACGATGCCTGCGTCCACGCCCAGGTTGAAGAAGTTGTCATTCTATCGACCTGCAATCGAACAGAGCTCTATGCGATCGTGCCTGAGAGCAGCAGCATGGCGGACAAAGCCGCGCAGCTAATCGACTGGATGGCCAACTATCATCACTTGTCTACCGCAGAAATCAGGGAATCGGCCTATCATTTCGAAGCCGAACAAGCGCTGCAGCATGTTATTCAGGTTGCTAGCGGGTTGGACTCCATGGTGCTTGGCGAACCTCAGATTTTCGGGCAATTGAAGTCGGCCTACGCCGTCGCAAGTGAGGCCGGCACCGTGGGTAGCGAACTCGGGCGTCTGTTTCCGCGCGTATTCTCTGTCGCCAAGCGCGTTCGAACGGATACAGCCATTGGCGAGAATCCGGTGTCGGTGGCCTATGCCGCGGTTGACCTGGCGCGTCATATTTTCGCCGATCTTAATAGCTGCAATGCGCTGTTGGTGGGGGCAGGTGAAACGGTGGAGCTGGTCGCTCGGCATCTCATCGATGCGGGCGTAAATCATATTGTGATTGCCAACCGCACCTTGGGACGAGCAAGGGAGCTCGCGCAGAAGTTTAGCGCTGAAGCCGTACTGCTGGCTGATATTCCAAGTCAGCTGCAGGATGCAGACATCGTCATTACGTCAACTGCAAGCCAGCTGCCGATACTCGGTAAAGGCGCGGTAGAGGAGGCAGTGAAAGCACGCAGACATCGTCCCGTGCTCATGGTGGATATCGCGGTCCCGCGAGATATCGAGCCGCAGGTTGGTGACCTGCGCGATATTTATCTATATAGCGTGGATGATCTGCGCGAAATCGTAGAACAGAATATGCTCAATCGCCATCAGGAGGCGAGGAAAGCGGATCAAATCATCAATCAGGGCATTGCGCAATTTATGGAAGAAATGCGCAGCCTCACCTCCCTGGATCTCGTCAAAGACTACCGCCGAATGGCGGAGGAAACACGAGAAGTAGAGCTACAGCGAGCGCTCAGGGCATTGACTAGGGGGGAAGATCCTCAACAAATAGCGGCACAGCTGGCGAGAGCGATTACCAACAAACTCATCCATGCTCCAACTGCGGGTCTGCGTAAAGCGAGCGCAGAGGGTCGATCGGATGTCCTGGCCCAGGCACGAAAGCTTTTAGGTATAGAGTCCCGAAGCGCATCTACCGCTGACGAAGACGGTGTACTAGAAGACGACGCACTCGATTTGAAGCAAAGCCTCACTGAGAAGTCTGGACAAACACTGCAGTGAAAGCCTCTTTGCTGCGCAAGCTGGAAACACTGACTGACCGGCACGAAGAGGTATCCGCGCTGCTCAGCGACAGTGACACTATTGCGAACCAGAATCGGTTCCGCGACCTGTCGCGCGAATACGCGGAGCTAGAAGACGTGGTCAACTGTTATTCTGCCTACACTCAGGCGAGGGGGGATCTCGAAGAAGCGACGCAAATGCTGGAGGATCAAGATCCTGATGTGCGCGAGATGGCCAGGGAAGAAGTTGAATCGAGTGGTGAACGCATGGCGTCACTCGAGTTGGAACTGCAGACCCTGCTATTGCCGCGTGATCCGATGGATTCGCACAACGTTTTTCTGGAGATTCGCGCCGGCACGGGAGGTGACGAGGCCGCTATTTTCTCTGGCGACTTGTTTCGCATGTACGCGCGTTACGCTGAGAATCAAGGCTGGAAGGTCGAAGTGCTGTCGGAACGACCGGGCGAGCACGGTGGCTTCAAGGAGGTCATCACTCGAGTCGAGGGGCGTGACGTCTATGCCAATTTGAAATTCGAGTCCGGTGCCCATCGAGTACAGCGGGTGCCTGAAACCGAATCACAGGGCAGGATACACACCTCTGCCTGTACTGTTGCGGTGATGCCAGAGCCCGATGAGATGGACGAGATCGAAATCAATAAGTCGGACCTGCGAATCGATACCTTCAGAGCATCTGGCGCAGGGGGCCAGCATGTTAATAAAACTGATTCGGCGGTGCGGCTCACCCACATACCTAGCGGTATTGTGGTGGAATGCCAGGATGAGCGATCCCAGCACAAGAATCGCGCCAGGGCGATGTCCCTGCTGCAGGCCAAGCTGGCAAGTAGTGCTGAGGATAAAGCGGCGGCCGAACAAGCAGAACAACGCCGTAATTTGGTGGGATCGGGAGATCGCTCTGACAGAATTCGAACCTACAATTTTCCTCAAGGTCGGGTGACGGACCATCGCATCAATCTGACACTGTACAAGCTGACCGAAGTTATGGAAGGTGAGGTTGATGCAGTGATTGGCCCGCTGCGTCAGGAGTATCAGGCCGATCTGCTGGCGGCCATGGGTGACTGATGACCTCGGTGCAGGATTT
This sequence comes from Pseudomonadota bacterium, assembly GCA_039178015.1. Classification (GTDB taxonomy): domain Bacteria; phylum Pseudomonadota; class Gammaproteobacteria; order Pseudomonadales; family Halieaceae; genus JARRPM01. Next base: position 5,595 of record JBCDFM010000078.1, read on the forward strand.
GCTGCGCAGTGGCGATGACCTCCCGGGTGACAGTGCCAGACGCGATAGTGAAATACTGTTGGGCCATTGTCTGTCCTGCTCCCGCAGTTGGCTGTATGCCTGGCCTGAGCATCCGGTGGATGATGCCCAGGCGCAGCGCTATCTTGCGCTCTTGGGAAAACGTCGTGCTGGGCTGCCCGTCGCATATCTACTTGGCAGACGAGACTTTTGGTCGCTATCTCTGGAAGTCAATGAACACACCCTGATACCTCGACCCGAAACCGAGCTTCTTGTTCAGTGGGCACTTGAACTTGCATTGTCAGATGCCGCAACCGTGGTAGACCTGGGCACTGGGTCGGGTGCGATAGCTTTGGCGCTGGCCAGTGAGCGGCCTCGGTGGGACATCTGGGGGCTGGATGTGAGTGCCGATGCCCTTGCGGTTGCAGCCAGAAATGCTGAAAAGCTTCAGCTGCAACATATCCACTTGTTGCAATCAGACTGGTATCGAGAGCTGTCCGGGCGCAGGTTCGATTTGATGGTTGCTAATCCACCTTATATCGATCCACAGGATAGGCACTTATGTTCAGGGGATGTTCAGTTTGAGCCCCGCAGAGCGCTGGTCGCAGCAAACGAAGGCCTGGCGGATCTGTCAGCGTTGATAGGCGATGCCGGCCCCTTCCTCAATGCTGGTGGATGGATGCTGGTAGAGCACGGCTATGAGCAGGGTGGCGCAGTTAGAGATTTATTCCGTGCAGCGGGTATGGTTGATATCACCACACGCAAAGACCTGTCAGGCCACGAGCGTGCTTCTGGAGCAAGACGCGATGCTCACTGATCGTCAACTCGAGCGTTACAGTCGGCAGCTATTGCTCAATGAGTTTGATATTGCAGGGCAGGAGCGTTTACTTGCTGCCAAGGTGTTAGTGCTGGGCTTAGGTGGGTTGGGTAGCCCGGCAGCTCTGTATTTAGCCGCGGCGGGTGTGGGAAACCTGATACTGGCCGATGGTGATGAGGTGGAATTGAGCAACCTGCAGCGGCAAATCGCCCATAGCGAAGCCGATATCGGCATCAACAAGGCTGTTTCTGCAGCGGCAACTATCACTTCGTTAAACTCAGACGTTGAAGTAGAGGTGATTGCACAGCGTTTGGCAGAACGACAAATGGCTGAGCTTGTGCACCGAGTTGATCTGGTTATCGATGCCACAGACAACTACCCGGCGAGGTTTGCGCTCAATCGCCTGTGTATTGCCGCGGCAACCCCGCTGGTCTCGGCGGCAGCGGTGAAGACCGAGGGGCAGCTAAGCCTATTCGACCCGATACGAGGTGGACCCTGTTATCGCTGCATTTATCCTGATACCTCAGAAATGACAGCGCTGAGTTGCAGCGAGAGTGGCGTACTGGCTCCGGTTGTTGGCGCGCTTGGCGCGCTGCAGGCGCTGGAAGCGATCAAGTACTTAACAGACTACGGCGAGTCAGCCCGCAGCCGACTGTTGTTGTTCGATCTTCGAAGTCTGCAAACGCGCGAGCTTCGCACCACCTACCGCGATAACTGCCCCGACTGTATGTCGCTGCGGTGCCGGTGACTGCGATGTGAAAGCAATGGTGTTACCTTGGCGGGGAAAACTTTTAGGCAGAGCCGGTGTCACACAAGCGGACTAACAAGGAAGAAAAATTATGAGCACACTGGTAGGGTGGTACTACAACGTTCACAGAGCTGTTTTCGGTACGCTGCAGCATCTTGATGGGCTTGGTCCATTAGCACTGCGCATATTCCTGGTACCGGTATTCTGGATGGCCGGCAGCACCAAGATCGCCGGTATGGAGAATACAGTCGAGTGGTTCGGCAATCCGGATTGGGGGCTGGGTTTACCTTTTCCCTGGTTGATGGCGCATCTGGCCGCCTATACCGAGTATTACGGCGCTATTTTGCTAGCGTTGGGCTTGGCTACACGCTGGATATGCATTCCGCTGATTATCACTATGGTCGTCGCGATATTCAGCGTGCATTGGGACAATGGCTGGGCCGCGATCGCCGACTCCAGTGCCCAGGAGGTCGCGGTGCGATTGGGTGCCGCTAAGGAGCTCCTACGTGAACACGGGAATTATGCCTGGCTGACGGAGCGCGGTAACTTTGTTGTACTCAACAATGGGATTGAATTTGCTGTGACCTATCTCGTTATGTTGTTCGTTTTGTTGTTTACGGGTGGTGGACGCTACGTCAGCATTGATTATTACCTGTCACGTCTGTTTGCAAATAGGACATGATGCGGTGTCAGCCTCCCGTCATTTTGGTCACTGCGATTGATTAAATTATCGCGAGTCGCCTGTTTTGCGCGGTCGGTGATAAACTAGCGCACTTTTTTGGGCAGTCACGGGATAGAATTGGTGATCAAGAATTTCGTCGGGCGCATCGCTGGTAAGCAGGGTGCGTCTAGGGAGAAACCCTCAGAGGAAAATGTTTCGAAAGTCGCCTCGAAAGTCAAGAGTAGCGAGAACTCCGCTGCTATGCAAAACTCGTCAGATAATAAATCCACTGGCCAGAGTAGAAAACGCAGACGAAGACGCTCCAGAAAAAAAGTGGATCAGGTGCTTTGGTCAATCGAGCAGTTTCAGGTGGATCCCAAGGCGGGGGAGACGCGATTTCACGATCTGCATTTACGCGATGAGCTCATGCATGCCATCGCGGATCTCAGTTTTCGATACTGCTCACCGATTCAGGCAAAGGTGTTGCCGCACACCCTGCAGGGCCACGATGCGATAGGCAAGGCGCAGACCGGAACAGGCAAAACAGCTGCTTTTCTGATTACCATTTTCAATGATTTACTGTGCCATCCCATCGAGGAAGAGCGATTTGTGGGTGAACCTAGAGCGCTGGTGATAGCGCCAACCAGAGAGCTGGTAATGCAGATTGCACAGGATGCAGACGATCTGGCCCGGCACTGCGATCTGAAAATAGCGACTCTGATCGGTGGTATGGATTATCAAAAACAGCTCAATCGCTTGCAAAACACGGTCACCGATTTGGTGGTGGCGACACCCGGTAGGTTGCTTGACTTTATGAGTCGGCGAGATCTCTATCTGGATCATGTGGAAATACTCGTGCTCGATGAGGCAGACCGAATGTTAGATATGGGTTTTATTCCTCAAGTCAAACGCATCGTAAGAGCGACCCCGCGTAAGGAGAATAGACAAACGCTGTTGTTTTCCGCCACATTTACGCAGGATATTATTAATTTGTCCCAGCAGTGGACCTATGACCCAGTCACCATAGAGATTGAACCAGAGCGGGTTGCCACCGAGGCGGTAGACCAAAGAGTCTACCTGGTTAGTAGCGAACAGCGCTACCGAGTGCTCACCAATCTTTTGCGCAGCGAAGATGCGAGCAGTGTGATCGTTTTTGCAAATCGGCGCGACCAGGTCAGACGACTTTATGAGAGACTGCGCAAGTCGGGTGTTTCGGCGGGAATACTCTCCGGTGAAATTCCGCAGGCAAAGCGCACCAGTACTTTGTCGCAGTTTAAGGCCGGCAAAATCAAAGTACTGGTGGCAACGGATGTCGCCGGGCGAGGTATTCACGTTGAGGGTGTAAGCCATGTCGTGAACTACAACCTGCCCGAGGACCCGGAAGACTACGTACATCGCATAGGACGTACGGGCAGAGCCGGAGCAACCGGCGTCTCAATCAGCTTCGCCAGTGAAGACGATGCCTTCCTACTGCCCGATCTGGAAGCACTGCTAGGCACATCGCTTGAGTGTACCCATCCGCCTGAGGGACTTTTGGTTTAGTCGAATTCAGCTCACGCGGCGGTTGACGGCCAACTCTTCACACCATAGCAAGGTAGCGCCAACGACCGCGGCTGGCACAACAAAAAAATTGACGACCGGGATGCTAGTGCACAGTGCAACCACGCCGCCGAAGCCCATGCTGCTGACCCGTCTTGACCGCACAGCCTCTTTAACATCAGCAAAACTCAGTTGATGGTTATCCATGGGATAGTCTACGTATTGAATACTCATCATCCAGGCACCAAGCAAAAACCACAGTACCGGTGAAACCACGTTGATAACCGGTATGAAGGACAAAATAAGCACGAAAATAGCCATTGGTACGTAGTAGATTAGTTTCGATACCTCGCGCACCATGCCCCTAGGTACCGCCATCACCGCGGCTCCCAGCCCCTCTAGTGATCCAACCTGCTGACCGGTGATGAGTTCTTCGGCCTTTTCCGCCAGTAGCGCGTTGAATGGGGATGCAATAATCAGTGCGACTGCGGTAAACAGGTAGCCCGTGACCAGCCCGATCGTCAGCCAAACGATGGGCCATATGATCCATTTAATAAACTCCAACCACTCGGGGATCTTGCTTAGCCACTGATCTATGATTGAGGACAAATAGCCTAGGCCAAAGTAGATCAGGCCACCGAATATCAGGATGTTTATGGCGAGCGGTATCATGACGAAAAGGCGAAGGGATGGGTGCTTGAGCATGGATGCTCCACGTCCCAAATAGCGTGCACCTCTGGCGAAGTTACCCTGCATGTAGCGACTCTCCTTCCCTTATGCCGCAACTGCGGCAGACCCAACGGGCCTTGTTGACCTGGCAATCGAGGACCGCCAGTGCTTGTATAGCGATTCGCTCAGCTCCAGAGCGGTGTCACGGGCGGACTTTACCACAGCGAGCGAGCAGCTCTTTTCTCACTACACTGCGGAATATAACTCACGGCATTTAGCATTGGCTCCATCAGGATAAAGCTAACTCGGCCTTTGTTTTGAAAGGTTATAATAGCGAACTCGCTGGAGGGTGTAAGTATGGGCGATGACAACGAGCAGCAGTTTATGGAAGAAATGGCCGATGTGGTACCGCTCAATCGCGAACCGCGGGTGGCTAGTAGAGGTAAACACATATCTGATCGCGACACTTCACAGGCATTGCGACGCGCGTCCGCGGAGCGCTGCGAAGCCCCTGACCGCAACTTCCTGACAGAAGACGACATCAAGCCATTGGACGCTTGGTATGTGCTGGATTTCAAGCGCCCAGGAGTTCAAAACGGCGTTTTTCGTAAACTAAAACAGGGTCGCTACGATGCCGAGGCGAGACTAGACCTGCATCGCATGAACGTGAAGCAAGCCAGGAGGGAGCTGTTCGGGTTTCTCAACGAGGCGATCGAACTCGGCCTTCGCACCGTACTAATCATGCACGGTAAGGGTCAGAGCGCGGCCGACCAGCAGCGCTGTTCTATACTTAAGGGCGCTGCCGATAAGTGGCTGCGACAGCTCGATGCTGTTCAGGCTTTCCACAGCGCGCAACCCCGCCATGGCGGTACCGGTGCGGTATATGTTTTGTTGCGAAAAAGCGAGGCCAGGAAACGTGAGAATCGAGAACGTTTTGCGAAGGGCCGCGTGCCGAACAATTTAGATTGAGAGGAGATCGGTTACTTCGCGCCGACCGCTTCCAGGACGGCGGCATATTCGCTGCCGTGTCGATGGGTGCGAATAATATCCAGCACTGAGTCTCCGTGTTTGCCCCTGGCATTGACGTCACGTCCTTCGTCGATAAAAAAACCGACAAACAGTCTAAAGTCCTCTGCTCGCATGCTTTGATAAGCCTTCAGCAATATGTGGAAGTTTTCATCACTGCCATCGTGAGGTCGAAACTGTAGAAAGCTTTTGACATGGTCTTCCGTCCAGACCTCATCAAGCACCTTCTCTTTATCTTTTTTCATGTTTTACTTTACCTGTGACAGCTTGGTCGCGAGCAGTTTATTGACCATTTGTGGATTTGCCTGGCCTTTTGAGAGCTTCATCACCTGGCCGACAAAAAAACCAATCAGCTTCTTGCGACGATCAGGTTCTGCGGCGCGGTATTGCTCGACTTGCTGGGTATGCTTTGCAATAACCTCATCCACCATTGTCGCCAGTGCACTGCTATCGCTTACCTGCTTCAGGCCGCGTGCCTCGATAATCTCATCAGCACTGCCCTCGCCCTGCCACATCCCCTCGAACACCTGTTTGGCGATTTTTCCCGAGATGCTGTCGTCCAGGATGCGTGCGATGAGCGAGCCCAGCGCTGTCGCATTGACCGGACAATCTGACAGTGCCAGTTCACTGCGATTGAGCTTGCCTAGCAATTCAACCTGAACCCAATTCGCGGCTATTTTTGCGTCGCCGCACGCGGCGACGACTGCCTCGAAGTAATCGGCTAATTCTCGACTATCGACCAGCACAGCGGCGTCATAAATGCTGAGCCGGTATTGCTCAACAAAACGCTGCTGTTTCTCCTTTGGCAGCTCAGGCAGTGTGGCGCGCACGGCCTCAATATAGGCATCATCTATAACGACTGGTAGCAGGTCGGGCTCTGGAAAGTAGCGGTAGTCGTTGGCAACCTCTTTCGAGCGCATGGGACGCGTCTCATCCAGGTCGGCATCATATAGTCGCGTCTCCTGAACGACGCTACCACCATCCTCAAGGATATCCGCCTGCCGTTCTCGCTCATACTCAATGGCTTTTTCTACGAAACGAAAAGAGTTTACGTTTTTAATTTCTGCACGAGTGCCCATCGCTGCGTCACCGTCGCGCCGCAGAGAGATGTTGATATCACAGCGCATCGAGCCTTCGGCCATGTTGCCGTCCGAGATACCCAGGTATGTGACCAGGCTATGCAGCGTTTTCAGATATGCCACTGCTTCTGCAGCGCTGCGCAGATCCGGTTCAGAGACGATTTCCAGTAGTGGTGTCCCCGCCCGGTTCAGATCTATACCAGTTTGGCCTTGAAAATCCTCATGTAGGGATTTCCCGGCATCTTCTTCCAGATGTGCACGGGTGATACCAATTGACCGGGTGACGCCATCCTGCAGTTGAATATCGAAGTGGCCCTTACCGACTATCGGCGACTCAAATTGGCTGATTTGATAGCCTTTGGGTAGATCGGGGTAGAAATAGTTCTTGCGATCGAAGACCGAGCGGCGGCCTATTTCCGCGCCTATGCCCAGACCAAACATGACCGCAAAGCGCACTGCCTCTGCGTTCAAAACAGGCAGCATGCCCGGCATGGCCAAGTCAACGGCGCTCGCCTGGGTATTCGGTTCAGCGCCGAAGGTCGTAGCAGACCCGGAGAAGATCTTCGACGCGGTAGAAAGCTGCAGATGCACTTCCAAACCGATGACCGTTTCCCACTGCATCATTCGGGCTCCCGCTGGGCCAGTGGCGCGCGCTGCTCGTGCCAGTCGGTAGCCTGTTGAAAACGATGTGCAATGTTGAGCAAGCGGGCTTCATCAAAGTAGGGGCCAACCAGTTGCAGTCCGATGGGCTTACCCTGCACCATGCCTGCGGGTATCGACATTGCGGGCAGTCCGGCCAGATTCACTGCCAAGGTATAGACGTCCTCGAGATACATGGCGATGGGATCATTGGATTTTTCACCTTTGATAAACGCTGGGCCGGGAGTCGTTGGGCCTGCCAGCACATCCACCTTGTCGAAACACGCGAGAAAATCCTGCTGTATCAGACGCCTAACCTGCTGTGCCTTTTTGTAGTAGGCATCATAATAACCTGCGGAAAGCGCGTATGTTCCTACTAGAATGCGACGTTTCACTTCGTCGCCGAAACCTTCTTCGCGTGAACGGGTATACAGATCGTGCAAGTCCTTCGGGTCCTGGCAGCGATAGCCGTATCTCACGCCGTCGAAGCGCGACAAATTCGTGGATGCCTCAGCAGGTGCGATAATGTAGTAGGTGGGAACACTCAAGTGGCTGTGCGGTAAAGATACATCTACCAGGGTGGCCCCCAAACGTTCCAACTCGCCGAGCGCCGCTCGCACCTGAGTGGCGGTCTGTTCTTGAAGTCCGTCTGCGAAATACTCCTTTGGCAGGCCTATGCGTAAACCAGTCAGGTCAGTGTTGAGCGCGGCGGTATAGTCCTCAACGGGGTGTTCCAAAGAGGTAGAATCCAGGGGATCATGGCCCGCCATGGTATTGAGTAGCAGGGCGCAATCTTCGGCGGTTCTGGCCATGGGGCCTGCCTGATCCAGACTTGAGGCGAAGGCAACCATGCCCAGGCGCGACACTCTGCCGTAGGTTGGCTTGATACCCGTGATGCCGCAAAAGGCGGCGGGTTGACGGATGGATCCGCCGGTGTCGGTGCCAGTAGCTGCGGGTGCGAGTAGGGCCGCCACCGCTGCGGCCGATCCTCCGGATGAGCCGCCTGGTACTCTTTCGCCATCCCAGGGGTTCGCCACAGCCCCGTAGTAGCTGGTTTCGTTGGAGGAACCCATGGCAAACTCATCCATGTTGGTCTTACCAAGCGTCAGAGCGCCATCGCGCAGAAATCGCTGGATGATAGTTGCGTCATAGGGTGGTAGAAAATTGTCCAACATGCGCGACCCGCAGCTGGTACGCAGACCCCGAGTACAGAAAATGTCCTTGTGTGCAATGGGTATACCCGTCAAGGGGCCTTCCGAGCCGTCTGCGAGACTCTTGTCAGCAGCGGCCGCCGCTGAGCGAACTGCCTCTTCGTCGACAGTGATGTAGCTGTTGCAGTAGCTATCGAGATGGGAAATGCGTTTCAGGAAGCATTCGCTTAACTCAACGCTAGAAAACTGTTTGTCGCGAAGCCCAGCGGCGAGCTGGGCAACGGTTTTATTGTGCATGATCTATTCCACCACCCGGGGCACCAGATATAACCCATCTTCGACTGATGGCGCGATTGACTGAAATGCCTCCCGTTGATTGCCCTCAGTGACCTCATCGGCTCGCAGGCGCGCGTTTGCATCTAAGGGGTTAGCCATAGGTGTAATACCGCTGGTGTCGATATTTTTTAGTTGATCCACCATGGTGAGAATCGCAGTAATTCGGTCGGTAATCGATTCGACCTGATCGGCTGCAATTCGAATGCGCGCGAGCTCCGCGATGGTTTCGATTTCGTCTTGATCAATTGACATGTTCTGACTTAGCCGGCATGCGCTGCGCCTTCGCAGCGGGGGCGTAAAGTTATCACATTTGCGCCTTGCCCAAAATCCCTGCGATTGTTACAGTGGCGGGAAAAATTCAAGTCCAAGAACAAAGCCGTCGTCATTAAAATTTACGGGGTCGCGTCGGCCCACCCTGGCTTTTTTTGTGCTCGGGAGGGAGACTTAGAAAAACGCAAAAGGTCGGCACTGCGGACTGCCCGGTGTACTCAGAAGGTAGTAACCATCAATGTTAAAAAAGCTGCGCGGAGCGTTCTCTAATGACCTCTCCATAGATTTGGGTACCGCCAACACCCTGATCTATGTCCGCGATAAAGGTATTGTCTTGGACGAGCCCTCGGTGGTGGCGATCCGGGTACATAACGGCCAGAAAACGATCGAAGCTGTTGGCACCGAAGCAAAGCGTATGTTGGGCAGAACGCCCGGCAATATCACGGCTATTCGTCCGCTCAAAGATGGTGTTATCGCCGACTTTCAGGTTACCGAGAAAATGTTACAGCACTTCATCGCGAAGGTGCACGAGAGTCGGTTTATCCGACCTAGTCCGCGTGTGCTGGTCTGTGTACCGTGCATGTCAACTCAGGTAGAGCGACGCGCTATTCGCGAATCTGCCCTGAGCGCAGGTGCGCGCGAAGTACGCCTGATCGAAGAGCCTATGGCCGCGGCGTTGGGTGCTGGACTCAGTGTCGAAGAAGCGACCGGCTGCATGATAGTCGATGTGGGTGGTGGTACCACCGAGATCGCGATTATCTCGTTAAATGGCGTCGTCTACAGAGATTCTCTGCGTATTGGCGGTGACCGCTTTGATGAAGCCATCGTCGCACATGTGCGACGCCGCTACGGCAGCCTGATAGGCGATGCTACGGCCGAACG
>JBCDFM010000079.1:0-15386 GCA_039178015.1 Pseudomonadota bacterium
CTTTGCCATCCAAAACTCTATAGGCGAACGCTATTCGAAGGTTTGCCCCTGGTTCGATCGCCTGATTCGAGTTATTTTGCAGCGTCACCTTCATATAACCCTGGTTTTGTTGCTCTATCAGGTCGAGGGCGTCGGGAACATCAATCGATACGTGTTCCCAGAGCCCGGCCGGAGCCTCTTCCTTTAATCTGACCACGCGTCTTATGTTGCTGAGCACCATGTTATTTTAGTTCCTGATACATTGAAGACGAACACTCCTGTGTAACTACCCCGCCCCATATGTTTTTGGCTACGCTATAACCATCGATAGCTTTTGAGCTCCAGACGATTTTTTGCTTTGAAACAGATCCCTTCTGCTTCGAGTTTTTGACGCTGCGATGTGCGCTTTTGCGCCCCTCCGGGAACAACGATTTCTCCTTTGGCATTGATAACTCTGTGCCAGGGTATTTCAGTCTTCGTCGGCAGGCGCCGGAGAGCAGCGCCGACGCGCCTGGCCGCACCGGGTAGGCCCGCCATCATCGCCACATCGCCATAGGTGGCTACTTTGCCTGGGGGAATTCTAGACACCACTAGCCAGATTCTATGATCTACATCGGCGCTGCTGTTTGACATGCCATCTCTAGCTCTTTGCGCACAGGATCAGCCCTGACATAATGAGGATGATGCCGAAAAAATAGCCGCTAGTGAACCGCTCTCCAAAGAGGTAATAACTTGCAATTGGAACGAGAGCATACGCCAGTGAATAGAAGGGAAACACTTCACCCAGATGTGCGTTTCTTAGCACCCATACCCAGCCGCCCGAGATGATCAAATAGATCAACAGCGTCGAAGCAAAAATCGCAAAAGTCTGAATATTGAAAATTGAACCTGTCTGATTGAGGGAAATGGCACTCACCTTAAACATGACCTGACCCACGCTCATGCCAAAAACACATGCTATCGCGGCCCATTGGGTAGCACTAAAAATCATTCTGAAAGCCTGCTGATATATGAAATCTGTCTATCGAGTGCCCTGGGCTTTATTTTTCGCTGTAGGGCCGTAGTGGGTTGTGACGCGATATCGTGCTGTAAAAAGCCTAGCAGCATCTGTATTCCGACGATAACTGTTAGGCCTGCGAGCATGACGGTGCCCGCGCTGGCAAATGATTCCATCTGTATGCCGCGTAACCAGTGAATCAAACCAAAACTGATTCCAAAAATGGTCAAACACAAACCCAGCAGGAGCTCCATGCTGGCGAAACTGAAGTTTCGAATGAAATAGTTGTAGATGATTCGTTTGATGAAGTTGCGTAGATTGAGATAGGCGAAACGAGGAAGCTCCCTGGCAACTCTTAGATTGGACGTTTCGTCCTCATAAACGGCGTCAGCCGGCATATCGATCACTACAGCACGCAAGGTATTCAGTCTAAAGAGCATATCGCTTTCGAAGAAAAACCCCTTGGCCAGCTTGTCTAGCGGAATATAGGGGATCACCTTAGCACTTATAGCGGTAAAACCGTTTGTTGGATCGAACAGACTCCAATAACCCGAAGACAATTTAGTCAGGAAGGAGAGGCCTGCGTTGCCTATCAAGCGGACCAAAGGCATTTTTCGTACGCTTTCGATCTCATAAAAACGATTGCCTTTCGCGTAGTCTGCCTCGCCGGCGAGTATCGGTTCGATAAAATAGGGAATTAACGTGGTGTCCATCTGGCCGTCTCCATCAATCTTGACAACCACGTCGGCCTTGTTTTCGATCGCAGCGAGATAACCTGTTATGACAGCTGCACCCACACCTTGATTGGATTCGTGTGTGAGCACGGTGACTCTTGGATCGTGACATTTCTCTTTAACCAGGCTACCGCTGCCATCTGGGCATGCGTCATCGACCACGTAGATAGATCGCACCTCGGGTCCGATGGAGGACAGGATTTGGAGTATGGTCTCCGTGACCTTAAAACAGGGGATGACGACTGCCACACCAGCCTGTGTTTGCGGTTGAGGCTGTGCGTTCACGCCGTGCTGCCTGCATCAATCGTTAAGGTTGTGCCCGTTACCATACTTGCTGCAGGGCTCATGAGATAAGCTACGCCTTCAGCCACATCCCCGACGTCAACGAGTTTGCCAAGCGGGCTACGGCGCTTTATGGTCTCAAGAGCTTTGTCGTTGAGACCGTCCGTCATTTCGGTTTGCATATAGCCAGGGCAAATTGCATTGACGGTGATGCCGGCTGGTCCAACTTCTCTTGCGAGGGATTTTGTAAAGCCCTCGATGGCGGCTTTAGTTGCGCCGTACACCGCCAGACCGCTGAATCCCGTAGAAGCGATGATAGAAGATATGTTTACAACTCTGCCACTTGCGTTAATCAGCATTGGGCGCAGCAGGTACTTAGTCAGCAGCGCGGGAGCCTCTATGTTGATTTTTATCAGCTCGGAAATTTGCGATTCGTGCATGGTTGCCAGGATGCCATCGTGGCCTATCGCAGCGTTATTCACGAGGCCGTAAGGTCTCCCGTAGGTCGTGCTGATATGGCGCGCGAAATGCTTTATGTTGGCAGTATCGTTAAAGTCATATCCTTCGAAGTGCACCTGATCGTCGCGAGAATCTATGAGCGCCGACAGCTCGGAGCTGATCTCTCGACCTGTGGCCACAATTGAATAGCCTTCGGCTGAGAGTCGCTGCACAATTGCGAGACCGAGCCCGCGTGTACCGCCAGTGACCAGAACCACGCTCATCAGGCTCTCTTCCTGTCGATTTTGCCGGCATCGTTCACCGGTAGCCGTTGTACGACAGAAATAATCGCGGGAACTTTGTAACTTGGCAACAGCTCGCGACAGTACTCGCGAATGCGCTTTTTGAGCATTTCCACGTCGTCACCATCCCGCTCAGAAGCCTCTACTTCCAGGGCTACGATTTGGCCCATGATAGGGCTTTTTCTGCCGGTAACTCTGGCATCCAGAACTTCGGGTAGCTGTCTCACCAGCCTTTCGAGTTCCTCTGGGTGTACTTTATTGCCACCGACATTGATGACACCGGAAGCACGTCCCAGAAAGTAGACCCGATCACCAACAACTTCAATGCTGTCGCCCGTGTCAAAGTAGCCATCCGGGTCAAGTCGGGCAGTCACCGTATCGCTTTTAGAGCGGGCACTACCCATAAGCATTAGCGTGCCCTGGGCTGACTGCTTCATGCGGACTGATCGCTGCGTGTTCAACCAGTTGCTGGGAAAGCCTGCCAGTCCATCCGCTACTGAAAAACCGACACCGGCCTCAGTCGAGGCGTAAATGTGCGTAATACGCGACTCAGGGAACGCACGTCGTAGTGCTGAGAGCACAGCTTGATCGGCAATCTCACCTCCGAGTGTAATCTGATGTAGCCCACAGTGCTGTATACCGCCCTGGCTGAGTAATTTGCGCCACTGAGAGGGTGTAGCGGAGAGTGCTGTAACCCGATTCTCGACGAAACACTCGGCCATGTCGGCGGCGTCGCTGGATTCAGGCAGGACCAGCGGCCGCCCTGATAGTAGGGCTTGAAGTATCACCTGGATGCCTGCGAAACGATGAGCCTGATAGGCCAGCCCCCAACGCTGATCGTTTTCGTGTTCGACGTGTCGTGTTGTTTTTGAGACGAGCTCGCCGAAGGTATGACCGATGAGCTTTGGATCTCCAGTTGTCCCTGACGTAAGAAACAGCCAGTCAGTGGCCGCGTTTCGAGAATTCGGTTCCTGCGCCGCAGCAATGCTGTGCAGCCCCCGATCACTGAAAATATGGGTAATAAGTTCGTTTTGACAAACGGCGGCACTCTGCTCGGGAGTCATACAGGGAGGAAGCATCAACAACTTCTGCGCATGTCCATCCATTGCGACTAATGCGATTATTAGCTGGTAGGGATCGGATGTTTGTAGAGCAATGGAAAAAGCAGATTCAGCAGAGCAGGTATTTCTCAAGGTGCGCGCTTGCGCGCGAAGTTCGTCGTGATAAACCACATTGTTGCCCTGAATCAATAGAGGCGTATCGCGGTTATCCTGAATCGAGTCTGCAAGCGTGGTCAGTCCGCTACTCATAGATTGAAATGAACTCGCCTAGAGTTCGTGGATATACAACTTCTTCCATTTCGCTGAACGGGTCTCTGCCAGATTCCTCTTCAAGTCTCGCCACTAGAATCGCAAAGCCAAGTGAGTCAAGGCCTGATTCAAGCAACACGGTTTCGTCGTCCAACTTATCTACCAATTGAGTATCCGTGTCTCTGGCCACTTCAGCGAGTAGCTGAAGAATCATTGTTCTCATTGTGATGCCCCTGATTCCTGGCGAGGATTTTATCAACCATTGCCTTTGTGTGATACACAAACTGCGCTCGCGAGCAGAACCCACGTCTCTCATAGAGGCAGGTACCCGAATGTGGTTCTTCCTTCAATCTCAGTGGCACCAGTGGCTGTAAAAACTGCTTACCTTTCAGCATGAGACTGAGTGCATACATTGGCAGTAGGCCCATCCATGTTCTCAACTGAGAGCGGTAGCTTAGGCAATAAAGCAGGTAGCGAAAGCGTGCACGCCACGGAATAGTCGCGGAATGCACCTCACCATTCGCGGACATGGGATCGAAAGTTCGCCACATAGGGCCGGGCAGGCCGCGACCATTATAAAGTGGGAACTGCCGGCTGCTTTGCACACAGGCAAACTCCTGCGCAAGGTAGCATGCAATAATGTAGGCAGCGTCATGGTCTTGATGGCCGCCTTCCCACGCTGGCGTATAGATACTTGAAACCCGATGTCCGTCACTTAATCTGTCCAGCAAGCCCGCGATTGCGCCGTCGATATAGCGCCAGAGCTGGCTGTCGGGTATTCCTATCGACTCCCCAATGAACAGCACGTCTTTCCTATCAATTCCCAAATGCTTGAGTACGCTCAGACTTTCATCATTGCGACGAACGGATGGCCTGCCATCGAGGGTGCCCGTCGTCAGGTAGGCAACCGTAACCTGTTCTTGGGCTGCAGCCAGCTTTTCGAGTATCGAAAACACACCATACTCGTCATCTTGATGTGGCAACAAAAATAGATTCATTATTCAGTAAGGATCGAAATCCTGTATGCCCAGGATGACTTCATTAGCAGCTAGCACTTGTGGTATTGAGTTGTTCAGTGGCAGATAGATTAAGTTGAGCGGCGAGGGCTTGAGACGCTCAGGTATTTTAAAATAGGTAAGCCAGGTGCAGCTGGCCTCAGGCATCACACCCAAAAACAGTCTGATGACGCCTCCAATTCGATTGCCTGTGGCTGGTGCGTGGTCCTCCGGTTGCAGTAGACCGTAGGCTCGAATTCCTGGGATATGGGTCGATGCGTAAAAGGCCATACCGTGGTCACCGCAGGGCAGAATCTGAGTTCTATTGACTGGGTTGTTACTGCGCCAACGCATGGTGTCGCTACGCCAACGCCTTCTGAAGCGATTGCCGTTGTTTGCGATCCGCCAGTTGGGGCGTATGGCTGCTATTCCCAGTGAGGCCGATAGTTGCTGTACCAGCTGAAATCCCATTGCCTTGGTGAAGATTGGTGTGCTCGCCGCGTTCGCAACTGCATAGATGCAGGCAAAGTCTTGCTCCCTGGCGGCGTTACAGGTTTTTTTTGCCAGACTGTAGATGATTCCCGTATTGCGAAAATCAGGATGTATAGCGGTGTGTAAGGCCAAAAGGCCCCTGGTCGGATAGCCATCCAGATACAGTTCAACTGGAAGAGCGGCATAGTGGCCCACGATCTTGTCGCGCTCCCAGGCATTGAAGCCAACGACCATGCCTACAGGGTTCTCACAGTAGAGCCAGTTCAAGTAAGCGGCGGTATGGTGATGATCTCCTGGAAACGCGGCTGATAGCAGCTTGGCGCATGCAGTCAGAGACTGCTCGTCAGTGGCGATAGGCTCTAGCTTCATTTGCTTTAAAAAGGGGTGCGCTGATGAGACCGGTTCGTTATGAACACTATAACTTATATACTCATTCGCCATGAACAAGAATTACTTTTACCGACCCTATCAGGCGACGAACCCTTTGCAGCGAATGCCCTGTCCTGTTTGCGGAAGCGATAAAGAAAGACTGATCGTAGTAGAAAACGGGTTGAGAATTGTGAGCTGCGATTCCTGTGGCTATGTTTTTGTTAATCCAAGACCAGACACCGATGATTTGAAGCGTTTTTACGAGGAGTATTACCCTGACCAGGAGGGTCTACCAGATTCATGGGGTGGTGAGATGCGTCGAATCTTTATCGACGCATATCAAAAACTGGGCGCGGAGTTTGACGGCGGCAAAATTCTGGATATTGGCAGTTCTTATGGCCACTTTCTCTGTCAATTCGATCCTGCAAAATGGCGTGCAACCGGCATTGACCCATCTCCGAATGCAATTGGCTACAGTCGCAACCACTATCCTCACATACAAACCTACGTCGCTAACTTTGAAGACGTGGCGTTCGAGGCAGAGAGCTTTAACGTCATTACCTCTTTCTATGTTCTTGAACACGTATTTGATCCAGCTGCGATGATGCGTAGCGTGTATGAACTGTTAGTCAAGGGCGGGGTGGCGGTCATTCGAATTCCCTATACAAAGCCATTTTTCCGAATTGCGAAAATCATGGGTCGCCCTCTGATGTATGCACCCATGCACCTTAATGATTTTTCGCCTGCCCATTTTCAGCGTATGTGCCTCGAAATTGGGTTTGAAAGAGTGGAATGCTCCATGGGCGCGCGGCGTGAGTCCACTGACATGGTGGAGAATTTGGGTGCGCTCACCTTCAGCGCCATCGGCAGTGTCTTCGAAAAGCTGACCCTGTCCTCGCTTCAATACCCATTTGCGGGGGCGTATTCCTATACAATACGAAAATAGTCGGTTCCCAATGGCATGGCCAATACATTAGTCGCCTGGCAAAGCGGCTGATGATCTTACGCGTCTGAACGCTGTATTGATGTATAAAGCGAGCAGTAGCAAAACTGCGAAAGTAGATACGATCGCGCCAATGCGAACGGTACTCGACTGGAAAGAAATTTCTATATACTGCTGCCCGGGTGGAATGAACACTGCTTTGCCGAGGACTTGTGCGGGAAACAGTCGTGCCGGCACGTGATTTATCGACGCTTGCCATCCAGGGTAGTAGGTATCAGCCAGGAATAGCCAAAAACCGTTGTCCGATCGTGACCTGAACTGATATCGAGTAGGACTGGCCGAGATCGTTTTGAGATCGACAAGGCCAGGTAGTGGTGAAAGGCTGGCCGCATCGAGTGTCTCGCCCTGGGTTTCTACATATAGCTTGGCAGCGTTCGAGGTGTTCAGCGCTGCCAGGGCCTGTGCAGGCCCATCGACCTCTTCTGCCGATTGCCAGGTTTGAATATTTGGATGAGCATATGGGTTTTCCATGCCCAGTAGAGCGCCTGTTTCATCCCTGATGGGTGTTAAATGACGACTGTTGGGGCTGTCGCGCAAGCGCTTCGAGATCCATTTAACTGAGAGTATATCGACGAGTCTCTCTCCTGGACGATCGTCACTCATTCCCTCCAGCTCCTGCAACACGACCTCATTCACCAGAGGCTTGCGCGATGATTTAAGTGCAAGCGCGCCGCTGAATGAGGGGATACCCCATATGAGGTTGGTTGAGGAGATAATTCTGTCCAGATCGATTTGTGTCCAGCTCCCTAATTCGGTGCCGTAGGGGTCGTAGAATGACAGGGCCGGGAAGCCCAACTGATAGTGTCGATAGAGATCTGAGTCCTCGCTGTTCTCGATATGGCTAACGAGTGCGGGTTTTGCTTTCAGTACGCTATTTGGTACGGTCGAAAACGTGATGGCCTTAAAGGATACCGTCTCCACCATGAGAAGTACCACGCCGGCAGCGGGCACTGCGCGCGTTCGTTTGCTCCAACCCAGAAGCAGTATTGTTACTAGGAATACTAACAGAGCGTAATGATTCACATGTGGAACGTGTGGTGAATAGTAGTGGGCGATCAGCGCGGCCCACCCCACGATTAACACGATAATCGCCACGAGGCGCAGCGCTGTCAGCCTGGATAAACTCAAGCTCTGTATGTTGGCCAGCTTGTCCAAACTATTCGCTGCAAGTACAGCAATACCGATAATCGAGAACACGAAATACGGAAACATCAGCCGAAAGCTGTTGATGCCTGGAATCAGATTCCACTCGGCGACGACGCGATAAATGGGCGAAGCGTTGCCGAAGCCCAAACTAAGCAGCAGTAAAGTCGCAACTATGGCACCTTTCAGGCGCTGGCTTGTGGGCAGAACGAAACAGAGTGAAGCAAGGAAACAGACCAGTAGGCTGCCCACATTTGGGAAGTAATAGATCTCTCTTGACTCAAGCGCGCCGCGATTGTCGATTGCATAAAGCAGGCCGCGAATGTTCATCGCCGGATCGAGGTCCAGAGCGATATCCACGCCATCCTGGCGATGAGAGTGGCTGGCCAATTCCAACAAAGGTAGCCATTGCACACAGGAAACAGCAACGCAGACTACGACTGCAATGGTGCCAGATAGCCAATGGCTGCGCAGGAATGTCCTTGCACGTTCCTTGACCGACCCGCCGAGCAGCACGCTCCACAGACTGACCAGCATGTAAATGATCGTGCCGTGAAGGAAATGCGGGTATCCTGAAAATACCAGCATTGAGGTGCTAAGGCCAAAGACGACAGCGCGGTTCATGCCAGGTTTTGCGAGCCACGCCTCAAACGCCCAAAGCGTCAGCGGTATCCACGCTATCGCCTGAATTGCAACCATGCTGGTGTTGGTGTGGATTACCAAGCTGGAGAAGGTGGCTGCAAGAGAACCGAACAGGGCGCTGACAGGGCTGATATTCAGCTGCCTGCACAGGCCAAAGCAAGCCACAGCAAATGCAGACATGGCGAGCCAGTGTATGAAATTGTGTCCGTATTCCGGTGAAAACAGCATTGCCGTGATGTAGAGAACGGGATTGCTCAGGCCCGCCTGACCTTCCGCAAAGAGCGGGTGGCCCCCGTACACTAAATCTGTCCAAAATGGCGAGATGCCTGAGAACAGGACATCATGCAGGAACTTGAAAAAAGAGTAGCCGTGATTGAGATTGTCTCCGTGTGTCAGAGAGCGATCGAAAAACAATGCGGGATAAAACAAGTACGTCGACAGACCAACAAGCAACAAGATCGACAGCAACGTGGTTGATGAATGCCTTCTCATTCTCGGCAAAGCTTGAGTCCAGTCTGCGCTAGTAAAAATGAGCCGCAGTCTAGCAGCCGCCTGCACTAGGGCATAGCAGTGAATTTGTGGCCAGGCATCTTGAAAAATAGGTGATGGACCTCATACTCATTTTTTCGGAGATTGATGCATGCGCTTTCTTATCCTGCTCCTGCCATGGCTGGAGCTGTTTACCCTGATTCAACTTGGCATACATACCAGTGCTTTATTTGCATTGGTCTATGTGTTTTTCACGATGGTAGTGGGCGTTTCAATTATTCAATACCAGGGCCGCGATATGTTTGAGCGCTTGCGGCAAAGTCAGCAGGGGAGATTGATGGGCCCCCAGCTGCTGGTCGATGATATGGCCTTGGGACTTGCGGGGTTGTTGTTGATGATTCCCGGCCTAATTTCGGATGCCGCGGCCGTCATTGTCATGATTGGTCCGCTGCGGCGGCGCCTCGCCGCCTGGCTGTTGGGGCCGCAACCGGAGCCCTATGCGCCGGAACGCGATTCTACAGCCCACACGACAATCGAAGGACAGTATCGCCGAGTCGACGACGAGAAATAAGCATAACTCCCTGATTTACTTAATTTATCTGTATTTCTTCCAAAGATGTAATTGACTTCGCAAGGGGCTTGACTCTGGCGCACCCGTGACTAGAATTAGCACTCTTTTTAGAAGAGTGCTAACGGGACTTGAAAAGCGTTTCACAGCCCCAATAGTGGAGCAGACCCCGAAAGGGTACCCATAACATCGTATTTAGGAGAGTAATCGCAATGAATATCCGTCCGCTGTACGACCGCGTGGTCGTTCGTCGCAAGGAAGAGGAAGAAACTACTGCTGGCGGTATCGTACTGCCGGGCTCCGCAAAAGAAAAACCCAACCAGGGTGAGATTGTCGCTGTAGGTGAAGGCAAAGTGCTTGATAACGGCGACTTGCGCTCTCTGGCGGTGAAGGTCGGAGATAAGGTCGTGTTCGGCCAGTACGCCGGTGGCAACACCATCGAAGTTGATGGTGAAGAACTGATCATCATGGGTGAGAGTGAAATTTTTGCTGTTGTGGAATAAAACGGCGTCGCTCGGTTAACAATACAGAACGGAAATTTGAGGAACAGAAATCATGGCAGCTAAAGAAGTAGTATTTGGCGACAGCGCTCGCGCTCGTATGCTCAAAGGAGTAAACATCCTCGCCGATGGCGTAAAGGCAACTCTGGGCCCTAAGGGTCGTAATGCAATCCTCGACAAATCATTTGGCGCCCCGACTGTCACCAAAGACGGTGTGTCGGTCGCCAAAGAGATTGAGCTTGAGGACAAGTTTGAAAACATGGGTGCGCAAATGGTCAAGGAGGTCGCTTCCCAAGCCTCCGATCAAGCGGGCGATGGCACGACGACAGCGACCGTTCTCGCACAAGCCATTCTTAACGAAGGCCTCAAGTCGGTCGCAGCCGGCATGAACCCAATGGACCTCAAGCGCGGCATTGACAAAGCGGTTGCCGCCGCGGTCGAGAAAATTCAAGAAGCCTCCACCCCATGTGAAGACAATAAAGCGATCGCTCAGGTGGGCACTATCTCTGCTAATAGCGATTCATCTGTTGGCGACATCATTGCTGAAGCCATGGATAAGGTTGGCAAAGAAGGTGTTATCACTGTCGAAGAAGGTTCTGGTCTTGAGAACGAACTGGACGTGGTTGAAGGCATGCAGTTCGATCGTGGCTACCTGTCTCCTTACTTCATTAACAATCAGGACGCTATGAGTGCAGACCAGGAGGATCCGTTCCTGTTGCTGGTGGACAAAAAGATCTCCAATATCCGAGAGCTGCTTCCTCTCTTGGAGCAGGTAGCCAAGGCGTCTAAGCCACTCGTCATTATCGCTGAGGACGTAGAGGGTGAGGCGCTGGCGACGCTGGTGGTTAACAACATGCGCGGCATCGTGAAGGTCTCTGCATGTAAGGCACCTGGCTTTGGTGATCGTCGCAAAGCAATGCTTCAGGATATTGCTATCCTCACCGGTGGTACCGTCATCTCAGAAGAGGTGGGTTTGGACCTCGAGTCTGCGTCACTGGAGCACCTTGGCAGCGCGAAGCGCATTTCCATGGACAAGGACAATACCACCATCATCGATGGTGCCGGTGACCATGAGGCTATAAAGGCGCGCGTAAGCGAAATTCGCGTACAGATCGAGAATACCTCGTCTGATTACGATCGCGAAAAGCTGCAAGAGCGTGTTGCTAAGCTGGCCGGCGGTGTGGCTGTGATCAAAGTAGGTGCAGCCACCGAAATCGAAATGAAGGAAAAGAAAGCCCGTGTCGAAGATGCGCTGCATGCGACTCGCGCCGCGGTTGAAGAGGGTGTGGTAGCCGGTGGCGGTGTTGCACTGGTACGAGCAGTAGCCTCCATCACCGATCTAAAGGGTGAAAATGAGGACCAGAACCATGGTATCTCTGCCGCGCTGCGGGCTATGGAGAACCCCTTGCGTCAGATCGTCTCAAACGCTGGTGGTGAGCCGTCAGTTGTGCTGAACACTGTCAAAACGGAAGGCCAAGGCAACTACGGGTACAACGCTGCTAGCGATGAGTACGGCGATATGATCGAGATGGGTATCCTCGATCCAGCCAAAGTGACACGTGTTGCGCTACAGGCAGCGGGCTCCGTAGCTGGTTTGATGATCACAACAGAAGTTATGATCGCCGACCTGCCTGAAGACAGCGCTGCAGCTGGTGCTGGCGCCGGTATGCCCGACATGGGTGGTATGGGTGGTATGGGTGGTATGGGCGGCATGATGTAAGCCCACCGCTATCGCTAAAAAGCCGGCCTTTGGTCGGCTTTTTTCGTTTGTAGAGGTCCGTTTTTTACGTTTTCACGGGAGAGTGTGCTGCACGTGAATGAAAGCGTACCCTTATCAACGGTCATTCTGAGTAAAGCACCTTAGAGGGTGCGCCTATCGCGTAATATCCGTTAACCTGTTGGAGATAACGGCGTGCTCGCAATGACCTCTTTTTGCGCGTGCCTGGTTTCGAATTTTCCGCCTGGTAGCGCTATCAGCTGTAGGTAGCGCAATTTAGATACTTGCGACCTGCCTGTGTGACATTTAAAGCTGTTTCCCAGGGAGCGAGGTAGTTTGTCAGGCGTTAGGCTTAATCGTGCCGACCGACGATTCCAGCTGCGCGGTGCGTTTCACCAGGAGCTCACCTGCAATGCGGGCACCGCGCCTGCGCAGAGGTGTTTCAATAAACCGGTAGTTGAGTTCGCTGCAAATCAATATGATCGCTGTACTACATAAGACGAAAGCGTAAAAGTACTGAGTGTCGAAATCAGTACCAGGCATCGCTCTGTGCATGATCTCTCGAGTAGCGAAAAAAGCCGGTATATGACACAAATAGATCGCATATGAGCGTGAACCAACCCATAGCAACACACTTTTTAGCGGAGAGGGTGGTAGTAAATAATCGCCATTATAGGATGCGAGAAAAACTAAGAGTGCCGACAAAATTGCGATCATGCTCCACTTGATTGGAGCAATAACCAGTCCGTTTGGGCCCGGAGACAGCGATACCAGACAGGTCGTAATGATGATCAACGCGGCAATCCCCGTCCATGGCCTGGTGCGAATGAAGACGGGCTCTACCATTTGATAGCTCTCACGCGTGGACCACATTGCGATTAGGATACCCATCATCAGAGCATCTGTTCGAAAAGCGAGACCGTACATGGAACGCTCGCCGACGAGTTGATAGATAATCAACGCAGCCAGTACGTACACCAGGTATTTACGTAAATACCAGATTGCGAACGGAAACAGCATGTAGAATTGTTCTTCAAGAGAGAGGGTCCAATAAACAAAGCTGGCTCCGTAGCTGTGATTCAGCGCATTCGCGAACCGGAAATTAGCCACCTGTAGAATACCGGCGATAGTCGCCTCCCAGTTTGTGCGGAAATTGCCAAAGGCGCCTGTGGAATTAAAAAATGCGCAGAGTAGTAGGATGATGCCGAGCCACAGCCAGGCCGATGGGAGAATTCGAAATACGCGCTTAATCCAGAAAAAAAGGCTTTGGTTCAGCCACTCAGCCTGAGAGTTGCACCCCCGCAATCGCGGTATCAAGTCTCTGGCGATAATAAATCCCGAGATACAGAAAAACAGATCCGGTCCAAAGCTGCCGCCAAAGTAGGCGTAGAACTTTGCCAGTGCCGGCGTGCTCCACTCAAAAAGATTTCCCCTGGCGTGATGAATGACGATCGCTATGACCGAAACAGCTCGCAACAGATCAAGATCCCCTATGAGCTTGTTGTGGGTATTATTCTCCAATGTTCCCCCATTATTCCAATGCGTAGTTTACGCTTTATTGTGATAGCGCTTCCGGATGCCCTGCTGATTAGCGAGGCAGCAGCGCTATGCGCGACAAGCCAGATAATGTCGCGGATAGTCGCGCCACGATGCCAGATCAAGTGCGCGTTGAAAAGTGCTTTGACAGGGGAGGCACTCTGATTCCATGCCCAGGCGATATGGATATCGAGAACGTATTGATGTGTCAATTATAGCCGTTCGTTGAATCTTGTTTATCGGTTAGCCCAGACGGCAGTTTCGTAACCGGGGTAAGTCACTCAGATGTTCTTATTCGAGAGCACTTGCAATATACTCTGCGCCAAGCGACCTGCAAACGGTGGGCAGCTTCTTCCAGCAGGCGGCTCTGGGTATCGTCACCATGTCCAATGATGATCTTGATCATATTCCTTCAATAGTGCCAACGCGGGAAGGTGGTCCTGCGCAAACACCCAAAGTTTCTAGGGCGGGACGACCTTCATCGCGTCGGGGTAAGTCGGCGAAAAGCGGCGGCGGCACGGGGTCGATCGCGCGCTTGTTTATTACTGTGTCGTTGGTAGCAGCGGCGGTTGCTTGTGCCTGGGCCTGGCAGCTACAGCAGGAATTGGCATCAAATCAACAGATGTTTATGGAATATGAGGCCAGAATCGGCGATCTAGAGGCTCGCTTGTCCGATACGGATGAAGGCATGAATCAGAATGCCGAAGTGCAGGCCGCTAAAATTCGAGAGCTAGACTCTGAGGTGCGAAAACTCTGGGATAATGTCTGGAAGAGAGCGAGTGAGCGATTGGATTCACTTGAAGAAAGCAGCACTAGTCAGGGAGCGAAACTTGATGCCACGGCGTCTGGTCTTGCGACAGCTCAATCGCAATTGCAAGGGGCCAGCAGCGACATTGCGGGTTTAAAAGCTGTTGCCGATGAGCTCGACCGTGTCATAGCAACCGGCAGAATGAATCGTTCAGAGGTGGAGCGGGTAGCAGACTCCATAAACCGGGTAAATCTTGAGTTGGCGAAGCTCAACAAGCGCGTGCAGGGTAATGAAGAGTGGATCAGTTCCATCAACACGTTTCGTCAGCAGGTCAATGCCAGTCTGCTGGAATTGCAGGCAGCGCTCAGAGCGCAAACTGCGCCGGGCACCTGATAAAGGGCAATCTTTCATTGGCAAAAGTCAGACCCTCGGGCGCGGCTTTACTGCGGTCCCCTCTGATCGCTTCCAGGATTTTGATTTTAAGGCAGGTATAAGTAATGACCGTTATACGTCAAGACGATTTTATCGATAGCATGGCTGACGCTTTGCAATTCATCTCGTACTTTCATCCTGCAGATTTTGTCAGGGCGATGTTTGAGGCTTACAAACGCGAGCAGAACCCCGCTGCGAAAGATGCCATTGCTCAGATTCTGATCAACTCAAGAATGTGTGCCCAGGGTCGCAGGCCCATTTGTCAGGACACGGGTATCGTAACGGTGTTTCTTAAAATAGGTATGAATGTGCAGTGGGATGCGACTATGTCTGTCGCAGACATGGTCAATGAAGGTGTGCGAAGAGCCTACACCCATGCCGACAACATCTTGCGAGCGTCAATCCTGGCAGATCCCTGTGGCGAGCGACGCAATACGAAAGACAACACGCCGGCTGTGATCCATATGGAGGTGGTACCCGGGGACACCGTCGACGTACAGGTTGCCGCTAAGGGTGGAGGCTCAGAGAACAAATCTAAACTCGTAATGTTGAATCCATCCGACAGCCTTGTTGACTGGGTGGTTAAAACTGTTCCGACGATGGGTGCTGGCTGGTGCCCTCCAGGGATGTTGGGTATTGGCGTTGGCGGTACTGCGGAAAAGGCCGGTGTGCTGGCTAAAGAGTCTCTTATGGACCCGATCGATATTCAC
>JBCDFM010000080.1:0-15353 GCA_039178015.1 Pseudomonadota bacterium
AATGAACGCGCGAGTGATGACCGCCTCGCCGCGACCGCTGGTGCTCAGGTATACCCAGGCGGTGATTGCGGCAAAGGGTAGCCAGGCATGCGTTAGCCAGCCCAGTTCGCGATATACGCGCTCAACTGTTGATTGCGACCAGCCAAAGTGCACACGACCCACCCCTGATGACACACATATCTCGCGCAGAAAACGCAATAGGAACAGCGCCCACGCTACATACATCAACACGGTCGATGCCAGGCTACCCGTCGTAGCCGCACTGAGGGCCCAAAGTAACATGGACAGAGGTGCACATTGCAGGGCGATTGACACCAGCGCGAGTAAGGTGTGAGAGATAGCATCGTCACGCGGCCGTGCGGTCAGCTGTGTCAGATTCTGTTCCCAAGTCACCAGCTGTTTGCGTCGGCTATAGAGCACCGCGGCGAAAATAATGAGCAGCAGCGGCAGGGTTGCTGGCGCAAATTGCGTGCGCCGCCACTCTTCGGCCAATGCCTGCAGCTCCGCAGAAAATCCGGCTCGATCAACCTCCCATAAATTCGGGTACGCGGGAATCCAGAGAATCAGTCCTTTTAGAAAATCGTCATACTGGGCAATCAGTCGGTTCAAAGCCGTTCGGCTATCACCGACGCTGGTCAACACATCGATGTATTCCGTTTCGGCGCTGATCTGCGAGCGGATACGCTCTCGATAGATATCGACCAGTTCTGCCAGCGCAACGCGGGTTTGTGCACTGATTGACTGCACATCCAAACCCAGGCTCAGCAGCCGTTCATCGAGATACTGACTGGTGTTGGCGAGCTGCTTAAGTTCCTCCTCCAAATCAATTTGATTGATCACCGCCGCTGCCGTTTGCTGCGAGGGATCGCGATGCGCCGCCCCCTGGCGAAACTGATCCATCTCGCCCCAAAACGCTAGCAGCACGCTGCCCAGATCATCGCTGTTGGCTGCAAATTCCACCACGCGGCGCGCCGTTGCAAAGCGATCTGATACCGCGCGAGATGCTCTATCGATCTCTTCCAGATAGCGTCGTTCCTGCGCCACGCGATCGGCGAGTTCAAGGCTCTCCAGCCGCAACGCCTTGTCTGCGTCTGCCAGGTCAGCAACCAGTGGAAAAGCAGGATCACTCTGAGCAATCCCCAAAGCGGACACATCGACCGCCGCCACCACGGTCTGGCGAATCTGCGCCTCGATTGCCTGCACCTGGGCGGACAGAAGATCAAGCCGTTCACTGGCCTCAACTCTGGCAACGGCCATGGCGCTGTAACGCGCGGGTTGACTCGTCAAGCTCGCGTCCAGTGCGCGGCGCTCTTCTTCTAATGCCATCAGGTCTGCCACGGCTCGCCACTGCAGTGCTTCTGCCAGAGTCGGCGGCGAGACCAGATCGAATGCAAGCAGCGGAGGCTGTTCGGCCTGGCTCTCCAACTGGGTGTCGACCTGACTCAAGCGAGCACGGATCGACGCGGCGTTGGACTCCCTGGCAGCAAGGCGTCTATCCAGGGTGTCCAGGGTATTGTCGATGTCCGCCATTTCACCGCGCAGGACGGCTAGCCGTGTTTCCAGTTCAGGCCGAGAAAGGGTTTGCAGGGCGCCCACGTCAATCGGCCGCGCCTCCAGGGCATCAATGCGAGCCTGAATGTCAGCTTCCTCCTGAGGTGCAGTCGTGAGCGACTGAAGGTAGCCCGCCGCCTCGCGCTGCTGCGACTGTGCCTTTACCAACAGATCTTTGACTTCCTCATAGGCGACAACGATCTCACCATCATCCGCGACACCACGCTCCTTTAGCGCATCAAGTCGTTGCTGCACAATTTTCGTCGTGAGCTGCATATCTTCTTGAGCCGTTACTGGATTCGTCACCATCATCAAAGCCCAGATAGACAAGCTCACCAGCCAGGCATACTCGCTTACCCAGCGCGTGCGACACAGATTTATGCAATTCAGCATGCCTGCCCTACTCTCCCTCGCGCCACCGTTGTGATCTTACTCTGCCAATACCCAAAGTGATCAGCAAGCGAGTCCGATGGCGCGGCATGAACACCGTAGCTATCGGCAAATGGATCGCGAAATCATCACGGTTCATGCTTTTCCAGCAATCGCGCTACGACCTCATCAATCAACTTGTCGTTATCTGCAACGAAGGTGCGCCCTTTTTGACTGATTCGATCCAGGTTGCTCCTGGAGGTATTAAACGGAGATGTACCGTCCACATTTGGGGCCAGCCTGAAGTTATATGTCTCGGGGCTGGAATCATATCGATGATGCGCATTCAGTGACTGTTGTGCAGTGCTGCTTTGTGAAACAAAACTCATGCGTATGATCGGGGTGATCCACTGCGCAAACCCACCTCGAAAGCGAATATCATCAGCAACGCTAAATGTCCCGCTGGGTCCGATCGTCACCACCGTAATCGTCTCAGCAGACGGGGCCTCTTCACGCACGGCAATATAAGCCGCTAGTGCGGGTGAATTCAGCACATAAGCGGGATCACTCACAATCACGCTTCCCCCGTCATAGTTCTCAAGTTCGATGGATGGGAACACCGCTTCTGCACTGGTCACCGCCGTCACCAGGGATGAAAGCTGTAGCTGGCTGTTTTCAGCTCGCCAGCTTCTAAATAACTGGTAACCCTCACGGTTAACGACAAAGCCGGGCAGCAGGGTTGGAACAACCAGCTGTCCAAAGGTGGCATCACCAAAAACCTCCTCGGCTACTTGAATCCGACCCTCGTTGCGAAACAGCGGGCCCATCAACCCAAAGGCCGACAGCAAGAACTGCAGCGGCGGCCGATCCATGACTTTGCTCGCAAATGCCTCGTAATCTTCTATCGCCGCCTCTGCCGTCTGCGGTTTGTGCTCACCCGGGTCGGGGAGCAGCAGCAAACTGGCGATGATCGCGCCGGTTGACGAGCCGGCAACAACGTCAAACAGCTCGTAAATCTGCCGACCCGATTTCGCCTCTATCGCTTTTAGTACCTCCAGTTCAGCAAGGCCCCAGAGTGCGCCACCGTCGATCGCGAGGATGTTGAGATGCTTGGAATTCTTCCCGTTAAACCCAGTCGGCGTTGGCTCGGCAGCGCGTTGCTGCGGGTAAGCTGGAAGAGCAGTCTGATGGGTGACTAAGAATTGATTGTAAACGAACGTCAGCAGTAGATAGGCGAACAGCAGGACCAGCAGTGCGGCCAAGACGCGATAGAAGGACCTCACCAAGCGCATCATGCGGTGTTAGCTCTGTGGTTCGGCCCTTTCATTTCAAGGGATAGCCATGCATCTCAACACAAACACAGCGCGTTGCGATGACACACTTAACACCGCCCATGCAGGTCGCGCGGGCGGCAGAGCGTGATCCCTAAGCGATTTGAAAATCTAAAAGGGCGGTCGGATCAACTCGGATCTGCGCACGCTGACAGGAAAGTCAGTGCAACGATGCTCATCGCAATCAGTTTCACTTTAATCTCTAGCATGGTATTTCTCCTTTGGTTAACTCAGATTTCAATCTAGCACAAAGCAAAGTCGTCGCGTTACCGATATTCATAGAGATGGCACGCTGCGCCACACCGCTCGGTGAACTCACTGCATCACCCAAAGACACTTGAATTTCATCACTTTGTTAACCATGCTGATGCTTGCAGTCGGCGTTGTCGCTGCCCGTTTAACGCGTTCACAAGGAGTTCCGGCATGATCGATTCCAATCTCTCCAGCAGCGACATCCAGGCCATAAAGCATATGATGGAGCGCTGGACCACGTTGCTCGTTAAGCGCGATTGGCTAAACTGGCAGACGCACTGGGCTGAAGACGGCGTGTTGATGCCACCGGATCACGAGCGCGTTGTGGGCAGAGATAACCTTGTTGACTTTGCGGCGAACAGCTTCGATGTCGTCAAGTCGTATCAATTTTCCAACTGGACCTTCGATGGTAAGGATCAGCTCGCGGTCGTCACCAACACCATTGCCGTTGAGTTCGAAGAACAAGACACCAGCGCGCTCAATCAGATGCTGCTGCTGGGCAAGGCTGCCGACGGACAATGGCTGGTGCAAAAAGTGATATTCAATGGCGACGGCTGAGCCTGAGCAAGCGATAAGTCCAAATGCTGCTGAAAGTGCTGCCCACACAACAGATTGCTTCTTGACGAAGCAGATAGCTGATCACCCGTAGCCTGCGAAGCGGCCCAACGTGCAGTCAACGGCAGCTGTGCCAATAGCCAAGGCTACCGCATCTAGCCCTGAGTGGGCTGATATCCAGCTTAGCACTTGCTGGCGTGGGTCCTGTGTGGTGTGGTGTGTGGTATGGGCATGGTCGTTGATAAAGGCTTGCAGACGCCATGTACGAGCAGTTGATGACTATCCGCAAACCCCGCGGCCAACCCTTCTCGCTTGCAACAGGCAGTCGTGGATAAAAGCAACCCGTCCCTGTTGATTGGGCAATCTTTACCCGGACAGGGTGCAGCTTTATACAGCCGCGGCGTGATGAAGGTGTTGGCTGTGCAGGTCAGCAGGCACAGCGGTATTCAAAACAGGGATTTATAGGCATAGTCTGTTATAAGACATACAGTTATTGAGGCGGTAAAGCAGTTATGGAGCAGGGAGGCTTAAAACGGGAAATCGGGCCGATCGGTCTGACGGCCCTTGGTGTCAGCGGCATTATTGGCTCCGGCTGGTTGTTCGCCCCTATGCTCGCAGCGCAGCTCGCCGGTCCGGCCGCCATCATCGCCTGGATTATCGGCGCGTTTTGCATGCTGCTGCTAGCCCTGACCTTCGCCGAGATATCGGCCATGTTCCCCATCCCCGGCGGCATTGCAGGGGTGCCGCAGGTCACGCACGGCAATATTGTGTCCATCGCGATGGGCTGGACGGCGTGGTTGGGCTACCTGTTAACGGCCCCGGTAGAGGTCGAGGCCACGCTGCGCTACCTGGGTCGCTATGCTCCCTGGATGTTCGAAGGGAGTGACTATGAAGCGTTATCCCTATCCGGGTCAGTCGCGGCGATGGTGTTGATGTTGCTGTTCGTGATTTTGAATGCCTGGGGCGTCAAGCTGTTCACGGCCATCAATACCTCGATCACCTGGGTAAAAGTGATCGTGCCACTGATCATCACCGGAATGTTTGTCGCATCCTCATTCGATACCGGCAACTTTACCGCGCCTGACGGATTCGCCCCCTACGGTATTGATGGCGTGCTGGCCGCCGTGTCATCGGGTGGCGTCATCTTATCCATGATCGGCTTCCGGCACGCCATAGATATGGCCGGAGAGGTCCGCAATCCCGGCAAGGTGCTGCCCCTGGCAATGATCAGCGCTATGCTGATCTGCCTCATGATCTATTTGGGGCTGCAAATTTCCTTTATCGGCGCGCTCGATCCTGCGGCCCTGGCAAACGGCTGGTCTAAGCTGCAGTTCACGCATCCGGGCGGGCCTTTGGCATCCATTGCGACAGCGCTGGGATTGCTCTGGCTTGTAAGCCTGATGAATGCTACCGCTGTGATTTCACCCTTTGGCAGCGCGCTGGTTGCCGTGGGCTCCAATGCCAGGCTGGTTTACGCCATGACCGGGACGGGCTTTATGCCCAAGTTCCTGGCACGTCTGTCGCGCTTTGACGTTCCCTTAAATGCACTCGTGCTCAATTTCGTTATCGGCGCGGTGGCGGTTATCCTCTTACCGTTTTCGGAGCTGGTCGCCATTCACAGCTCACTGGTTGTGCTGTCATTTGTCATGGGGCCTATCGCCGTGGTCGCCTTGCGCACGCTTGCGCCCGAGTACCCCCGCCCCTTTCGTCTGCCCGCAGTTCACCTCATTGGCTACGCCACATTCATTCTGGCGACTTTGATTGTCTATTGGAGCGGCTGGCAAACGGTGCGCATCATTGGCTTCGCCATGCTCGTTGGCATTGTCGTATTTTTTGTACGATTGCGCGCCATAGACCGCGAGGAACTGGACCTGATTCAGGCCGCCTGGCTGCTGCCCTATTTGTTTGGTGTGGGCATACTGTCTTACCTGGGTAGCTTTGGCGGTATCAGCGTGCTGGAAAAAGGTTACGATATTCTGGTTTGCGCCGTCTTCTGTGCCGCTATCTATCACTTTGCGCTGAAATCGGCGCTATCAAAACAGGAGTTCGACGAACAGTCCGACGAAATCCTGCTGCGTCTGGGTTACGACCGGGAGTTGCTGCGCGATCTGGAAGTCTAGACGGACACTCTATGGACGCTCTGATCGCGAGGGAATGTCCGCACAAGGTTAGACGCACCTTTCGGGTGAGTCGGCCACTGGAGGACATCACCTGCCGCTGCTCATAAGGCAGAGAGCGCCGCAAACGCGGTACCGCTTATCCTCAGAAAACGCTGCTTTACCCCCGTGCGAGTATGCGTAAAAATACAGAAATGAAATCGATCCTATCCATCTGCGTTGCGTTCCTGCTGGCCATTCCCTGCCATGCCCAGACCACCTGTTTTACCAATCGACAGGGCACCACCCTGTGCAGCACGCCGTCCGGTGTGGTCAATGGCAGTACTAACCGACTCGGTGACAGCACCTTTCGGGATAGCAGCGGGAATCTGTTGAATCACGATCTGGACCCCATCGGCAATAACAGCCTGGAGCTTTCGGACGGTGAAACCGTGCAATGGTCGCAGCCCGCTCCGGTGGACACAACAGCGCCCAATGCAACAGACAGCATACCGCGAGCCAAGCCCCCGGCCCCGATTGGCACGTCGGACTCTTCAACAGATTATCCAGCCGGCCAACCCTAATCTCGCTCGAGACTAACAACGCGGAAGACGGCCAGGGTCGGGCATCTCAATGACCGATGCCGCAGCGATAACATCCACCACAGATCGCAAGGGCGTTATCGGCTGGATGATGTATGAGTGGGCGAACCAGCCTTTTCATACGCTGATCATCACCTTTGTTTTCGCGCCCTACTTTGCCGCTCATGTCGCTTCCTCAGCTGTGCGAGGTCAGGAAGTTTGGGGCTACGCCGTAGGCGCGGCGGGAATAGTTATTGCGTTGCTCGCACCCATCTGTGGCGCTATCTCGGATGGTGTTGGACCCAAAAAGCCCTGGATAGCCCTGTTCTCAGTTTTCGGGGTGGTCGGTAGCTGGATGCTCTGGTTCGCCGAGCCCACTCCCAGCAGTGTTGCGATTGCCCTCATCGGCACTGCACTGGCGATGATCGGCATGGAAATGACGACGGTGTTTGTCAATTCCATGATGTCCTCACTGGTACCCCGATCTCATCTCGGTCGCCTGTCAGGATCCGCCTGGGCGCTGGGCTATGTTGGCGGTATTCTATCGCTGATATTGGTACTCGGATTCATGTCGGCGCAACCCGACACCGGCAAAACCTTGTTTGGACTGTCACCGGTGCTCGGTCTCGATCCCAAATCAAATGAGGGCGATCGCGCATCGGGACCACTCACTGCCATATGGTACGTGATTTTTATATTACCCCTGTTTCTGTTTACACCGGACAAACAAGCAATATCTGAGCGTAAGGGCGCGCTAAAGAAGGGATTGCGCGAGTTAGGCAGCACCCTGCGCAAGCTGCCGTCTGAGCGGAGCTACTTCAGCTACCTGCTCTCTGCCATGTTCTACCGAGACGCGCTCAACGCTCTGTACGCCTTCGGGGGCATCTACGCCGCAGGTGTGCTGGGCTGGTCGATCATCCAGATTGGGGTGTTTGGCATTCTGGCCGCACTTACTGGCGTGTTCGGCGCTTGGCTGGGTGGCAAAGCCGACGATCATTTTGGGCCCATCCGCGTAGTGTATGTCTGCATTTTTATTCTGGTGGCAGCCAGCCTGGTGATCGTGTCCACTACAAAAACGGATGTCTTCTTCATCCAGGTCGGAACAACGGACACGCCCTCTCAACTCCCTTCTATCATCTTTTACATTGCAGGTTGCCTCATTGGCGCGGCAGGCGCGGCGATACAGGCGGCTTCGCGCACACTCCTAGTGGATCAGGTAGAACCTGAACGCGTGACCGAGGCGTTTGGTCTCTACGCGCTATCGGGAAAAGCCACAACCTTTGTCGGCCCCATCCTCATCGGCTTTGCGACGGGCCTGTTTGAGAGCCAACGCCTGGGTATTCTGCCGGTGCCCATCCTATTCATTGCGGGCGCTGTGCTGTTGCAGTTTGTGAACACCACGCACACTGGCGCAGGCAAACAGGTCTGAAGCGCTACCAGGGGCGTCAAACTATGCCGGTGGCAGGCATCTCCGACCATTTTTTCAG
This sequence comes from Pseudomonadota bacterium, assembly GCA_039178015.1. Lineage (GTDB taxonomy): Bacteria > Pseudomonadota > Gammaproteobacteria > Pseudomonadales > Halieaceae > JARRPM01. The sequence continues at coordinate 8,223 of JBCDFM010000080.1, forward strand.
GCAGACAGCGCCCAGCACAGCCAGCAAACATACCCCGGCATACAGCAGCACAAAGGGCATGACCGCATCCGGTGAGAACAGCAGCGCGGCCAGCGCGGACACCCCTACCGCGCAGGCACTCTGAGTAAATTTCATCACCGACGCGCCAAGCCCGAAGGCCGCCGTCACCTGCCCCATGGCCGCGGCTTTGCCCGCGGGGATGATCATGCCAATACCGCCTAACATGAGTGCAAGGCCCGCCATACCCGGTAGCGGTTGCTTTGGCATAAGAAGGGTGACGAGCACGAGGACGAGTGCACCCAAAAACGCCAGCAGGGCACCCCAATAAACCGCTAAAACCGGCGTTAGCGAACCGCTCTGGCGACGGAAAATGATTGCACCCAACAAATAGACTATCGTGGTCAGGCCATACCACAAGGGAAACTGATGCGGCGCTATACCGTAGTACTTCAGCAGCAGGTATGGCCCGGAGGCCAGATAGGAGATCAAAATGCCGAATGGCAAGCCGAAGGAAAACAGGGCAACAAAATAGCGAGCGTTGCGCAATAGCAGTCCCGCTGACTCTTTTTGCACCGGGGTTTCGCTTGTCACGGACGGATAGCGAGCACAGGCCGTAAAACCCATACCGACAATAAGACCGACCGCCGCCAATAAATAGAACGCCATTTCCCAGCCACCTTTGGAAAGCGATACCAGCAGGCCAGACACGCCAGGGGCCAATGCGGGGCCAGCTGCCATCACAACACCCACATTCGCCACCATCTTGACATAGTCGTCACCAGCGTACCGATCTTTGAGAATGGCATTACCGACACTGGTGAAGGTAGCCGCAAGAAAGCCCATCAAGATGTAGACCAGCATCAGCATGCCCCCTGTCGAAGACAAGGTCGCGAAAAGGGCAAGCAAGGTGTACAGCGCCAGGTTGATGATGACGACAGGAGAACGGCCTAAGTAATCCGATACGGGGCCCCAGACCAGCTGCCCTACCATGTAACCGGTAAAGCCGTAAGAGACGATCAATCGAGCCGAATCACTGGCTAAGGCAAAGCGCTCGCCGATGGCCGGGAGCACCGGACTCAGCGCACTGAAATTGACCTGCGTGACGAAAAATATCAGGCAGATAAAGATGCCTGCGGATACGCCCGGTTGCCCGGGCATTGCAGCTGTCGTGTTATGTCCCATCGAGAAAAGAGCGCTGTTACGTATTAGCGTTGTTAAGTCGCCCGGCGGAGCTACCTAGCATCAGTGCAAGGAACTAATGAAAGCCACTAATGCAAGGAACTAATGCAAGGCACTACTGCATTTCAATTGCTTTTTTGAACGCCGGTCGCGCAGCAACCCGATCCACATACATTTTCAGATGCACCATATCTTCTCCGACACAACCCAGCAGATTGCTCATATAGCAGGCGTGGCCCAGCATAATATCCGCACCGGATAAGTCGCCAATGAGGTATTCCTTGCCTTCGAGCCAATCGTTGACCGGCGCCAGCGCTTTGCTCAACAGCCGCTGAGCCTGACCCAACACAGTTTCATCGCGACGATCGGGGGGCAGTAATAGGGTTTGCACCACAATAGTATTCACCGGCGGCATCACCATGCCCTCGCAGTAGTGAAACCACTGCAGGTAGATTGGAAACATAGGTGCGTCGACCGCCGGCTTGAGGCCACCATTCTTGTGCCGCTCCAAGATGTAATCGACGATCGCCCCAGACTCGAAAATCCGCACATCGCCGTCATCCAGCACCGGGATGCGACCGAGCGGATGGCGCTCGCGATGGGCCTCAGATTTTAAATCCTCGGGATGAAACTTCATCTTGTTCAGCTCATAGGGCAGCTCTAGTTCTTCCAACAGCCAGACAATACGGCCGGCGCGGGAATTGGGGGCAAAGTGCAGGGTCAGCATGGTCTATCCTCAGCAGCAATTTTGGTTATGGCGTTACACTCTAACCCGTGATCCACTGCGCCGCCAACCGCTTATCTGCGCAGCCTGGGAAGTCATTTCACAGTTGATCGTTTTTGCCACTGCCTGTGCCGCGTTGATGTGTGGTTAGGTTCATCAACGGCGATTCAGTCGCTGGTTATCGAGCTAGTCGTGGTTCTGCCAGTACCCGCAGATCCTGGCCCGCCAAGGAATCCCGGGCACCTGCCCCATCGTGTTAGCGACCGGGCTCAAGCCTTCACCCGCTTGACCCGGCGTAGCACTGGCGCGCGCTTGTGGTTATATTGCTTTCATGCAAAGCCGCAGCGAAGGTCCGCGCAGGCGACGCTATCCCTATATTTCACCGTTTGTGGGCCCCCGCGGGAATTATCTGACGAGAGAGCAGTCATATACCACATGAAAAGACGATCTCTGGTTACAGCCCTACTCACGCTGCCCGCCGTGGGCCTTGCCATTCGCTCTATGCCCGGCGCGGACAGCTCCACAATCACCAATGCCGACATACAGGCGATGCAGAACGACTGGGAAGCATTGATACCCCAGGGCTTTCAACCGCCCAGCGTGGCGGATAAGGTCAAGTTCAGCGCGGCCGAATGGCGCGATCGGCTGACGCCAGCGCAGTTTGACGTGCTGCGAGAAGACGGCACCGAGCGGCCCTTCACCAGCCCGCTAAATAACGAGAAGCAAGCCGGACTCTATGTCTGCGCAGGCTGTGAACTCCCCCTGTTCACCTCGCAAATGAAATACGACAGCGGCACCGGCTGGCCCAGCTTTTTCACGACGATTCCCGATGCTATGGGTACCAAGCGCGACTACCGCTTCGGTTGGACCCGCACCGAATACCATTGTGCGCGTTGTAATGGGCATCAGGGTCACGTCTTTAACGATGGGCCAAAGCCAACCGGACAGCGCTGGTGCAACAACGGCGTGGCGCTGAAGTTTCTCGCCGCGTCCTGACACTGGCACTGGGCGCGTCACCAGCGCGCCCGGTAACCCCGCACATCTACATGCACAAAAGGACCGTGGGCAGCGTTGCTGCCATAGCTGCCCAAACCACCGTGCTGGGAGACATGCTCGGCTGTAGATAAGCCCTCGATCAACGCCGCCAGCCACAGTGCATCCTGCTTGTTAAACACACCGTCACCATTGAGGTCATCCATCACGCCGTCCTGAGGCTGTGCGTCGACAAAGATATCTGCCGCCCCACCCCATACATGCCGACTGTAGGGCACGTTGCCAATGGCCCGATTGTAAAATGGCGTGCGGTAGCCGCTCATCACGTGGAAGGTGTCTGTGGCATTACCGGCCTCGTTGACGGCGCGCAGCACCCGCTCCAGTTTCAACACCAACTCCGGGCGCAACACCACATACTTCGGGTAACCCCCGGACTGCTTACAGGCGAACTGCGAGAGCGTGAAATTGGGGCTGACACGGATACCCCCAGTCGCTTCAGTCAGTTCGATAAATCCAGCGGGTGCATCGTCCAGTGTGAGCTCGGGATTGCGAGCAGGAGGATACGTGCCAACGCGATAGCCCCCGAGATAACCGCGCTCATCCAGTGCGCTCATGGGCACTAAGGCGTAGGCGTTCAACTGGAACGCCTGCTGGGTGCGGGTATTGCGCAGCACAACCGAGTACCAGCCAGAGTGCTCCGGCAAGCGCAGCACCAAACCCTGTTCTGTCTCACGCACTGCGACGCCAGGAGCGCTGTCGATCAGGGTCAGCCCACCATCGGCCTGCAAATCAAGCTCAGCTCCAGGCAAGCGAAATACCGCCATCACGGGGTGCGCAACAGTCAGCCCGTCTACAACTACAGGGTGCTGTAGTTGCCGGGAATCCCAGGCAGCACAGGGCAGCGTCAACAACAGCAGGGGGCAGCAAACGGTCAGCACACGCACGCTATTAGCGCTTAGCGCTTTAAGGCAACGGCACACATGCAACGATTTTTCTCCTCCCCAACGCACGAGCGCTTGCGCGCTACCTGGCTCTTTATGCAGCCAGTCAAAGGCGATAATACCGCACCCGCCTGTGCTGTTAACCCTACGGGATTTGCACGCCGCGCCAGTCGATCTATAGTCACATGCACAGCATAACGAAAACCCGCTATGAAGCGACTGCTTGTTCCCGCCCTACTTTTGATTCTTGTACTGCCGATCGCCCTGGCCATGTCCGGGTGGCTGGACTTGGGTTTTACGAAGCCGTGGCTGGAGCGCTTCACATCACGGGCTTTAGAGCGTGATTTCAGGGTCACGGGTGATCTTTCACTACGACTGGGCCGTACGCCGAGACTGGCAGCCGATGGTATCGAGTTGGCCAATCCCGACTGGGCTGAGGGTCAGTTCGCGCAAATACAACGCCTGGAGATTGTCCTCGATCTATTTTCACTGTGGCGCGGCCCGATTGTGGTCGAACGCCTACGCATCGAAAACGCAGAGATCAGCTTTCTCACCGAGGCAGATGGACGCAACAACTGGTCTCTGGGCACCGGCGCAGAGGACAGCGGGTCTGCCGGACAGGATGCTGCTACACCCATCATTGTGGTGGATGGCGAGATCAACAATGCGCTGCTGCGATTCGATAATCCCAATCTGACGCAGCCCACCGAACTGCGACTGGAGCAGGCGCTCGCGGGTGTCGATGCCGCAGAAGACCTGTTGCTGACTATCACTGGGAGCGCGGGAGACTTGCCGCTGACGCTGCAATCCCGGGCCGGGCCGTATGCGAATCTGCTGCGCGGCAGGGATGTCCACCTGCAATCACAGCTCGCTCTGGGTGCCTATCAGCTGGAGGTGCAAGGTCGCGTTGGCAATGTGCATACGCGGGAGGATCTGCACGCGAGCGCGCAGCTTCGCGGGCCCGACAGTGCGAACCTCTACCGCGCCCTGAACATCAAAAATCCAGACAGTGGTGCGGTGGATATCACAGCGCAGCTGTCCAGCCTGTCACCGGGGCTGCAATGGTCGGTGGTCGGTCAGTTCGGGAGTGTGCAAGCCGATATCACCGGCGCGGTGAGCGATCCGGCTACACTGGCCGGTCTGCAATCGAGCTTTGCCCTCTCGGGCAGCAATCTGCAGCTGATCGCCATCAGTCTGGGCCTGTACACCTTACCCGATGACGCCTTTGAGTTAAGCGGCGCACTGCAACACAGCGGTGAAACGCTTGAAATATCGGATGTGAAACTGAAGGTGGGTGAGGCGGTGATGACGCTGGATGCAGAAATGCCAGCCTTCCCAAGCAGTCGCGACCTGGCGGCCACGGCGCGCATCAATGGACCCAGCCTGGCGCGCTTTCGCGAGCTGTTGGGCCTGCACGGGGTGATTGACGTGCCGTTTTCACTGGAAGCTGAGCTGCTGCGCCAGGAACAAGGGCTGGAGATTCTCGAGTCCCAGCTCAAGGTCGGCGATATCCACCTCAACCTGCGCGGCCCTTTGGGCGAGTATCCGGGGCTGGCGGGTAGTCGCATCCAGTTCGAGCTGGAGGGCCAGGACCTGTCACAGCTGTTAGCCGAACTGGATATCCAGGGCGGTCCTGCTATTCCCTATCATGGCAATGGCACGCTTATGAGCCCGGCGGCCAATACCATGGCCTTAGCGGATACCGTGCTCAAATTCGTCGGGATGCGTGTCTCTGCAGAGGGACACATCGACGATATGGCAGCGCTAGAGCAAGCGGAGTTTTCAATTCGTGCCGAGGCCGACTCGCTCAAGACGTCGATGCGCGCGCTGGGGCAGTCAGGTTTTCCAGACCAGCCGGCCAGTCTTGAGGCGCGCATCGCGGGATCGCTATCAGCACCGGTGATCGATGGCATTGCCGTCAATGTCGGCGATATCACGCTGCAGATGCAAGGGTCACTGCAAAACTTTCCCTCATTGGCTGGCAGCCGGGCGACACTGCAGGGAGAGGCGCCAGCTTCAGTGACCTGGTTGCCTGCACAAATCGAGCTTCCCGTGCGCTTTGGTGCGAACCTCACCAGCGCCGACGAACAGCTATGGCTGGACGACCTCTCCGTCGAGAGCCCCGACTGGCACCTAAGCGGCACCGTTCGGCTGACGCAGTTCAACCCGCCGCTGGCCGACATGAAGCTTCAAGTGAGGGGGCCGCGACTGGCGGGTTTGCTGCCCAGCATCGAGCGATTTTCCTTCGCGGCGACCCCGTTTGAACTGGAGGCTGACATCACCAGCGCTGCGTCTGAACTCACGATTAATACGCTGCGTCTGGAGGGCGAACGCAACCGCTTTGTCGCCAAAGGCGGGCTATCGATTACGGGCGATGGCGCTGTATCGCTGCTGGCGGAGGGCGAATCCCTGGCCACGCTGGGCACCCTGCAAGGTGGCCTGCTGCCCGCGCGGGCGTATCGCGCCGCCGCGCAATTGCGGCGCCAGGGGGCCTTGTGGTCACTGGAAGATGTCTCGCTGCAACTGGCCGATGACGAGCTCACCGGTTCTGCCAGCTACCGGCAGGGCAAAAGACCCCGTTACGAGCTGCGCCTGCAGTCGCGGCGCTTCAATATGGGCCAGTTTGTCGACCGGGTAGAAGCAAAGAGCGGCAGCGACGTGGCTACCGGCGACGCTAGCTCCAATGCTAGCCCTAATGCTAGCGACAGCGCATCCGGCCAGCCCTCAAGCGCCGGGGATGAACGTTTCATCCCCGACAACCCACTTGAGCTCAGCTGGATGAGTGAGTTTGATGCCAGCGTAGACCTGGATCTGGATGGTCTGGGCATACGCGACAACAATTTCGAAGAGCTGACTAGCCTGAACACACTGCGACTGGTGGCAAGCCTCGATAACGGCCATTTGCAGGCCCCAACATTCAACATCGCCGGCGACCGCGGCGAGCTGTCGATGCCCATGTCACTGCACTGGCAAAACGGGGTGCTGGCAGCCGAACTCGCGCCCACCTCCGAGAGCCTGCGCTTGTCGTTACTCTCAAAGAGCTACGATGCCGAGGGGATACCTGTGCAGCGCCTGCGATCGCGCTTCGCAGCTACCGGTGCCACACCCCACCAACTGGCGTCGACGTTGTCCGGCTATCTGTTGATGGAAAGCGGCCCGGGCAGAACCGCCAATTCCAGCGTGGACCGCCTGTTTAACTCTTTCATCACGGAGGTGCTGGAAACCATCAACCCCTTTTTCGAGAAGGATCCCTACACCCAACTGGAGTGCGGCGTGATCGGCGTTGAATTCGAT
>JBCDFM010000081.1:0-15218 GCA_039178015.1 Pseudomonadota bacterium
AAACTATGAAAATAGGCCGGATAAGTGGCGAGAGAGTATCCCGACCAAACACCATCGGATGCTCGAAGAGTTGACGGAAAAGGGGAATGAGTGGATCGCGAACAACAGTACCAGACTTTAGCGGGGCTTCACTCTAGCGAGTATGGCGCTTGTTGATGCCGATGCGGTTGTCGCTGCGATTGTAATGGCGGCCATCGGGCGAACCCGAATAAGCCGTGACCCTGCCGCATAGGTTGTGCGTGTAGCCGGTTGGGTCTAGCGCATGATGGCATTCAGCCGGAAGGCGTAGTCAACATCACGTACCACGCTCGGTCGAAAAAGGTTTATCAAGGTATTTACACTGTCTACCCTGAGTAAGCCTGCGCGCTTCGATCTCTTTGTCGGTGTGTCGCGCTCTGGCCGATGTGACGCCAGAGAACTAAAACGGTTGTTCGCGGTTCACTTTACTTAAGTAGCTGAATGGAAACTCGTCATGACATATCCTTACTCGCGTTATTCGTATGCGGACGATAGAGACAAACTTATCGAAGCCTTATGTGAGGGAAAACGAGTTCTTCACATCGGTGCCTGTGACAGCCCATATACTGAAATAAAGCTACAGCAGGATCTCCTGCTGCACAGCGCGCTCGATGGGGTCGCGAGTGAGCTTAGAGGGGTAGATATCGACGAACAAAGTATCGAGTATCTTCGTGCTCGGGGGATTGATAATATCGAGTGTGTCGATATCGCTGAATACGACAGTTCCGGATTTGATATTGAGTCCATCGTATTTGGTGAGACGATAGAACACCTTGAGAATCCTGGAGAATTTCTCCGGCACCTGAAAAAACATATGAGCGATCGAACGGAGCTTATCATTTCGACGCCAAACTGCTATAGCCTGTTCTTTCAGTCAATGGTCCTAAGAGGCCAGGAGAACATACACCCGGATCACGTTATCGGTTTTTCCGCCGCGCTACTTTCGCAACTTCTAGAGTCGATAGGATTTCAGATTCGTTCACTGCACTTTACCTTTTTGCCAAGGGACAGGGAAAATCTCAAGAAAAAGATCTGGAAGGTGCTGGCCAAAATGCGTAACGGATGGGCTGAAACGCTCGTGGTTCGAGCTGTCAAAGATGGCGAATCGATCTAGCATGGTAATGAAGATTTTTACGCTCGCCCTGTGACACCACTCTGGACCGGAAAAATCCTGCATTGGATAGAATGAATCAGTCTGGAGAAGAGCAGGAACGAAGCGTCTGGTCTTGGCTGTTGCGCCAGATTTCGAGTGTCGGCTTAATACACCTGATTAGCATTCCCTTGTCTGTTCTAGTTGCGATCGTGCTTGCTCGCGTGATGGGTCCAGCACAATACGGGCAGTATGCGTTCCTCATATCGATACTAGCGCTAATCGCGTTACCCGCGGTTATGGGGGTGGCTCAGCTGTTAACGCGAGAGGCGGCTCGATACAAAGAGCTTGACTCTTGGGGGCATTACATTGGCATAAGGCGCGTGGGGTTGGTTTGGGTGCTCGTGATATCGAGCAGTGTCTTATTACTGGCCTACCTTCTTGCTCAGATGATTCTGGGCGCGAGGCTGGAGGCGATAGGGGCGGCTTTTTGGCTGGGTCTGTGCCTGGTGCCGATCAACGGCCTACTGGCCGTACATCAGGGTTTGGCTAAAGGTGTTGGCTTTCCCGGCCTTGCAGAAGCTCCGATGAAAGTCCTTGTGCCACTGTTTTTGTTAATGTCGGTGCTGTCTCTGTCCGCGATCAATCAGGTTTCGGTGTATACGGTGATGACCTCACAGGTAGCGGTAAGCTTGGTGACAGTACTGCTTGCTTTTGCGATCTTGCTTAAAGTAGAGCCTTCCGCACCGACCAATACAGTGCCGCTGTATGATCTGAACCTGTGGGGCAGGGTGTACATTCCACTCATGCTCACGGGCCTGGTTGGCACCTTAAACGCGCAGATCGGTACCGTTTTGTTGGGTACCTTGAGTGAGGATGCCGCGGTAGCAGGGCTTCGCGTGGCCGAACGGGCAAGCCAGTTCGTTGTAATGCCGCTGGTGGTCATTAACGCTGTGATAGCGCCGCTGGCCGTGACTTTCTACGCTCGAAAAGATGAAAGAGGAATGCAGAGTGTTTTTCAGAAAGCCACCCGAGGCGCATTTGCCATCGCGCTCGTGATGGGCGCACTTTTCATTGTCTTTGGACAATCTGCGATCGCCTTTCTTTTCGGCGAGGAGTATGTCGATCTCGCCTATACGCCGCTAGTGATACTCGCGCTTGCCCATGTATTTAATGTTGCAGCAGGCCCGGTTGGTGTGGTGCTGCTTATGTGCCATCAAGAAAAGTTAGCGCTACTGTCACAGGCACTCGGCTTTGCAATAACGGCTGCACTTGCTGTGTTGCTAATACCTGTCTATGACCAGGTGGGTGCAGCCTTGGCCATTGCGGCTGGCCTGGTTATCTGGAACACACTTATGACCATTTTTGTTAGGCAAAAACTAGGTATCAGCGTTGGTGTGTTCTAGTAATAAAGGATTTGAAGAATCGCAAAGTTGTCTTCTGCGGCAGGAGGGCCGTGGTGAGGAAGGGATGATGGTTTATTGCAAAATGGACTGCGTAAAATATAGGATCGCTGATACATTCCCAGCGAGGTTCTGATTGATATGCGTGTACTGATAGTCGGAGCGGGTTTCGCCGGCAGCGTGATTGCGAGAGAGCTCGCTGATGCAGGTAGCTTTCGCGTACACATTGTCGATAAGAGACCTCATATAGCCGGTAACGCATACGACCCGGTGCACCCAGAAACAGGCGCTCGATATCACCAGTATGGCCCCCACATCTTCCATACTAACAACAAGGAGGTGGTGGACTATCTTTCTCGATTCACGCAGTGGGTTCCCTACCGACACAAAGTCCGAGCATTGCTGCCGGCGGGAACCAGTGCTCCAATGCCGATCAATCGCGAAACGCTGGCCACTTTCTCAGGCGTGAAGCTAGCGGACGAGCGCGAGATGCGAGAGTATCTTGCCGGCATACGCGAACTGATAGAGAAGCCGCGCAACGCAGAGGAGTATCTGCATTCCATTTATGGAGTGGAATTAACCGCTTTGTTTTTCGGTCGCTATACGCAGAAGATGTGGGATTTAAAGCTTAGTGAACTGCCTATCTCCGTTGTGGCCCGTTTGCCTGTGAGATACGGAGACGACCCTCACTACTTTAACGATGAATTCCAGATGATGCCGGCGCGAGGCTATCACGAGCTGATCGGCAAGATGTTGGATCATGACAGCATTACCGTCAGTCTCAGCACGCCCTTTGAAAAAGCCATGGAATCGAGCTACGACTTTGTCTTCAACAGTATGCCGATTGACGAGTACTTCGATAACAAGTTCGGCCCTCTACCGTATCGGTCTATAAAGTTTGAGCACAGATACGATGAAGGATTCGACTATGAAGTACCAACGGTAAACTTTACTGACGAGGGTCGGTATACGCGCAAGACAGACTGGGCTTTGTATCCGGGCTGCGGAGGTAAGGTCGGGCAGCATGTCACGTATGAAATTCCCTGTTCCTATGCCGACAACGAATTTGAGCGATACTATCCAATCAAGACAATCGACGGTTGGCCTCAAGCGCGTTACCGTCAGTATGACGAACTGGCTAAACGCAACAAACACATGACCTTTATTGGTCGCTGTGGACAGTATATCTACTACGATATGCATCAGGTGGTTGCCAATAGTCATACCATTGTGCATAAATTTTTAAAGTCTAAGCAATGAGCGGGCGACCGCATCGTTTTTGGGGCGACTGATGCCTGCAAAGACCCGTGTTCTGTGGCTGTGCAAAGGCAGGTACATGAATCACGATGTAATCAATGACCGCTATGCAAGGTTGTTCGAATTGCCGGATCGAATGAATAGGCACCTGCAGGTGACCGGCTACTGCCTTGACTATCGCCTGGCGTCATCGGAGGCCGTACCAGCTGATATCGCTCATCGATGGGCGCGGTTGAACCTACCGCGAAGCGCGCTAATTGGATCCTATCTGAGGCTACGGTCCTTCGCCAAGCAATACAAACCACAGGTTGTCATTGCGAGCTCTGATTGCCTGAACGTGATTCTCGGATCAACGCTCGCGCGTCAGATCGGTGCGTGCTTCATCGCTGATCTTTATGATGACTACACAGCCTTTGGGCTTGCTCGTATCCCCGGCACGCGCGCTTTATATCGTCGCGCACTGGAGAGCTCAGCTGGTATTTGCGCGGTGAGTAAAACGCTTGCTGCCAATATCGAAGCTTCTTACCCCGGCAAGCCTGTGTTGCTGCTGGAGAGTACGATTGATGCCGCGCAATTTGGACCCCGTGATCGTGACCAGAGTCTTGAAGTGCTCGGATTGTCGCAACTGGCGGATAAGCCCTTGGTCGGTATTTGTGGCGGCCTTGATGCCAATCATGGGGTTGATACGGTATTTGCCGCGATACAAGCCATGGAGCAAGCGTATAAAGATGTTCAGTTCGTCATCGCGGGCAGGGTCTTCAAGGAACACCCGCTGCCATCTTGCGGCAACGTTCATTATCTCGGACTTCTACCGCACCACCGGATGGCTAATTTTTATAACGCGATGAATATTGTGCTTGTCGCATTGGCCAATACGCCTTTCGGTTACTATGCATTTCCTCAAAAAGCCTATGAAATTCTGGCCTGTCGCGTACCTGCCGTGGCGGCAAACGTCGGGTCTCTCGGGTCGCTTTTTGCCGATACACCCTCATCACTGTACGATCCTGATTCAAAAGAGAGCCTGGTCGCCGCGCTCTGCCGGCAGCTCGAAGACCGCCTACGGCCGGACGTCACAATCCCTACCTGGGATGATCAGGCTTTAGCGCTGGGCGAGTTTGTCGAAAGCCTCTTGCCTTGAGCGGAGACCTTTCTGCAGAGCTGACAATATAATCTGGTTGGTGTGAGACGCGATTACCGGCGACGCTCGATCTGCCGGCGCATCGGTCGACATGGCTGCCGAGGACGTTTATTCTGCTGCTACCGTTCGATGTACCGGCAGTGTGCAAAACCGTCAGGAGTGTAATTATGCTAAATCTCCAGAGCCTCGCTATTTTCGTAGTGCTTCTTATCGTGCTGAATTTCGTATTGAGCGAGGTTGACTATGGTGTGCATATTTCAATCGTCGGGAGCGTGTTACTCACCATCGTAATATCGCTGATCATGAACGGTTTTTCCGGTCGACGTTAGCGCTCGGCAAGTTGGACTCATGGTCAGAGGACCATCGTGTTCCTAGTCTAGTACTCCAGGTACTGGCTGAAATTCACCAGGTTGCCCTCGCTGTCCACGGCTAGAATCTGCCGATATCCGGGTTGCGGGTCGATACCTGGCTGGTCGTTGATGCCGTTTACCTGGGGAAAGCTTACGTCGCGACTCTTCAGGTATTCATATACCTCCTCTGCGGAGCGGATGCTGAAATCGGCATAGCCGTTACTGCGGTGTGCGATGGGGCTGTAGGACTCCACGTCAGGATATTGACCTACCAAGCCAAATACGCTGGTGGTAGACCAGAAACCGAACCAATTGTCGTCCCGATAGGGTTCCGAGCCGAACAACGTTTTATAGTAGCGGCCGGCCAGCCCCAGATTTACGACAGGGTAGGCGGTGTAGTCCATTGAGCCTACGGGCACGTCTCGATAGGGCTCAATATCAACCGCGAACATGGTTTCGAGCGTGGGCTTATCGCCCGTGTCACGCCAGAGCTGTGTGACTAGAAGCGTTGAGTTAAGTCTGGGTTGTGCGGGCACCTCAAGCGATGCTTGAAATGTGATTAACGCGCTTTGGCCCACGCTGCGCACTCGGACATTGCTGATTAATAGTTGGCTCGTCAGCCCCTCGGCAGTTTCCAGCTGCCTTCGATTTTGGCTCAGTAGCGTTGCAATAGCCTCAGCGCCACGAGCGACACCTGTACTGTCAATCCAGAGTGTGGTCTCACCCAACCATTGGCGCAATGCTTGCTCATGATCACTCACCCAGGCTTGCATAACGGCTATCGCTTCTGGATGCCCATCGAGGGTTTTGTCCTTCAGGATGAAAGCGAGTGCAAAGGGCTTTTCTCCTTCTTTGCGGGGCGATGTTGCAGCTGACTGACGAAATACTGACACGTTGCCTGATGGGTCTTCAGCTATCAGGCAGGCTTCGTTGTCGCATAGCGTTTCAGTGACATTCATTGCCCCTGCCTCGCTTAGGCGTTTGCGAAATGCATCTATGGACTCTATATCCACCACCGCGTAGCCGTTAGCCATGCCCGGTTTGATCACAATGCGTTTGTCTACAGGCTCCGCAGTGAGCACAAAAAAGGCATCAGCGAAGCGAAAAGCTGCGCGCTGCTGGTTGTGGACTACCGGAGGTCCCAGCAGCGGCGTGTAAAAATCGACCGCGCGAGTAATATCCTGAGCCGGGTAAACAAAATCAAAACGGATGGGTGCAATGCGATTGGGGACATTATCGGGAACAGGCGGCGCGGTGGCGTCGTCCAGTGCAAAGGACTGGACTTGAGCAACCAGTTCCCACTGCTTATCACGTTGTCGAAATACCTGTAACACGGTGGCGAGGTCTGCAAATTCCCAACGAGCGCCACCTCTGATGTCCATGCGATAAAAAGCGGTTGCCATATCACCCTGAAGCTGCAGCTCAAGATCGCGAAGGGTGAGTTGTAGTGACGACGGGTAGCCTTCGGGCCGCTCTCCACGCGACTCGCCTTTGATCATGGCAACCACTGCCTTGCGACCGTAGGCTAACTCATCACCCATTATGCGGCTGCTATCCTCCGACAGCAGCGGGCCTATCTCATCATCTTCTCGCTGCAGCCAGTGTCGATGAATGCGCGTGATCAGCTCGGTAATAGCTCTGTGGTCAGGTGATTGCTCTGACTGCCCCACAACAGTGTCTGGATCGATAACTAACTGGCCCCAGCGAGAGGGGTCGGTGACATAGGCCGATTCGTGCTGCTCGTCCAATGGCTCTGGTTGTAGGTTGGCGTCGCTGGCTTGTGTGGGGCTGGCAGATAAATGAGCTGGTGACAGCATGGCTGCCACCATCAACGCCATTAGATCTGCGCTAATACAGAATGGCCACTTCATGATTACTCTCTAGTGTGTTTTGTCAGCAGGCCCGTAAAGCACCGCCATAATGACGGAGAGTCGTTCTTAAAGACCGTCCAATTGCGGGCCATTTACTCATTGCAAGGGCGCTGCAGTGGGGTTTTTCCCGGGAGGAATGTAATCAAAGATAAAACTGATGCGGTCTTCTCGCCCTTTGTTCGTGACGCTGTGTTGCTTTTGGTTGTTGATCTCAAATGCCTGCCCCACCTGTAAAGGAATGGGCCGTCCCTCGACGGTAAAGCGAACGCGAGAGTTTGTGGTGATGGGCACATGAATGCGATGGCCTAAGTGGAAGGAGGGGTGCTTGTCGACATGCGGTGTGATGCGGCCTCCGGCCCGCAGGCGGGCGGCCATGGCGCGAATAATGGTACCGCCGGGTTGGTAGTGTGTTCTGATGATGCTGTCCATAAGAGGAACAGCCACGTCAGCAAGGCGATCCCAGCCCGGCCGTCGATCGACCACCACATTTGGCCAGGACGCCTCGTTTAGAAATAAGACCACCATTGAAGCGGTATCTTTGTGAACTTCGAAAGCGTTCTGCCGGTACTGTTCTTCCAGCCAGGCTTCTTCATCCTGAGCGAGGATGCGATCAGATAACGGGCCTGAGTCAACAGACCCCAATTCTCGTATGCGTCCCTCTATGTCCACGTCGCAGTCACGACAAACAACGCTACTCTCCGAAGATGTAGCGGAAGTTCACGCCGAGAGTACGTGGTTGATTGACCGATAGTCGCTGTTGGGACCAGCGGTTGTTGTAAAATAGCTCGGCCTCTTCATCGAACACATTGTCAACAAACAAGGTTGCTGTCCAGCTGGTACTCTCTAGACCGACCTGAAGATCCAGTGTATCCCAGGATTCCTGCTTACGAGGTGGGAAGCTAAAACTACTGGACTCGATGCCATCCAATGAATTCACCGACGAGCCTGTATACGTGTATCGCGCCAGGACATAGGGAGAGGCTTCGAACAGCAGCGTGTCAAAGGAGTAACTGAAGTTCAGGTTACCCTTCCAGTCTGGAACGATGGGCAGCGGCGTCCCTTCCGGTGTCGTCAGTGGATTATCGCTATCGGGGAAGAGTGTGCTGCTATCCGACAGTTCACCATCGTTATAGCCTACCGATAGCTCAACATTGATATTGGGGGTTGGTAGCCAGCTAACCCATGACTCGAAGCCGTTTATCTCCGCTTCCGGGAAGTTCACAATACCCAGTGTAAACAAATCTGGCTGGGGATCTTCCGCCTGCACCTGGATATCATTCCATATCATATGATAGGCCGTGATATTGAAACGCAGCTTGTTGTCGAACCATTCGGTTTTTGCACCTATCTCGTAGTTATCAACCGTATCTGCGTCGTACTGATTCAGCGTGCCCGCCGGCGGCGGGAACTGGCCCGTGGGTGGTCCATAAACCGATTGCGGTCTGGCTGAGTTAGCGCCACCTCGCCTGAAGCCCTCTGAGTAGGTGGCATAAATCATCTGGTTTTCCCAGGAGTAGCTCAGCGTTAACTTGGGAACCCAATCAGACTCGTCGGCATCACCGGGGTCGCCTGGGGCATAGCAGTAGTCAACACCACCGGTTTGCACGCAATCAGGGGCACCGCCATTCTCACCAACCAGCGCACCATTGATAACGTTATAGTCATTCTCTATTTCAAAGTAGCGTGCACCCGCCAGAATATTGAACTGCTCTGTGATATCTACTGATACTTCACCAAAGATGGCCCACTGTTCTAGCTCACTTTCATAGGTGCCGGAAAACCAGTTGTTGGAGCTTTCTTTAAGCGGTGCACCATAAAAATAGTAGCCTGCATTATTGATGTAGGAGAAGGCGTCCGAGTCACTGAAGCCGTTCACTACGTTGGCGATAAATATTTCGTCCACATCGCGCTGGTTGTAGAATGCGCCGATCAAGCCCGACCAGCGACCCATATCGGGCGTGGCATAGCGTGCTTCAAAGGTCCATGAGGTGGTTTCGCGTCTATCAAAGTTAGTGGAAAGTGGGTCGCCGCCAAAGTCGTATTGAGTGATATAAGGATCATACTCTCTAAAGTAATCTCCAAGCTGCTGGAAAGTCTGAAGATAGGAAGTGGCGTCGGCAAAGTATTCCGCTTCCCGATCAAAGTAAGCCCCAGTGAGCACGAAATCACCGACATCCAGGTTGGCCTCTACAGTTACTGCCAGTTGGTACCACTCATCATCCCAGCTATCGTCGCTGAAACGCGCTTGTCCATCGCGTCCAAATCTAGGGTATAAACCAACGTCTTCATACTGCTGCTGGTTTAGGTCGATGTCGCCAAAGCCATCGAGCTCGTATTTCTGATAGATGCTGGAAAAGTCGACCGTCCATTGATCATTTAGCTGCAGGCGGACACCGAAGCGACCGCCGTACCAGGTCGAGGAGTTGACGTCCTCGTCGACCTGCGAGCCATTATCGAAGGTTCTACCGGGTGAGATCGAAAACACATTATCGATCCAGCCTGGATCATCCGCATAGAAACCGACCAGGCGCACGGCAAGCGTGTCGTCGATAAGCGGGATATTGGCCATAGCGCTGAGATCATAACCCTCTCCACCTCCGTCGATAGTGGAGCCAGTAACATCAACCCAGCCAGTGGTGACGGTAGCGTCGGGCTTATTAGTGATTACACGCAGCGTGCCGCACTGAGCCGCATCTCCAAATAATGTTCCCTGTGGGCCCGATAGCGCTTCAATGCGAGCGATGTCGATCAGGCGTGGATCGGGGTTTTGGCCCGCTGCCGTAATCGGCTGTTCGTCCAAGTAGACCGAGGTGGTGGCGGAATCGCTGAACGATAAGCCCTGGGCAGCACAGCCACGCATGATGACGGAGTTTGCGCCGGGCTGACGCTCACTGACAGCCAGACCGGGAATCTGTCCAACATAATCCGAGAAATTCTTAAATCGCTGAAGGGTGATTTGCTCGTTCGTGAATGCCGTGATCGCTATAGGGGTATCCTGCAGATTCATCTCGCGTTTGGACGCGGTCACGATTACCTCTTCCAGCTGGCCCAGGGTTTCTGCCTGCGTCCCCGTAGCGCCCGCCAGTGCGGCGGAGACGGCCAAACTCAGCGTGAGGCGCTTCGTCTCTAAATTGAGTTTAGGTTCATTGTGCTTAGAGGATTGCGCCATGATACGTTCCCGGTTTTTTCAGCGAGATTTTATACTACGGTAACACAACCATAGCGAAAAGCCCGCCTATAGGCCCGGATTTTTCTAGCGCTCGGGCGACAAATGCACCGCGCAGCGGGTATTATCGCAAGTCGTTTGCGCCCCTGTACCTAGCCAACCTGATTGGCGTGGTCAAAGGGTCTCGGTTAGCCTGTTAGGGAGAGTCTTAGTTTGACCACGTTAATTGCTACCTCGGTTGTGCGCGGGAGTCAACAAGGCGAAAGTCATGGTGGGGTCTACCTGGTTGATCTGCAGCGCGCCCGTGTCCATCAGCCCATAGACTGGGATACGATGGATATCGACTGGCAGGGTCGCGGTTGGGACCGCGGGCTGCGCGGCATCGCATTTGACGGCGACAGTGTGTTTATTGCTGCAAGCGATGAGCTATTCGAATATGACCCACAGTTCAATCTGCGCAGTTCTTACCGAAACGCCTACCTGAAACACTGTCACGAAATATGTATCTACCAGCGACGTCTGTTCCTGACGTCTACCGGGTATGATTCTTTATTGGGCTTTGATCTCGATAAAAAAGTGTTCACCTGGGGCTTGCAGATCAGCCATGAGCGCAGTGGTTTGCGTGGCAATCCGTTTCACCCCGGTAGGGATAAGGGCCCGGCACCCGCCAACCGTCTGCATCTGAACAGTGTTTTTGCCAACAGCAAAGCGCTCTACTTTAGCGGCTTGCATAGTCGAGGGCTGTACGCTTACTCAGGCCGCTACATAGACCGCCTGGCTACTCTGCCCGAGGGCACGCACAATGCCAGGCCGCATCGGGCGGGGATTGTGTATAACGACACCCAGCGTAACGCGGTAATGTTTGCCGAACCAGAAGGCCCCAGACGGGTTTTCGCCGTGCCGGAGTATTCGCCGGAGGATCTTGAACATGCCGAGGCCGATGACAGCAAAATTGCGCGGCAGGCCTTCGGCCGCGGACTCTGTACAATCAGTGACAGTCTACTTGCGGCCGGCTCTTCGCCATCGACGATCACACTACACGACCTGGACTCCATGAAGACCACCCTGTCCATTAACCTTTCGATGGATGTCCGCAATGCGATCCATGGGCTGGAAGTCTGGCCTTTTGATACGCCAGCTACTCAGGTCGGTTGATATCCTCGTAGGCAGCATAGCGCGGCAGGATAGGTTCGAGCACCTCGACCAGCTCCTCCAGTTGCGCTTCGTAGTTGCGCCAGAAGTGAACTGAGCGGGTATAAACAGGTTGGCGAACCTGCTCGGAGCTGGCCGTTCGCACGGGACGCTGGGTACGGTAGAAGTCGATGCAGTTATCTTCCCAAGGCAATTCGCAAAACTCCAACAGTTTGCGCACTTCAGCTTCGAAGTCCGTGACCAGCGCTTCGTATTGCACTGTATACACCTGACCGGGAATCACCTTGTGCCAATGGTCCATCATGCGCTGGTATTGTATGTAGTACTCTCCCACGTCCTGCAGGTCGTACACAAAGGTTTGGCCTTTGGCGAATAGCTGACGATAACAACTCAGGGTGGAGTCCAAAGGGTAGCGCCTGGCGTCGATAATTTTTGCATTCGGAAGAATGAGTTTAAGGAACCCAACGGAGGGAAAATTGTTCGGGTTCTTATCGATAAACCGTGGGCGTTTAAGCTCGCGATGTGGTTCTGCCAGATCCAGATAATACTGACCTAAGGCCTGTAAGTGCTGCGATTTCAGCTCTCTCACAGCCTGCGGATAGTTGATACCGTCGGCTCGGTTGCGGTTTAACGATGTGGCTACTCGCCCGAGATAGGGTAGCTCGGCTGTGCCCTCTACTTGCGAGTGGCTTGCAAGAATTTGCTCGAGCAGGGTTGATCCCGAGCGCGGGAGACCCACCACGAAAATCGGACTTGGGTCCGGGTTTCCCTGGTTTGCCAGGCGCTGCATGAGTTTTTCGTTGAAGACTTGGATCAGGCCATCGTTAGTGAGTTCAGTCTGCACCGGATCGTAGTGCTCCAACTCGCGCTGTTCCTGGTTGCCCCGCTGATAATGCCGCCATGCACTCTCGTAATCTCCCGCGTCCTCGCGGGCCTTGGCCAGTGCGAACAAAAAGTTCACTCGCGATTGATCTGATATGTCCTTGTCACCGTCTACCATCGCTTCCATGGTCGTGATGTCCTCTTCTGAGAAGCGATACGTCTTTAGGTTGGCCAGGCTCCAATAGATCTCCCCGTTGTCGGGTCTGACGCGGATACAATCGCGGTAGGCCTTGATGGCATCCTCCTGGTCGCCCAAGGTTTTGAGTGTATGCCCCAGTCCGAGCAGCGCGCCCGCTTGTTCTGGTTGCAGCGCAAGCGCTGCGCGATACGCTTTCGCAGCTTCGTGGGTCCGACCTGCCTGTGCCAATGCTGCGCCGTAAAGTTGCTGCGGTTTCGCGCGTTCTGGTTCTAGCTCTACGACTCGAGCATAACTTGCCAGCGCCTCACCGTTGCGGTCCTGCTCTTTTAACATGGTTGCCAGATCCATATGCGCCAGAGCGAAATCGGGCGCCAGAGCGACCACGCGGCGCAGTAAATCTTCCGCCTCCTCGGCCATTGATTGCTGCAACAGCACACCGGCCAAAAGCCGCATGGCGTCGACATTATTGGGCGTCTGCTTCAGAAGCTGACGGTACATGTTCTCGGCCTGCGGTAGTCGCCCGGCCTTGTGATGCTCCGCTGCCAGCACCAGCAGTTTCCGCTGCGGGTTCAGCGCAAAGGATTTATCAAACGCGGCATCCGCTTCTTTACCGCGACCCGCTGCGGCGAGGGCGCGCCCCAAAGTGTAATGGGCACCGGCTGCTTTGGGGTCTAATCGGGCAGCCGTTTCCAGTATGGTGATTGCCTCTTCGATGCGGCCTTGCTCAAGCAGCAGAAAGCCGAGATCTTCATGAGGTTTGGCAAAGGTGGGCGCCAATTCAATGGCCTTGCGCAGATGTGATTCAGCCTCGGCGTGTCGTCGGCACTTCAGGTAAACCGCGCCGAGTAATGCGGTCATTGAAACATCACCGGGGTTGCGTCTGATCACTTCACTGCAGTAGTTGATTGCGGCGTCAAGCTCGCCGCGGGTGATCATACCCAGGGCTTCGTTGAACATAGCTTTATGGCTGAGTTGCTCGCCTTGCTGCATCATTTATACCACTCGCTTTACCCGACAACCGGTGAGTATAGTCCCAGCAGCGGGTGGATAACTAGGGCTAATGGGCGAGTGAATCGCAATCCTGGATAGCCATGCTGACCGTGTGTAGTAGGGGAGTCCCAGCAACAATTCAGGTTTGGAGCGATTGTTTGGTGCGAGGAAGCCTGACTGATCGAGCGACCTGGATAAAAAGTGCAGAGTATGACGGGGCTGCTTATTTCTACAGAAGAGGTGTTGTGCAGCGTTGCTGCCAGCAAGGCAAGCACGTTCACTTTTGTGTGACCAATACGGTTGACAGCTGGCCGAGTGGGATGGAGAAAAACAGGGCCGTTCGTGGCGCGAACGAGGATTATACGAAACGGTGGCAAATACAAAGTGCTACTTAACTCGAGCCCGCATATGCTAGAGTCAGGGGATGTTGCGCTCTACTGTAGTTTTGTTCCTATTCTTGGTCCATATCCCAGCCTTTGCCCAGACAGAGGATTTTCCCGATGTGATCGGCGTATGGGCGGGCAGCTACAACGTCGCTTTCCCCGAAGACCACAGCCACTTCTCATCTGAGATAAAGGGTGTGCAAATGGAACTGCACATCACCCACCAGGATGGCAATTTATTCTGGGCACAAAATCGCTGGAGCCTGGATGGCCACACTGATTGGCATGTTGAGAACGGGACGGGCACCTTCGATCTGCTCGATCGCAGTTCTTTGAGTATTGTGGAAACGTCCCCTGATCCTGAATATGGCAGCACGGGCTACTTCCTAGGGAAACTCGTCGATGGAAAACTGTATTTAAGCTACCTTGGCAGCGGCCGCGGCATTAGCTTCGCCACTGTGCTACAACGGAAACCGTAGTCAATGCCAGTGCAACTGATGCCAGTGAATCACGCCTAAACGCGCACTTCACGATAACCCCGTGTATTGCGGGCTTCATTGATGCTGGTCCAGAAATCCTGTCTTGCTATTGCCGAAACTGTACCAGTTCCATTTCTCGCAGCAGATAACACAAATGCTGATTTAAGTTGTTCGATTGGAGTGGTATATGGTGAACTGAGGCTGTTGAGTGGTTGCGGTTCGATAGTCTCGGATGAGGCATGAGGAAGGGCAGCGACCAGCGCGGTATGTAGGTTTGATTGAGAGTCTGATTCGAACGTCCTTGAAAAAGAGAGGTGAAACATGCATTTGAGTATAAGACGGATTGGCGTTTCGGCCTTTTATGTGGGAGTGCTTCTTTCGACTTTGGGTTTTGGAGCCAACGCGTCGGAAGTGATCACCAAATTCATAACCTGCCCACAAGCCAATTGCGCTGTCGAGTTCACCGAGGCTGAACTTGGCAACGACCGAGACGATGAAATCGTCATTCATGCATCGTGTGGCACAACCGAAGCCCCGAAGCCGGTGAAGAAGCTGGAATGCTCATCACCGGATGTCGAAGTTAATTGCCCAGTAGTGGCGGGGAGCAACAAATCGCAATGTAACTGTGACCAGGATGAGAGCTCCGGTGGCACAAACTTTCACGTCAAGGTAAAGATTGAGTGCTGAGCGGGAAAGCGCTTGTCTTACCCGCCGGGCTACCGCGCCGCTAAAGAAATCCAATAGAGGGGAGTCCTATGGAACTCAGGGGAATTTTTATATACCCCGTTAAATCTTGTGCGGGAACAAGCTTAGAGCAAGTCACCCTCGATCGTTTTGGCCCTGCGGGCGATCGACGTTGGCTGGTGGTTGATGAGCGCGGGCGTTTTATCAGCCAACGAG
>JBCDFM010000082.1:0-15190 GCA_039178015.1 Pseudomonadota bacterium
GCGCGCTTGTCAGCGGTGGCGCGAATCCTCGCCAGTGGTCAGAGAACAAAAATCAGCGATCTGGCTTTTGACTGCGGTTTCAATGATATTTCGCATTTCAATAAGGTCTTTCGCGCGCGATTTGGCGAATCTCCAACGGCTTTTCGTAGCCGCCGAAACTAGCTGACCACCAGCGCCGTCACTGTGTTGGCTGCCACTGAAAGGCCTGCATAGGGTCGTCTAGGTCAGTCTTGGCCATCGCATTGGTGAAGTTGGAGATCAGCTTTGACGCCAGGCCACACAGCACTTCCAGTGCCTGCGTCTTGCTGTAGCCGGCGTCGAGAAACTGTTGCATCTGCGCCTCGTTGATGTGGCCGCGATTGTCCAGCAGTGCGATTACGAACTGCTGCAAAGCGCGTAGCTTAGGATCTTCCAGTTCATTGTTATCGCGTAGATCGCAGATTACTCCCTCGGGCATCTCTTCCATACTCATACCCATGCTGTGGCCGGCGGTGCAGTAGTGACAGCGGTTGTGAACGTTTGCCGTCATAAATACCACTTGCGCTTCCAGGCGTGTAAAAGAGCTTTGATTAAAAAACAAATCGAAGGTGGTCAAGTAGGCCTCATAGGTAATCGGCGCACCGGCCAGAATTTTATGCAGATTCGGCAACATACCGAAAGCGGCTCGAGACTTCTGCATCAGTGGTTTAGAGGCAAAAGGCGCATCGTCTTCATTGAAGTAGGTAAAATCGGTCACGCGGCTATGCTCCTGGCGATGAGTACGTCGAGATTGTATGCAAGCTCGCTCGCGGTTACTTGGTAGCCCGAGCATGAAAGCTTGTGCGTTTGTGCACTCATCGAAGCCAACAGTGTTGTGCCGATCAACTTTGCGCTCCCCGCAGTCGCTGTGGCAACTCTGGCGTTGCTGTGAGGTTTACATCCCGTTGATGTCGGTTAGTTCAACCTACGCGTCGCTGATCAATACGGGGTAGCGATCGGAGTCCAGAGGGCCGCCCTGGGTGAGTTCCTCGCACACCAATGGCTGGCTCAGCCCGGGGCGGTAGTCGTACACCACATCGTCGCCAATATAACGCACGGTGTAGCCGCGACGTCGTCGGTTTGCCAGCGCGTTACCACCCGCGCCGTGTACGGTCATAGCGTGGAACAGATAAACATCGCCCGGTTCTAAATCCCAGGAGATGATGTCGTAGCTTTCCCGGTGGGCCTCGATATCCGGGATATCTTCGAATTCGGGATTGCGCTCATATTGATTGATGCTCTGGGTTTTGCCGAAAGTCTCGGGCTGAAACCAGCGTCCCCAGCGGTGCGATCCGCGCACGAACTCCAGACGCCCGTTTTCGCTGGTGGTTTTATCCAGTGCGATCCACAGCGACAACACCTGCCAGCCTTTTACGGGCCAGTAGGGCTGATCGTTATGCCAGCGTGTCCGCTGCCCCATGGCGGCTTCCTTGACGAACAGTTGATCGTACAGCAGGTTGATTTTCTGGCTGCCAAAAAACGCCTGCGCGATGGCAGGCATCTCGGACTCCAGGCACATTTCGCGAAACACCGGATGGGTCTCCCACAGCCGCATATTGCCGTGGAAACGGCCCTCATCCGACTCATAGCCATGATAGAAAGGGCCGGGGTGGCGGATATCATCCTCGATCGCCGCGGCGAGCTTTTCCAGCTGTGCCGGGCTGATTACGCCTCGCAACGGCACGACCCCGTCTTCGTCGTAGGCATCGATATCGGCTTGAGAAACTGCGTAGCTCATGGTGTCACCTCGTGTTATCAACGGCACCGGTTAAAATGCCACAGTCTTTGTTACGGGTTTTTCGCTACCGCTCAGGAATCTTCGTCGATTTTCTCCACTAGCTCATCCAGCAATTCATACAGTAATTCTAGCTTGCCGTAGCCAAATCGCTCGGTAATAAATGCGTAGCGCGCCTCGTTGATGGGCGACAGGGTCTGAAACAGGCGTCTTCCTTTGCCGCTAATCGATACCAGTGAGCGCCGCTGATCGTCTCGCGCCGTTTCCCGCCACACCAGCTTGCGTCGCTCCAGATTCTGTAGAATCCGCGAGAGACTTGGCATGAGCAGTGCACAGCGCTCAGCGATCTCTGTGGCATCGAGGGTGTCTTCCTCAACCAAAACCCGGATCACCCGCCACTGCTGGGGTGAGAGTCCGTGCTCTTTGAGCGCGGGACTGAATTTCTTCATGACGGCCTCGCGCGCACGCAGCAAGGCCATTGGCAGGGAGCGATCAAAGTGTCGCATGGGAATGTTAGACAGTTGGGTCATCAATCACTCCGTTTTGTAGCAGGCCAATGCCCTCGACTTCCACTTCTACCACATCGCCCGGCGCCAGATAGCGCGGCGGATCAAACCGCGCTCCTGCGCCCAGTGGTGTGCCAGTGGAGATCAGGTCGCCGGGTTTAAGTATGAAGAAAGTTGAGAGATAGCTGATCAGAAAGGCGAACGGGAACATGAGATTGGCTGTTGAATCGTGCTGGCGCTGTTCACCATTCACACGTGTGGTGATTGTCATACTGTCAACGTCGTTGATGGCATCTGCGGTTACCATCCAGGGCCCCAACCCGCCTGAGTGCACAAAGTTCTTACCCTGGGTGACGTTGAATTTGGCATGCCTGACCCAATCCCGCAAAGTACCCTCATTCATGATGGTAAAGCCCGCGATATGAGACAGGGCCTGGGCTTCGGGTATGCGATGCCCCTGCCGTCCGATGACTAATACAATCTCGCCCTCGTAATCCAGTTGTTTCGACTCTGGAGGACGCCACAGCGGCCTGGCGTGGCCAGTGAAGGAATCGATTGTTCGCATGAACAGGCTGGGCCACTCAGGCTCGTCAGAGTGATCGCGGTATTCCGCGTTGCGATTGGCGTAGTTGACGCCGATACAGGCGATTTTTTCCGGCCTCGTAATCGGGGGTAAATACACGACCTCATCGAGGGCCAGGTCCTCGCTGAGCCCTGCAGCACGCTCCATCATAGCCGGCAGGCTGTCTTCATTAAGGACCTGCAGTAGGTCGCCTCCGTAGCGCGCACCCATATCAACAATACCGGTGTCAGTCGCGATTCCCCAGGACTGTCGGTCTGACACGGAAAAGCTGACAAATCGCATAGTGAAACGCTCAATTAATATTAACCTGTTAAATAGTAATGCTGCTGGGTGTCGATGGCAAGCTTGGGTGTCTGCGGTATAGGGCGGTATTATGGCTGTTATATGAGTTTGATCGATACCGGGAAGCGGGTTGCTTGAATGAGTATATTTAACATGTTATGTTTATTCCTGATAACTTAAGAAGCTGCTTTGCATCATGTCTGATCTGGAAAACAACCTGCGTGCTGCCGCGTCTTATCTGTATCCGTTCAAGGATTCAGTGACCGGCCATGTGATTAATGGTGAGCACGTCGTTCCCAAAGACGCGAAAACCTATACAAACCTGACGCCCACTGACAACACGTCGCTCGGGCAAGTTGTGCGCGGCGCGGCTGAGGATGTGAATGCCGCCTGTGATGCGGCGCAGGCAGCATTTGCGGACTGGCGAGACATGCCCGGAACAGCGCGCAAACGCTTATTGAATCATTTTGCGGATAAGATAGAGGAGCGTGCCGAGGAGATCGCGCTGGTAGAAAGCATGGACTGTGGCCAGCCCATACGTTTTATGCAGCAGGCAGCGGTACGCGGCGCAGCCAATTTCCGTTTTTTTGCCGATAAAGCAGCGGAGGCACGCAACGGGCTATCCTTACACCAGGATCAGCACACCAACTATACGCTGCGTACACCCATCGGGCCCGTTGCGGTGATTACACCGTGGAATACGCCTTTCATGCTGGCGACCTGGAAAATCGCGCCCGCACTAGCGGCCGGCTGCACCGTGGTGCACAAACCGGCGGAAATCAGCCCATTGAGCGCCATGATTCTGGCCGACATCAGCCGAGAGGCCGGCTTACCGGCCGGAGTGTGGAATACCGTTAACGGTTTTGGTGAGACGACAGGTAAAACCTTAACAGAGCACCCTGCGATTCGGGCGGTAGCCCTGGTGGGTGAAACCACCACCGGCTCACATATCATGCGTCAGAGTGCTGACACTCTTAAGCGAGTGCATTTTGAGTTGGGCGGTAAAAACCCAGTGCTGGTGTTCGATGATGCGGACTTTGACCGCGCGCTGGATGCAGTGGTATTTATGATCTACAGCCTTAACGGCCAGCGCTGCACGTCCAGCAGCAGACTGCTGATTCAGCGCGGCATTCGCGATCGTTTTCTAGATGCACTAAAACAGAGAGTGAGCGCTCTGCGCGTAGGTCATCCGCTTGATCCTGCGACTGAAGTCGGCCCGCTAGTGCATACCGGGCATTTTGACAAAGTCATGAGCTATATGGAGGCGGCAACGGAGGAGGGTGCTACCATCGCCGTGGGTGGACAGCGCAGAGTCGATCTGGGCCCTGGGAACTATCTGAGTCCCACCTTATTCACGGACGCAAACAACATCATGCGTATTGCGCGCGAAGAGATTTTTGGCCCCGTCCTCACGGTTATAGACTTTGACACGGAAGAACAGGCGATTCAGCTGGCGAACGATACGCCTTACGGGCTTAGCGCGTATGCCTGGACGGCAGACGCGGGCCGTGCGATGCGACTGGCCAGAGCGATCGAAACCGGTATGCTGTGGATTAATTCGGAAAACAATCGCAATCTGCCATCGCCCTTTGGCGGCATTAAAATGAGCGGAATCGGGCGAGACGGCGGCGATTACAGTTTTGACTTTTACATGGAAACAAAAAACGTGTGTATTGCACATGACACCCACCGCGTGCCGGTGCTGGGTCGATAAGATGAGGCCAAGGTTTTGGGCAAGTTAGCGCTGGCGGCGAAAATCACGCATGTGCCGTCCATGTATCTTTCCGAGCAAGAGGGTCCGCATAAGGGCTGTCGAGCGAAAGCGATAGCGGGGCACAAAGAAATTTCCCGTCGATGCCGTGCGCTTGGGGTGGACACCATTGTGGTATTCGATACGCACTGGCTTGTGAACTCCGGTTACCACATTAACAATGCAGCTCGATTCGAAGGCATCTACACCAGCAATGAGCTGCCACACTTTATAAAAAACATGCCCTATGCCTATGATGGTAATCCGCACCTGGGGGAGTTAATAGCACACAGTGCAACCACGGCAGGTGTGCGCACGCGAGCGCACAGCGATACCACACTGGCACTGGAGTACGGCGCATTAGTCCCCATGCGCTATATGAACGACGATCAGCATTTCAAGATTGTGTCCGTTTCGGCTCTCTGTACGGTGCACGATTTACAGGACAGCGCGACCCTCGGCGCTGCCTTGCGCACGGCGGTTGAGAACGAGTACGACGGCACGGTAGCTATTCTGGCGTCCGGCTCGCTCTCTCATCGGTTTGCACAAAACGGTGTATCCGAACACTATCTGCATCGAATCTGGTCGCCGTTTCTGGAGGAGATGGATCACCAAGTTGTGGATATGTGGCTCCAGGGAGAATGGAAGACCTTCACCGATATGCTGCCTGAGTACGCCGAAAAATGTCATGGCGAGGGCTTTATGCACGATACAGCGATGCTGCTGGGCGCACTGGGCTGGGATCAGTACGAGGGCAAGGTAGAGATTCTCACGCCTTACTTCGGCAGCTCCGGTACCGGACAGATTAATGCGGTTTTCCCGGTCTAGTCGTGGCGCATTTTATCTATGAATATTCTGCGAATTTGACACCCGATGAATTGGACCTGTCCGGCTTAATGGCCAAGATGCACGAGCAGGCAAGCGCCAGCGGCATATTCCCCCTAAAAGGCTTGCGCTCACGCGCTATTCGATGCGATGACTTTCGCGTCGGCGATGGCAATCCAGACAACGCGTTTATCAATCTCAGTATGAAAGTCGGGAGGGGTAGAGATGAGAATACGCGGCTGACAGTAGGACGCCAATTGTTCGAAGTGTTGCTATCTCATTTTGACGAGTTGCAGCGACGGCGCGCGATAGCGATTTCATTTGAGATGCGCGAATTGGAAGAGCACGTCAAATTCAATCACAACACACTGTGAGCCGACTATGTTGAGTGCGGAACAATGCGTCATCGCTGCCAATGACTTGCACCAGGCGGAGCTCAATCGTTATCAGATCAAAGCGCTGAGCCTACAGCACCCCGAGATGGACCTTGATGATGCCTATGCGGTGCAGCGCGCCTGGGTGGATCGCAAACTGGCCGAAGGCCGGCAGGTCATCGGCTATAAAATAGGCCTTACCTCGCGTGCCATGCAGATGGCGATGAACATAGAGACCCCGGATTATGGCGTGTTGTTGGATGACATGGTCTTTCCCAATCGTGGCACGATCAAAGCAGCCGATTTTACGGACCCACGACTGGAAGTAGAACTGGCCTTCGTCATGGAGAAACCACTTGCTGGTGAGCATGTCAGTATCGAACAGGTATTAGATGCAACAGAGTATGTGGTGCCCGCCCTGGAGCTGATCGCGGCTCGTAGCTTTCGCGAGGATCCAGACTGTGGATACACACGCACGGTGGTTGATACGATCGCCGACAATGCTGCCAACGCTGGGATCATTACCGGTGA
The DNA here is from genome assembly GCA_039178015.1 of Pseudomonadota bacterium. Taxonomy (GTDB): domain Bacteria; phylum Pseudomonadota; class Gammaproteobacteria; order Pseudomonadales; family Halieaceae; genus JARRPM01. Next base: position 6,605 of record JBCDFM010000082.1, read on the forward strand.
CGTTAAGGTGGACCCGGGTGAGATTGATTTACGCTGGGCCGGCGCCATGTTATTTCTCAATGGTGAGATAGAAGAAACCGGTCTGGCAGCGGGTGTGATGAATCATCCGGCTCACGGTATACGCTGGGTCTGCAAGCGATTTGCTCCCCACGGTATTGGCCTGGAGCCCGGACAGGTGATCTTGTCGGGTTCGTTCACCCGTCCGGTGAGGGTACGCCAGGGCGACCATGTGCTGGTGGATTTTGGCGCTCTGGGCAACATCGACCTGCATTTTAGTTAGAGGAAAGTTATGCGAGTGCCCGTAAATACGTTCAAGGCCGGGCTTGCCAGCAAGGAGCCACGTTATGGTTTGTTTGTCGGCCTGCCTGGAACCTCGAATGCCGAGATCCTGGGTGCTGCTGGATTCGACTGGTTGATTATCGATCATGAACATGCCCCCTTCGAGCTAGCCGATATTCTGTGCTATCTGCAGGCCCTGGCGCCCTACGCAGTCGCGCCTATTGTGCGGCCGGTGGATCACAATCCTGCGTTGTTGAAAAAGTTGCTGGATATTGGCGTGCAAACACTTGTTGTACCAATGGTCGATGATGCCGCCCAGGCGGCTGCACTGGTGAGCGCTTTACGCTACCCGCCACAGGGTAATCGCGGGCTTGGCGCGTCTCTTGCGCGCGCCGCCAGGTGGGGTCAAGTGGATGACTACCTGCACACCGCCAATGCTCAGATATGCTTGATCGTGCAGGCAGAATCGGTCGCAGCCATCAACAATCTGGACGACATTTTAGCCGTCGATGGGGTAGACGGCGTATTTATAGGCCCTTCGGATTTATCGGCGTCTATGGGGTACGTTGGCAAACCAGAACACCCCGATGTGGTCGAGACTATTAGCGCTGCGCTGCAGGCGATTTCAGCTGCTGGCAAGTGCGCTGGTGTGCTCTCGATTAACCTCGATATGGCAGCACACTATCAAAGTTGTGGCGCGAATTTCATTGGCGTTGGTGTCGATACCTTACTGCTGGGTAACAGCGCCGCGCAGTTGGCAACTACTGTAGCTAAGGGGATAGAGAGCTAAACAGGTTGTGATTTTCAGAGCACGAGTCACCTGAGTTCACCTACCGGTATCAAGCACCGCCGTGTTTTCCCGGGCTCCAGCCCTTATCGCTGATTAAGGTTTCGGCGACACTACTCGGGTAGTCCTCAAGGTCTGTCGCCATGGTGTCGTTCCAGCGATTCAGGTACCCAAATAGTGCGATACTGGCGACGATTTCTACGATTTGATCTTCATCGAAGTATGCCTTGAGCTGATCGAAGTCGTCCTCGCCGGCCTCGTTTGGCACGATGGAGCCTTTGAATGCTACATTCAGTGCGGCGCGTTCGGCATCTGAAAATAACGGGCTGGTCTGATACTCCCAAACGGCGGCAATCTTGTCTGCTGAGGCTTCGTAGATACTCGCCAGGTTTGCCATGTGCGCCTGACAGTACTGGCAGCCTGCTGCCTGGCTGGCGATCAGACTGACCAGCATTTTCAGTTCCTCCGACACCGTGCCTTCATACAAAATAGCTTGATTCAGCGCCATAAACGCCCGCGCGATGTTGGGGCGCCGCTGCATGGTGAGAATGCTGTTGGGAACGAAGCCCCGTGTGTTCTGGTAGTGCTCGAAGCGCTCAACCAGATCGGCGTGCGTGTCGCGGGGTAGGGGTGGGAGATGGGCCATGTGGTTTCCTCAATGTTTAGCGCAGAGCGCTTCTTACCTCGCTGGGGCTTTTGCCAAAGTGTTTTTTGAAGGCTCGGGAAAAGTGTGCCGCGCTGTTAAAACCAGTGTTATAGGCAATTGTTTCGATATTGTGCGCTTTATAGTGGTCACTCGCGAGCATTTCATGGGCTCTGTCCATGCGCCGCGCCAGAATCAGGCTGTGTAGGGTTTGATCTTCCTCTTCGAACAGCTTGTGCAAGTATCGAGTAGAGATACGCTGCGACTCGGCAATTTGGGTATTGGATAAATCTGAGTTGCACAGATTGTTGTCAATGTACTGCCGCACCCGGCGCTTGATGGCTTCACGGGCCAGTGATTGTCCCTCACGCTGTTCTAACATCACGGATGAGCTAAACGCCATTGCGATCATATTCACCAGATTTTCTGAAAGTTCGTCGGGAGTGTCTGCCACATTGGACATTTCACCTGCGATAGAAAACATAAAATTGGACAGAATAGCGCCAAGCCCCGCGCGGCCGCTAATCGGTATTGCGGTGAACTTTTCGGGTTCGATTAAGTGGCGTCCTAACACAGACTTTGGCATCTGCACGACAAGCTGGTGGAAACGCTCGGTAAAGCTAAGCGTGTAGGGCCGGGTACTGTCGTACATGGCAAAATCGCCTGGTTGCAGCACGGCCTCGCGACCGTCCTGCCTTACCCGACCCTGACTGGCTATCTGGAAGCTGATTAAAAAATCTTCTTCGGTCGTGCGTGAGATTTGTCCACGGGTGCGGTGAACCAGGTGTGGCTCGGCGATAACTTCGGAGAATCGCAAATCGGCCATGCGAGCACCGCCTTTGAGGCCCGCTGAAAAAGGCCGGGGATCTAGCTGCTCACAGTCCAGCTTCACAAATTCATCGCAGATGGCTTCTCGCCAGTAATCGAAACCTTCAGACGGCTTCGCGCTACTCGTGGTCTTGATGTATCCGTCGGGAATAATGAATTCCATAGCCTCTCCCGCTCATTTTTAATGAGCTCGTCACGCGGGCTTACACTCTCACTTTACCATGACGTTTACGCCAGTCATGGCCGGACAGTTTGGGTCGCCGGTCGAGCTTACGCCGATCCGACAGACACGTTTACGCGCTTACCCAATCAGGCCTGCTTCTGCAGGGGTTCGGCGTCTTCTTCGTTCTGTTCCAATGGCGCAACCACTGGCTGTGATGCAGCGGGCGGGCGGCCATCATGGACCGGGTCTCTCGCCTCTCGATTGAGCAGCAGCCGAGTCACATCAGGTCTAGCGTAGTGACCCACCGGATCGGCGAAGGACTTGGCAACGCTAATCACGCCATAGTCGATATCGGCAAACAACAGCCCATCGTCCTTCTCAGGCAGCGGGTCGCACATGGGGGCACCATCGGGCGCGAAGATTTGTGCAAATCCGCCACCGGTGTAGAGCAGCTCAGCCTGCTCGGGCGTCTCGACCATAAGGTCCACCATATCTTGCGAGACGACTCCGCAGGGGGCAAGCACGAAACACTGGCCTTCTGCCGCATAAACCTGCGACAGTGCATTGCTCAAAGTGCTACCCAAGGCGTAGGCCTGGGGATAACAGCTGAAGCTTGGCCAGGCGGCGATATGCAGCTGTTCGTGCATGCTGTACATCGCGTATTTGGTCAGTGGTTGCATATGTTCCCAACAGTTGAGCTGCCCGATACGGCCCAAGTCGGTTTCGATGACCTCCAGGTCGCTGCCGTCCCCCTCGCCGAACACCGTGCGTTCCATATGGGTGGGCTTCAGCTTGCGACGGCCCTTAATCAAATTGCCTTCATCGTCAAACAAGAACTGGGAGATGTAGAGCGTTCCGTAGTGGCGTTCGCTAGCGCCCATGGAGACATAGATACCATTGGCTTTGGCGGCCTCTCCTATGGCTTTAAACTGGGGCGAGTCCACTACCAGGCAGTTCTCATGATAGCGCTGAAAATAGCGCAGATTCATCGCCGCCGGCGATATCCACACCCACCAGGGATAGCCGGGTAGCCAACACTCAGAAAACGCCACCAGGCGCGCGCCATTGTCGGCAGCGGTTTTGATCAGTCCGATCGCCTTTTCTATGCCGGCGTCCAGGTCCATAAACTCGGGTGCTGCCTGCACTGCTGCTGCTTTGAATGTCTCCTGCATGGTTACCTGCTCCTGTGGTTTACAGACCATAGCGCACGATTACGCCGTATTCTCTCGGTCTATTGTAGTTTGCCTCGTGAAAACCCAACCCGAAATTAGAATCGCCACTGCTAATAATACGCTCATCCGTGCAATTGTCGCAGAACACCACCAGATCCCAGGTGTCCTCCGGGCTGGTAAAAGTAATGGAGGCGTTCAGCGTGGAGTAGCTGTCCTGGTAGAGAAACGGTGAGTTCTGGGCATCGTTCTCAATTTCATCAGAGTAGTAGTAATCCAGTCTGAATGCTAGCGAACCACTCATTACCGGTGCGGTGTACTGGGCACCAACCAGCGCAGTATATTCCGGTGTATTGGGCAGTTTGTCGCCCACGGGCTGGGCGATTCCGGTGGTGGGCGCATTGATCTTTGTGTACTTGGCGTCGATAAAGCCGCTGGCGACATTCAGCATCAGACGATCAGTTAATAGCGCCGTAAGCTCGAGCTCTATGCCTTTTAGCTCTGCTTCACCGGCGTTTTGGGTCAGGGGTCCGCCACCGGTTTCAAACAGCGTCACCTGCACCTCGGTATAGTCAGCATAAAAAGCTGCAGTATTAATGCGCAATCGATCTTCCCATCCCTGCCATTTAACGCCCACCTCGTAAGAGGCGACCTCCTCCGGATCGAAGGACAGAGGCTCTTCGCGTGGTACAACATAGCGAATATTGAAACCACCGCTTTTAAAACCCTCGGAGTAACTCGCGTAGGCCATACCTTCGTCGCTAAAGTTGTATTCCAGACCAGCTTTGTAAGTGGTTTTTGAAAAGCTGTCATCGACAGTACCCGGTCCGTCGCCGATCAGATCGAGAATCTTGTTGAGACCGGCTCTGTCTGAGGACAGAAACTGGTCATAGCTGTACTCCTTGTCATCTTTAGTGTGGCGAATACCCAGGGTCAGGCCCAGATCGGGCGTAAAGCGATAGGTGCCCTGGGCATAGGCCGCCTCGGAGCTATTATCGACATCAGCAAAGTTATTGATGTAAAGAGGGAAGGCGACCCCCGACCCGGGGGTGGGTACCTCACTGTAGATGGAGACAAACACGTTATCGGTGCCATCTTCCTCGAAGTAGTACAGGCCGGCGACACAGTCCAGCGTGTTGTCGAACAGTGACCCTGTGAGTTGGATCTCCTGGCTGAACTGCTTGTGCTTGTAGTCCGGGTTTTCCGTTTCAGTAATGGCGATAGGTGAGTTGTCAGGATCGCGGCTGAAGGAGCCGTCGGTTTTGCGCCAGCCAGTAATGGATTTGATCTCGAACGCCTCGCCGCCCCAGCTCGCGGTCAATGCTGCGCCCTGTACATCCAGGTCGGTACCGCTCACACCGGTGCCAAAGGACTTGTCATCGTCATCGCCCAGCCAGCGGCTGTCGAATAAGCCTTCGGGAGGATTATTTTCAGGCACAAATACGTCGTTGTAGGCGAACGTGCTGGTGCCCGGCCCCGACGTAATGCCAGCCAGTACCGATCCCGCACTCTCCTCGTCTATTTTGGTGTAGTCGTAAGTCGCGTAGAACTCCAATGCATCCGTCGGTGTAAACAGCGCGGCAAAGCGGGCAGACTGGCGATCTTCATCTCCTAACTCGCCACCGGTCAGTTCTCTATCGACAAAGCCATCCCGCTGTTTACTGGACACTGCGAGACTGGTGCGTAAGTCGTCTCCGATGGGTAGCTGCAAAGCTGCTCTGACATCGCGTCGATCGAAGTTTCCCAGAGTAGCCTCCAGGTCGACGCCAAACTCTTCAGCAGGCCGGCGCGAGGTGATACTGATAGCACCACCGATGGTGTTGCGTCCAAATAGCGTGCCCTGGGGCCCGCGCAAGACTTCGATGCGTTCAACGTCAAGTACATCCAACACCCCACCTACCGAGCGTGAGGTGTAGACATCGTCGATGTAGGTGCCAACACCAGGATCGGTGGTAAGACTGAAATCCGTCTGGCCGACACCGCGAATGAACACCACGGCACCGGAGGAAACACCCGATATGGGTGCAGTGGTATCGAAGGTGAGATTCGGCGTGAAGTCGGCTATCTGTGAGATATTATCCATACCGTAGCGTTCGATGGTTTGAGCGGTGAACGCGGTCACTGCCACTGGCGTGTCCTGCAGGCTTTCTGCGCGCTTCTGTGCAGTTACCACCACCTCTTCAAGCATATCGGCGGCGGTCGCCGCCTGCGAGAGCATTGCGGCTGTGAAAGCCAATATTGGTTGTCTAAGCCGGGCTTGATTGACAGTCTTCATGATTCCCCCATGTGGTCGCAGATGCGAACGCAGTTGTGCAATCTCAGGGCAGACTATGCGTTCAGGCAGCTTACGCTTCCATGATGCAAGGGGAACGATCGCTTGCACTTTTGTGCACACGTATTCGCCTTGTGGGTCCGCAGGATCATAAAGATGTAATCATGCCTATCTTCAGATGATGGACTGTAAAGCGTGGTTGCCACTAAAATCGCGGAACGTTTAACAGTTCTCCAGCCGTAATAGATGATATTCACTGAAACGAAAACCGGTAAGGTCTGTTTTAAGATCGACCTTGAGCACAGCGACCTAGCCCTTAAATCAATACCCCCTCGGCAGCTTTTCCGAACGGATCTTGACGCTGGCCTTGAATAAACAAGCTCTAAGCCGATTCGGAGGTCACTCGACCCAGTGAAGCTGTCATCTGACTACTATTCAGATTGGCGTCCTGAAGATAACGAGTTTTGGGAATCCACCGGTAAGCGCATCGCCTGGCGCACGCTATGGATTACTACGTTTTCTCTCACCTTGTCGTTCGCTACCTGGTTCATGATGAGCGGTATTGTGGTGCGTCTGCCTGGCATAGGTTTCGATTTTAGCGAGGGGCAGCTTTTTTGGTTGACCGCAATGCCCGGCTTAGCTGGCGGAACGTTACGGTTGGTGCACATGTTCTTGGTCCCAATTTTTGGTACGCGCAAAGTTATTACGATAGCTACCTTCGCCAAACTGCTGCCTTGCATAGGTTTGGGCTTCGCTGTACTCACCCCGGACACGCCATACTGGATTTTCTTGCTGCTGGCCTTCCTATGTGGGCTGGGTGGCGGAGATTTTTCCTCCTTTATGCCAAGTACCAGCGTGCATTTTCCGAAACGACTACAGGGTACAGCGCTCGGCATTCAAGCAGGTATCGGAAACTTTGGGGTGACAGTCACGCAGCTGGTTACGCCGTGGATTATCGGTTTCGCGCTTGCAGGGGGAGTACTCGGTGGTTCGCAAACCTTGACGGGAGACGCCGCCACTCGGGATATCTGGCTGCAAAACGCAACGCTTTGGATGGTGCCGTTTTTGCTCGCCCTCGGTTTTGTTTCTTGGCGCTGGCTGAGAAGCGTTCCTGTAAATGCATCATTCAAAGAGCAATTGGACATCTTCGGGAATAAACACACCTGGTACTGCACCCTAACTTACATCATGACGTTTGGCGTGTTCTCGGGGCTGGCGGCGGTTTTCCCCCTTATGATTAGTACCCTATTCGGTGAATTTGAGAACGCGCCTGATCCACTGAAATATGCTTTTTATGGTCCGCTGATAGGCTCATGCGTTCGTGTCATGTGGGGGCCGCTCACTGACAAGTATGGAGGTGCTATTTGGACACAGATATGTGGAATCGGCTTGGTTTTGTGCTGCGCGGTGCTTGTATTCGGAGGCTTTTTGGAACCTGAAAACCTCGATGATTTTCGAGGTTTCGTAGGTCTTATGTTTCTGGTTTTTTTCTTTAGCGGGATAGGCAATGCTTCCACCTTCCGTCAGTTCCCGGTGATATTTTCACACTCCGCACGCCAGGCCGCAGGCGTGATTGGATTCACTGCAGCGATAGCCGCCTACGCACCCTTTGTCGTTTCGATACTGATGGCCGGGGCAGTGATTTCCTTCGGCAGCTACGTGCCTTTTTTTATGTTCCTGATGATTTACTGTGTTTTTGCAACGGGCGTTAACTGGTGGTTTTACGCTCGCAAGGGTGCAGAGCGGCCGAGCTAGTCATTTCAAGGTCTTTTAGAAGCTGTTAGCGCGGATACTCTGTTTGATACTTGATTGACGACTGACAAGCACGATACGCGGTATGGCTAAATCATCCTTAGTTTGAACGCGCTGTGAACTGCAAACTGGCGCCACTGATATAGACCGAGAATCACGGTCAGCCCCGCCCAGGTCGACCGTGCGGAAAGCGCAACTTGAAGTGTTCATTGCGCCTATCGTTTGCCATAGACTACTTTGCTTTATTGCTGTCCACTCAAGTGTTACAAGAAGAACTGCTCCTGGCAAAGTATGCAGTCTGGACGTGATAAGGCGCGCAAATATCACTCATCAGAAAATTTAACGAGCTCCGTAGCATCGGACAGATCTATGGGTTACCTGTGAGCGCCAAATTCACTATATGATTTCTGTATTAGTCGTAGGCTGGCCTGAAATAGGGAAGGGTAGATTCTATAGGGAAAAATCTTTGAAGATTATCCAAGCTTTTGAAATGAGTAATGCCGTAGGGTGCGTATTTTTGTTTTTGCTGCTGCCAGTCCATTCCCTCGCCAGTGTAGTCAATTTCGTGCCACTCTCTGCCTATAATGTGAGAGGTGTTTTCATCAAAGTAGGCGGTATTGTTTATCGCATAGGTAGCGGGCACGCCGTCGAGATAGTTGGCCATTCTTTCCGCCTCATCCAGCCTTAGCCCCC
>JBCDFM010000083.1:0-15145 GCA_039178015.1 Pseudomonadota bacterium
GCTACGCCTTCGGGGGTGAGATAGTTAGAACGAATGACCGCCGTGTTGCGCGCGGTATTGCCGCCGCCGAGATAGGCTTTTTCGAGTATCGCGACGTTCGTAATGCCGTGGTACTTGGCTAGATAGTAGGCCGTCGCCACGCCGTGCCCACCACCGCCGATGATCACCACATCGTAGCGATCTTTCAGCTAACCCGGTGGCGGAAAGTCGGCATGGCGTTCATAGTCATAGCGCTTACGCAGGCCATATTTCAGTAGGCTAAGGGGCATGGTCGGGGGTGACTACCTGAAAGCGATGGCCATGATTTCGTCCAGAAAAACCCGGCGCTGTGTTTGCAGTTTGATCGCACTCGCCTGTCTTGGTGCTATCGCTACGGTGCTGCGACCGGCTGGGCAACCCAGCCAGGGAACACGTGCGACTACTTCGGTGCTATCACACATCGATCAATACCCATCGCCTGGAATCCAGTTCGTTCCCGCCAGCGGCACCCGCGCCATCGCCGCCGACTCCACGGTAAGGGCGACAAGGTCTTCTGGCTCGAGATTTCTGAGATCACTTTTGCCACAGGCACGCGCCAGGGTTTGCGCCTCCATCGTGAGCACGCGAATATAGTTCGCCAGGCGGCGCCCGCCCTCCTCCGGGTTCAGGCGCTGCATCAGCTCGGGATCCTGGGTGGAAATACCCGCCGGGTCCCGGCCCTCATGGTAATCGTCATAAAAACCTGCGGCGGAACCAATCGCTCGAAAATCTTCATCGTATTTGGGGTGGTTGCAGCCAAGCGCAACCAGTGCGGCGGTACCGATGGCCACCGCGTCTGCACCCAGTGCCATACACTTGGCAACATCGGCACCGTTGCGTATACCGCCAGACACGATCAACTGCACTTTGCGGTGCATACCCATTTCTTGCAGTGCCTGCACCGCCTGCGGGATTGCCGCCAGTGTGGGAATACCCACGTGTTCAATAAACACCTCTTGGGTGGCGGCGGTGCCGCCCTGCATACCGTCTACCACAACCACATCGGCGCCGGCTTTGACCGCGAGCTTGACGTCGTAGTAAGTGCGGGTAGCGCCCACTTTGGCGTAAATCGGTACCTGCCAATCGGTGATCTCGCGCAGTTCGCCGATCTTGATGGCCAGATCATCCGGTCCCGTCCAATCTGGATGACGACAGGCCGAACGCTGGTCCACACCTTTTGGCAGCGTACGCATATGCGCCACGCGATCGGTGATTTTTTGGCCCAATAACATGCCGCCGCCGCCGGGTTTAGCGCCCTGGCCAAGCACCACTTCAATGGCGTCCGCTTTTCGTAAATCATTTGGATTCATGCCATAGCGTGATGGCAGATACTGGTAAACGAGCTTACTCGACTGTCCCCGCTCTTCCGGCGTCATACCACCATCTCCAGTCGTGGTCGATGTGCCCACTTCAGAGGCGCCGCGACCCAGCGCTTCCTTAGCATTGGCCGACAGCGCACCGAAGCTCATACCGGCGATGGTCACCGGGGTATCAATCGTCAGTGGTTTTTTTGCAAACCGATCTCCCAGAACCACCTGGGTGTTGCAGGTTTCCCGGTAACCTTCCAGCGGATAGCGCGACATGCTCGCGCCGAGAAACAAGAGATCATCAAAGTGGGGGACGCGACGCTTGGCGCCGAAACCGCGAATATCGTAAATGCCGGTCTCCGCCGCCCGTCGTATCTCATCCATCGTCAGGCGATCAAAGGTGGCGGACTCGCGCAGTCCGGCGTGACGCGTGTTATCAGAACTCATAGTGATTTCCCTGCAGGTGCTTCAATAGGCTGAGACATTGTCCACTTTAAAGTTGTAGAGCTGACGTGCCGATCCATAGCGCTTAAACGCGGCTGGGTCTTCATCGATACCCGCCTGCTGCAGCAGCGCTTGCAGCGCTTGCGTATGTTCCGGCTTCATCTCTTTTTCGATGCAGTCCGCGCCAAGAGAGGCGACCTCCCCTTTCACATAGATCTGGGTTTCGTAAATGGAATCTCCCAATGCCTCACCGGCGTCTCCGCAGACCACCAAACGACCCGCCTGCGCCATAAAGCAGCTCATATGTCCCACGCTACCTTGCACCACTATGTCTGCGCCTTTCAGTGAGATACCACAGCGCGCACCGGCATCCCCTTCGATAACGAGCAGGCCTCCATTGGCCGTGGCACCCGCAGACTGCGACGCGTTGCCTTTCACCCGCACCGCACCGGACATCATGTTCTCAGCGACACCCGGACCCACATTGCCATCGACAGTGACTTCAGCGTGCTGGTTCATGCCGGCGCAATAGTAGCCCGCATGACCTTTGATCATGACCTTAAGGTCGGCATCCAGGCCGCAGGCCAGATTGTGCTCGCCGCTTGGATTGAGCACCTCCCAGTCCGGCTCTTCAATGGTTTTGGCCTGGTCGTGCAGGCCTTGATTGAGGTCGCGAACACTGTGTTCAGTGAGATCTACCGTCTTCATGCACTCAGTCTCTCGTTCATTTGGTCACCGCGCTCCCAGATGTAGATATGTCCTGGTTCCGGCTCCCAGACGCGCGCGTTCGCAATGCCAGGCAGGCTCGCCAAGGCCTGATATTCTGAGGCCATGGCGACAAAGTCATCTGTCTCAGCCAGCACGGCGGGTTTACATGCAATGGGGTCACGCACCACCGCAAAGCCATCGCGGGTGCCTATTGCAAAGGTAAAGAAGCCATCGAGATCGACCAGGGCCTGCTCCAGGGACTTGCGCAAGCCAAGGCCGCTGCGCAAGCGCCAGGTGAGGTAGCCGGCTGCGACTTCGGAATCATTGTCAGTGGCGAATTCAATACCCCGCCGCTGCAGGTCCAATCGCAGCCGGTTGTGATTGGACAGAGAACCGTTGTGTACCAGACAGAGATCTTCACCGGTTGAAAAAGGATGGCTACCGGCCATGGTGACCGCCGATTCTGTCGCCATGCGGGTGTGCCCAATGATGTGACTGCCGCGCATGCCCGGTAAGTTAAATTGCTCGCTAATCGCCTTGGGCAGACCCACTTCCTTGAGTATTTCGATGGAGCGCCCGGCGCTAAGCACGAGCACGTCCGGCGCAGACTCTGCTATCGCGGTGAGCGCTTGCGCCGCATCGCATGAGATCTTGAAAACCGACACCGTGGCATTTTGAAAAAAATCAATGTCACAGCCCAGCGCCGAACGCAATGTAGCGGCCAGCGCAGGCCAGTCATAACCCACGTCCGGATAACGCATGGTCACTTTGATTGAGCCGGCGGGTACTTCATCACCATAGATCGCAAAGCCGGCGCTATCCGGCCCACGCTCTGTCATCGCTTCCAGCATGGGCGCAAACATCGCACCGAGCTGAGTTTCCAGTGCCTGATCTTTTAGATACAGGCCAACAATTCCACACATGAATACGCTCTCCGAATCAAACGGGTGGTGCAGCGGGTCAAAAGAATTCGATGTAACGATCGACTTCCCAGCGGGACACATGACGGGAATACTCAATCCACTCCATGCGCTTGACCTTGAGAAATTCCTCAATGATCTCACTCCCGATACGCTCAGTGAGTACCGTATCCGCTGCCAACGCATCCAGCGCTTCGCCGAGATTTTGCGGCAGGATATCAATGCCTTTTTCCGCCAACTCGGCGGGGCTCAGGCTATATAAATTGATATTCTGGGGCTCACCCGGCTCTAACTCTCGCTCTACGCCATCCAGACCGGCCGCGATTAACGCGGCGTGCACCAGGTAGGGATTACAGCCCGCATCGGCCATACGAAATTCCAAACGCCCGTATGGAATGCGCACCATGGCCGAGCGGTTATTGTCGCCGTAACACACATAAGCGGGTGCCCAGGTTGCCCCGGAGGCTGCACCACCGACCACCAGTCGCTTGTAGGAATTGACCGTTGGCGCCGCCAGTGCGCACAGAGCAGGCGCGTGTTCCAGCAAACCTGCAAGAAAGTGATACGCCAGCTTGGAAAGGCCGAGACCCTGGGCGTCCGAATCGTCATTAAACAGGTTAGCGCCCGACTCATCGGTGATCGACATATGAAAGTGCATGCCATTGCCGGTGCGGTCTTGGGAGGGTTTGGGCATAAAGGAACAGACCATGCCCAGATCGTTGGCGATCTCCCCCGCCGCCATGCGCACAAAGGTGAATCGGTCTGCCGAAGTCAGTGCGTCGCTGTAGGTATAGTTAATCTCGAATTGGCCGTTGGCGTCTTCGTGATCAATTTGATACACGTCGAAGTCGACCGCCTGCAGCGACTCGACCAGTGTTTCCAAAAACTCTCTCGAGCGTGACAGCCCTTTGTAGTCGTAACAGGGCTTATCCAGCGTATCGGTGGCGTCTACCGGCAAGAGCTGGCCCGACTCGTCGCGATAAAACAGCGTCATCTCCGGTTCCAGCCCAGTATTCAGCGTCCAGCCTTTTGCCGTCAACCGCTCCAGCTGTTGCTTGAGTACTACCCGACTGTCGTAGGGATAAGGTTCGCCATTGACATAGCCATCGCAGGCGATCCGGGCATAGCCGGGCTGCCAGGGTACGATGGACAAACTGGCCAAATCACCCCGCGCTAAAAAATCCGGCGAGTGCGGCTCCATTCCCAGGCCCCATACCGCAAAGCCGGCAAACCCCGCGCCCTCGTTGACGACGTCATCGAGATGACTGATCGGCACAGACTTGGTTTTTGCCACGCCGTGTATGTCTACAAATTGCGCTAGCACAAACTTAATGTCGTGATCTGCGATGAACTTGGCCGTGTCTTCCATCGTGGAGGCTCCTTACACCATGAGATTGGTCTACTGCGAATGAGGCGCCACCTGTTTGCCCTGACGGCTCGGTGTGACGGATCTGACGCGTTTATGGGAGTGTAACAGAAGTATTCTCAACAGGAATATTTTTTTCATGTTATTGTGGGCCTGAAATCATCACCGGTGACCGCTTTGAGCGAAAGCACAAAAAAGTTTAGCCTCGAGCAGTTCATTGGCATGAAAGTCAAAAAGGCGCGTCTCAGAGAGGGTTTGAAGATTACCGACGTGGCTCAGATGTCGGGCATTAGCCAGGGCATGATCAGCAAAATCGAGAATGCCCAGGTCGCAACCACTTTGGACACGCTGCAGCGATTGTGCGACGTCATTGGACTACCCATGTCAAAGCTGCTCGACGATTTCGACCAGCAGGGCGGCACGGCGAACTACATCGCCGCGGGGAATGGTATCGAAGTGATCGGGCGCGGTACCGATAAAGGCCACACCTATCATCTGCTCAATTATCAGCGCGGCGCCTCCCGTCGGTTTGAGCCCTTTCTGGTTTCCATGGACGATCTGTCAGAAGTCTTCCCTACCTTTTCTCATCCGGGAGAGGAATTTATTTACATTCTGGAAGGCCGCCTCAACTACCGACACGGCAACCACATCTACGAAATGAAACCGGGCGACAGCCTGGTGTTCGACGGTGAAGTACCCCACGGTCCCGAGCAGCTTTTAGAAGTACCGATCAAACTCCTCAGCTTCATCAGCTACGCCGATCATGAGTAGACATCATGGCTATCACCAACTATGAGCTGCCGATAGACCCCGAGGTCGAGACGCTGGGTATACGACTTAAGGCGTTCATCGTATCTGGGCTTGATAATATTGATTGCACTAAAGAGCAACCCATCTGGCTGAGTGACCCCCATCGCCTTCGCGCTGAAATTATCGAACGCTATGGCGATCACTATCAATCAGCACTACAGGGTTTTAAACAGGTACGAGAACGATGTGGCCGTTCGTGGAAGCGCTATCCACCCAGCTGTCAAAGCTTGACTGAGCTATTCGAAAGAACAGGCCGCTTACCGTTGATCTCTCCCGTCGTCGATTGTTACAACGCCTTCTCTCTGGCATCAGGTCTGTCCCTGGGCGCACACGACACCCGCAAGCTTGCAGGTGATGTGAGACTGGCACTCAGTCAGGGCGGCGAGCCGTTCCAAGCACTGGGTTCCCAGTCAGTCCAGTCTCTACCCAGTGGTGAGTACGTCTATCGCGATGCAGCCACCATTCTCTGCCGCATGGAAGCGCGACAGGCGCAGCACAGCGCCCTAGTGCCTGAAACGACTAGCGCGCTTTTTATCGTGCAGGGCCATGACGCGGTTTCGTTCAACTATATTTGTGGCGTGACCGAATTGCTTAAGCTCGCGTTGTCGATGCAGAGCGCTTGAGGCAGCTATTGCGCGAATTTTAAAAATCACCATTTTCATACCAGGGGTTCAACAGCGCTGTTGCCACATCCAAATAAGCTGGCAAGGTTGGAGCAGCGTTGCTTCGCGATCAGCGAAGGGAGGCCGGCGAGCGACGAGAAGGCCATTGCCGCTAGCTGTGTTCGGCGGGCGTCCGCGATCCACACTGGCACAAGCACACTCGTGATCACTCCCAAAGAAATTATCAGTACGGTAACCTGACCCAAAAAGGACATCCGCACCATTTCCTTCATCAGAAAGAGGAATTAACAGTGATAACCCTGCACCAATTGCACATGTCACCTTTCAACGACAAAGTGAAAGGCCAGCTTTACCATAAAGGCATCAATTTCGAAGAGCGTTTTTGGGGAATTACTGAGCTCAAACAGGTTAAGCGGTTCAATCCAACCGGTAAATTACCGGTTTTGGAGCACGACGGTCGCTACATCTGTGACTCCACCGACATCGTCCACTACATTGAAAGCGCTTTCCCCGAGAAGCCCATGATCCCTAGGGATCAGCGCCTGGCAGGACTGATGCACGCCATCGAAGACTGGGCCGATGAGAGCCTATACTTCTATGAAATGCACCTCCGTTTTACCACTCCTGGCAATGCGGAGAGAAACATGCAGCGATTCGCGGAGCGGGAAAACGCCTTCATACGCTGGTTAATGCCGAAGGTCGGCCCTAGGTCTATACGTAAAACCACTTACGCACAGGGAGTGGGTCGTAAGTCCTTAGAACAGCTGCTCCTTGATGTTGAGCGTCATACGAAAGCCGTAGCAGACATGCTGGGCGAGAACGACTGGTTGTTAGGCGAGGGAGTCACGCTTGCCGATTTGGCGGTGTACTGCATGTTCAAAGCGTTGGCGGATGTCGATACGGCGAATATACTCATTGAGAAATACCCCGTAGTACCTGCCTGGATGTCCCGGGTAGCAGAGATTACAGACCCGCCAGTACATCGATAAGGCTGCATGGAGTTCGGCCGCTGCGCCCTGCTGCGCGCCTATTTCTTCGCCCACCGCATGCCGCTCTTTTGGGTATGTCAGCTCCAGCTACGGCCAGTTGTTCAGGAAGGTCTGAGTCACGAACATAAAACTGCGTGAATAAATTGCGCAGCGCTTCATTTATACACTATGTAAAGATTTCCGATGCTCTCTCACACGCACCCGCAATCAGCTCGGGCAATTCGCTGTAACCTGTCGTCTCGGGCCGATCATTGAGCCAACCGATGTAGGCAAGCATGCGAATCAGTAGAAAGTTGGGCAGCGTTTCTCGCATTTCATCTGTAAACGGGCGTTGCTCTGCGTAACCCTCAATGACTGCTGCAAGCGTATTTTGGTAATCATCCTCTTCATACCAGCTATCGTACAGCGCTGTTGCCACATCGTATAAGAACCAACCGAAGCCGGCGTCATCAAAATCAAAAATGGTGACCTGATCGCCGTCGATAAGAGTATTACCGGCGTGAAGGTCCGCGTGAATCACGTTGAACCGTTCTGGGCCTTTATCCAATGCGGATAAGAATTCAAAGAGATCCCTGCGCGCCGTTTCTAGAATCACCCGCTGCGATGATGACGCTGGCGATGCTTCCCAGAAACGCCCCCAAAAGGGAGTAGTACCGGCAAGCCCGTATTCATCAAGCCTATGTCGCACAAACTGAGGGGGTGGTGTCCACTTCGCGGCATAGTTATGGAGTGTCGCCATCAGGCGGCCGAGCTGCTGGAAGTAAGCACGCCGTGTGGCGGCATCGGGTGAGCTCTCGATAAACGCTTCCATCACCGTACCGCTCATCCAACGGGACAAACCAGCGTAGCGCGTTTCACCAGAGTGCGGCATTTCAATTTGGGTGTAATACTGGCCGTCCTGCGTCTTTAGCGCAGTCGGCGTCTCCAGTCCGGCTGCCCGAACCATATCGTGCAATAGGATCTCGGAATTCAATTCTTCCAAACTGTGATAGCCAGGGCGATGCAAGCGTAGTGCATACGCGCCCGTGCTGGTTTCCGTGCGCAATACGATGTTCTCTGATTGCGAGAAGAACGCGACGCTATCGACCTCTAAATCCCAGGCGGATAGCGCATGTAGCGCTGCCTGACGAAGGGTGTTGTCATCGAGCATAGCTAGGGTCTTTATCCTTCAACGCGCTTTCGAAATAAGGTCACGAAAAGCATCGACAAACGCAGTGGCATGCTCGTGCCGAAACACCAGAGGCGGCCTGAGTTTTAGGACATTGTCGTATGCACCTGCCGCACCAATCAAAAATCCTCGCTCCTTAAGTGCATCAACGATGGCCTGCGCGCCTTCAGCGTCCGGGGCTTTGCTGCCTTTATCGACGACCCATTCAATGCCAATAAATAAACCGTCGCCTCTGACGTCTCCCATTGAGGGGTGCTCTATGGTTTGCAGCTGCTCGATAAGCGCCGCGCCCACCTCGGTCACCTGCGCGCCCAGATCTTCTCGCTCAATCACATCAAGCACCGCACTGCCTGCGGCTGCCTGCAATGGGCTAGACGCGAAGGTATTGAAATAGTCCGTCTCAGCACGAAAGTTTTCTATCAGCTCAACGTCCGCGACGGTTCCTGAAATGGGCATGCCGTTACCCATGGGTTTGCCCATGGTTGCAATATCGGGGGTAAAGCCTACCGCTTCATAACCCCACCACTGCCCTGTTCTACAAAAGCCGGATTGCACCTCGTCGGATATCACCAGGCCGCCAGCGTCGCGAATAATTTCGGCGGCACGCGGTGCGTAGCTATTTGCGATCTTAGTGCCGCCTTCATTCGCAAAGATGGGGCAGAGGATGAAGCACGCCACTGGGTTGCCAGCGGCTTCAAGGCCGGCAACTGCACGCCTTACGTCATCCAAATAGTAGTCCGTAATCTCGCTGTCGGTCATACCGGCTTCCGGTGCCCGGTAGGCGTCCGGAAATCGAACGGGCTGGATATCGCTATCGTCTCGCTCTCCTGCAAAGGTCAGTTTGTCAACGAGCTCTGAGTTGCCGTGATAACCTCGATCCATGCAGATAATGGCGCGTCGCCCGGTGGCGGCTCTGGCCACCGCGATCGCAATCTCATTGGCTTCGGTACCGGTGCACGCGAACACGACGCGATTCAAGCTCGGCGCATGCTTGGCAATGAGTCGCTCCGCGTAGGTAACCACACCCTCGTGTAAATAGCGGCTATGCACATTGAGTGTTTGTGCCTGCCGGTGCATGGCCTCCACAACATGCTCGTTGGCATGGCCAACACAGGGCACGTTGTTGTACATATCGATATACTGACGCCCGCTGTCATCGTAAAGGTATACGCCTTTGCCGCGCACAATATGCACGGGCGATTTGTAGAACAACTGTGCTCCCCTGCCAAAAGCATGATTGCGGCGTTCTAGCAGCGAGGTTTCAGGCATCCCGTGGTTCTCCAAGTTGGACACTTAAAGGTTCTTTAGCATTGTCGCAGAAAATCAACGCTGATTCCGAAGAATCAAGACTGGGAATTTGATCGATGCGAAGAGCGCTAACACCGCTGCGACTCTTGCTCTGCCAAGCTACCGGCGTCTTGCAAAAACGCGATTTACACAATCGGGTCCCAGCCTGCCATTTGATGTGATACCGAAGAAGCCCCCCTTTCGCAATCACTGCGAGCAGTGATCGCCAAACACGATTGAAATAAGATGGGCAACCTCTGCGGGCGCAATCGTGACAGTCGCAGGTTCGGTGGTGTTGGTAAAGGCATGCTGTTCGAGATCGAACCATCTTTGTCGCCAGAAGACACAAGCGCCGCGCGCCGCGAACGTGAGGCACGCATTCTGCACCGCTTCCCTGCGAAGTACGGGAGACGCCACCAATAACGATAGTAACAGCAGCGCCTTATCTCGAAGATCACCAGTATGAAACAGCAGCGTTTCATCCGGCAGGCAGATATGATCGGGGTTGCGCCGGGACGAAACGTCTCCAGCAATGCCCTCTACAATCTCACAAGCGTCTTGGAAGGACTGCACATCGCGGGCCACTTGACGCAGCTTTGGTCCGTGGAGTGATGCGAGCAAATATACATTTGGCTCTGCCACCGAAATGTCGCGAAAACAGTACAGCGCTTTGTCAAACACTGAACCGGGCGCAGCGGCAGCTTTTTGCCTCACTTTCTGCTGCACATCGTCCGCACTTTGCGGTTGAACGAAGTCGTTAAACTGATCCTCATAACTGGTATCGCATGCCGAGGGAAAGTCGGGTTTCGCCAAGGGTTCAAGCTGGCGGAGTCGCATACCAAAAAAGGCATCGGTCTCTCTAAGAATGACTTCAATCGACTTCGCTGGCAGCGTACTCTTGCGCTCCTTTAACAAAGCAAATCCGGCTGGGGTTATGATTCTATCAGCTGAATTTAAGCGCATATCAAATTGAAGCTGGGCATCAGTTTCTGGGTTTGTCGTGAGTAGGCTCTTCCACGTCGCGTGGTCAAAAAACTCCTTTTTACCATTGGACCAGAATGAGCGATCCTCAGATCCAAAGGTCAGTACGCTATAGTGGGCGGGAGCGCCAATAATCACAAAGTCGTGAAATGAAATAACCCCAAGGATGCACAACAACGACGCGATTAGCGTGGCCTCATCGGCACAGATCGAAATCCCTTTGGAGCGCCGGTACTTTCGCTTCTCCAGTAAACGCTCTGCGTGCATACCTTCAATCGTGAGATACGTGTAAACGGGAAACTCGTTCTTGAGAACCAACTGCTCTGGATCAACTCCCGGGGCCAGGGTGCCTAAGGTCGCTCGTCTGGCGTACTCATCATGTATCTCAGCAATAGTCTTATCGACAAGCTCAGCCCCGTTCCATGTGCGCTCATCGTCCAGGTTGACAACGCCAATCAGCGTAGACACTTCGCTCGCGACTAAATGCGTGAAATGATGGTCTACAAACGTCAAAGCCTCGTTGATTAGCGTATGTTGATATCCAAGGTCGTCCGCCAACCCTTTCGCCGAGACCCGCGCCTTTACCGCATCAGCCACGCGCCATAGCTCAGGGGACATGAGATTCGCCAAAATCAGCACGGTCATCAGATCTGGCGTGCGAATCGTGTCAAACAGCCCTGGCCTGGCGGCACTCGCTAGCTCGAGTAAATCCAGCTTCACGGCGCTTCTCCTTCGGCAGCGTGCGACACCAATCGCGCAAGGTAAATCGCCGCAAACCCAGCCATAACGCTTACACTCAACGCAAACCAAAATATGCTGCGAAAGTCGTAGTGATCGCCCTGCGTCGGTGTAACTTGAATATTGTTCGCACCTACCGATTCGGACAGCAGTGTTTCAAACATGACGACACCGATGAGCTGGCCGAGGGTGCGCAGCGTACTGAGTAAGCCATTGGCTCGGGCGGCGCGGCCCTCGTCGATCTGTTCCAGCGTCATCTCGATAGTCGAGGCCAGGAAAAGTGATTGCCCGAGCCCAAACAAAAACAGCACACAGGCAATCAATAGAATGCCGGTAGTCAGATGATCCTCAAGCGCAAGCAGCAGCGCGATCAGCAGCAATGCGAACCCCATTTTAGCGCGAGCATCAACGGCTATAGCTTTTGCAAGCCATCCGGCGAACAGGGTCATGATCAACACCACCATTGGTTGAATGGCCATGACCAAGCCGACGGACCCAGTAGCCAGGCCTTTTATCTGATTCAGAAAGATGGGCATGCTAAAGTTAAGGCCCCCATATAACATCAGAAATAAAAACACCGCCAAAGACCCTATGAGGAATGGCCTCTCGAGCAAAAGGCGTATGTCCATAGACGCATCTTCACTGTTCAACTCCCAATATATAAATCCTGTGATGCACACTGCACTTAAACAACACATCGCCAGGATGATTGGATTCGTCCAGCCCAGCTCCGTTCCCTGATTAACCGCAAGCACGAAACAAACTAGGGCAACAAACAGGAGCAAGGCACCAGGCACATCCAGCTTCTGCTTTTCTGCGGCGTGCCGGTTAGAGGTAGATTCTAGCCCGTTGATCAATAAAATGCCTAAGGCGCAGACCGGCAAGTTAATCGCAAAGATCCAACGCCAACCTAGCTCGGTTATCACCAACGCTCCCAAAGCTGGACCCGCGAAAACGCCTATGGTCGGCGCCAACGCTGCCACGCCATAACCATGCCCTCTATCCTGCTTCGGCAACTGCGTGCGCACCAATGCCGGTCCGGACACAAACAAGATCGCACCACCGATCGCCTGCAGCGCGCGGGCTGCGATGAGAATGTAAATGTTAGGAGCGATACCGCACAAGACTGACCCAATAGCATACACCGCGAAACCCACGTACAGTAACGCGCGGACGCCAAACAGTGTCATAAGATTCCCCGCCGGCATCGAAAATGACACGAACACGAGGGCATAGGCGAGCAGTACCCAACTGGTAATCGAGTAGCTGCTATGAAATAGTTGCGAGAGTTCGGGAATTGCGACGTTTAACGCGGTGTAATCAAAACCGGTTAGAAACCCCGAAAGGGAAATCACCACGAGCAGTGTAGATTTTTTGGTAAGGCGAATATCTCGCACAGTTCGATGGACCTATTAGTAACACGAGTGTGAGGGAATCGTAATCGGGCTGCTCAAAATTCACAGCGTAGAAAATGTTCCACTCACCATCGTAAGCTCTCAACGTCCAATTGCCGCCCATTTTTGCGAAAATACTCCACAATCTGGCATCAGCTTTCCTACGGAGCGCAATGATCGAGCACTCCCTGAGCTCCGGCGATTTTATGCGTACAACAGCACGCTAACCAGCTCGGTTATGGCAACACACCGACCATGTGCAAGCCCACCCTAGCGACCGCAAAAGTTCAATAAATGTGCCTATCTCAAACTGAGTAGTAAGTTGCGGCGGCGGGCATGGTTTCGTCTGCCGAAGCGTCCACGGTTTAGTCTGCTGAATACGGGCGAGACTTTTCCTGGTGCAGTTGCGCTGTTTTTCGAACTCTAATCGACGCGATGCATGAAACAAGGTTTGGACTCTTGGATTTCACAAGCCAAAGAGGTCTGCAGCGCGGGCGCTAAAACGCGCGAGCGTTTTGTTGTCGCGCTCGTCCGCCCAGTCCGCCAGGTTGAGCATCGACGAGGCCATGGTGGCGCCTAGCCACCGGATTGGTTCCGGCTCCCACCGGGGCGATTGATGATTGACCCAGGGAAGATCAACCAGCTCCGAAGGCCTTTCCAGTATCAGGTCCGCCAGGGTTCTCGCACCCAGATTCGCGGCCGCCACGCCCTGCCCTACATAACCGCCACACCAGGCAAAGCCTGTTGCACGGTCTAGCCCAACCGAGGGATACATATCTCTGGGTGCTGCGAGCACGCCGCCCCAGCGATGTTCGATACGGGTTTTTGCCAGCACGGGGAAAATCTGTCTTAGAGCTTGCTCGAGCATGTCGTGTGATCGATGGTGTGCCCAAGAGGCTGTATTAATTCTGGAGCCATAGTAGTACGGCACCGACAGCCCTCCGATCGCGATGCGATCATCTCGGGTGCGCTGACCGTAATAGATCATATGACGCCCATCCTCAAACGCTTCCCGATGGCGCAGCCCAATCTCTTCCCAATGTGCCGCCGGGATGGGTTCCGTCACTATCATGTAGTTATGAAACGGCATCAGCCGCCGCTCAAAGCCAGGTAACAGTTGCGTATAGGCTTCCGTGGCCAAGATCACCGTGTTATATCGAACCAAGCCTTTATCGGTTCGCAGCTGTTTTTTCTGAGAGTGGAACTCTATTACCGGCGTGTTCTCATATAACGTAACGCCCATCTGAATAAGCTTATCGGCTAAGCCTGCACAGAGCGCATAGGGCTGAATCACCGCACAGTGAGGCGAATACAGGCCGCCGATAATCCCGGGAATGCGCACTCGCTCAAACGTTTCCTCGGGCGTGAGAATGCGATAGTCGCTGTCATCCATACCCAGTGCGTGAGCTTCTTTAGCAAATTTTCTGAGTCTGTTCAGCTGGCCCTGGTTGATGGCCGGATTGACGGTACCGCCTTTACAAAAATGGCAATCAATGCCCAGCTGCGCCGTTTCGTGTTCGATCTCGTCAACCGTCACCTGCATCGCACGGGCCATGCGCAGGGCGCCGCCGGGCTGGCCCACTTCGTGATCCTCCGGCGACCCCGCCATGTCACCCTGGGCCCAACCCCCATTGCGACCGGAAGCGCCTACACCGGCGAAATCGCGTTCAATCACGCAAACATCCAACCCAGGATCGGCCTTCTTAAGATAGTAGGCGGCCCAGAGGCCAGTAAAGCCAGCGCCAATAATGGCGACATCTACTGCAATGTCACCAGGCTGCTGGGAAGACTCAAGTTCGCGGGAGCCGTCGAGCTGCCACCAGGATTTGTCCATCAGCGCCATCGTGCGCTCCTCATGTTGTTGCCTGCATTCTAACTTAGCTAGGCAAACAGGGCCCATTTTGGCTGGATACGCGGAGGCTACGCAACTCATATACATGTAGGGATGTATTCAAAATAGCCTTCCTTCGTGTCCTGCACCTAGATTGTGTTTTCAACGCGTGAAGATCAAAAACAGCCTATAGTGATCTCAGGTGCATGCAAGAGGGTCATCATGTCATCATTTGAATGGACAGTGGTGGGAGCAGGTCCGGCAGGGCTCGCAGCAGTCGGGAAGCTTATCGACCGAGGCGTCAAACCGAGCTCGATTGCGTGGGTGGATTCTGAGTTCCAAGTTGGAGACCTGGGTCAGAAATGGTATCGCGTCTCTAGCAATACGCAGGTGAAGCTCTTTACTCAATTCCTTGAGGACTGCGATGCCTTTCGCTTCGAATCGGCACCCGACTTCAAAATCCGACACCACGACCCGGAAGCGAACTGTCTCCTGAACGACATCGCAGAGCCACTGCGCTGGATAACGCAGCAATTCTCCGCTACGGTCCAGCCCTTCAAA